>NZ_JBFRDR010000006.1:0-326828 GCF_052113885.1 Lysobacter sp. TAB13 | reverse complement strand
GTTGGTGGCGGTGAGATCCAGTGCCCAACAGCGCACGAGCGCCCGAAATCGGGCCTCGCTGATTTTCGAACGGCTGTAGTACCTGTTTTTCTTTTGCATTTCAGGAAGATAGCTGCGTTATGGGACAGCTTTGCTTCCTAAGACCCTTTAAAAAGGGGGGCTAGGGGGGATTCGCTTTTGCTCTTAGCGCCGCCAAAGCAAATCCCCCGCGCGCCGATTGTCGGTACAGACCTCCAAGCCTCGCAGCGCGCAGCCCCCTTTTTCAAAGGGGGCATATTTCCACGCCCGCATTTGCGCCAGCACATCCCCGCGTCCCCCCGAAGTCTCTTCCCCCCTTTGAAAAAGGGGGGCTAGGGGGGATTTGCTTTTGCTCTTAGCACCGCCAAAGCAAATCCCCCGCGCGCCGATTGTCGGTACAGACCTCTAAGCCCCGCAGCGCGCAGCCCCCTTTTTCAAAGGGGGCATATTTCCGCGCCCGCATTTGCGCCAGCACATCCCCGCGTCCCCCCGAAGTCTCTTCCCCCCTTTGAAAAAGGGGGCTAGGGGGGATTTGCTTTTTGCTCTTAGCACCGCCAAAGCAAATCCCCCGCGCGCCGGTTGTCGGTACAGACCTCCAAGCCTCGCAGCGCGCAGCCCCCTTTTTCAAAGGGGGCGTGTTTCTGCCGCCATAGCGAACGCATCTTCATCCCCACGCGCTGCAACGCAGCAGTCGCAACCCACGACACCCACAACGCCCACAATCGTGACAAATCCGTTCAAAATGCCGGTCGCCCCGCTCGAACGGCAGCGCAAGGACAACCCGCCCGTGACGACCGCCAACAAGAAAGACGCCACCCAGGCCGCCAAGCGCGCCGCCGAACTGCACAGCCAGCTCGATGACGCCAACTACCGCTATTACGTCCTCGACGACCCGACCCTGACCGACGCCGACTACGACCGCCTGCTGCGCGAGCTGGAGGCTCTGGAAGCCGCGCATCCGGAACTGGCCAGCGCCGATTCGCCGACCCAGCGCGTGGGCAACACGCCCTCGGGCGCCTTCGCGCAAGTCACCCACCAGGTGCCGATGCTGTCGCTGGGCAACGCCTTCAGCGACGAGGAAGTCGCCGACTTCGTGCGCAAGATCGTCGAGCGCCTGGACATCGAAGCGCCCGAGTTCTCGGTCGAACCCAAGCTCGACGGCCTGGCGATCAGCCTGCGCTACGAAAACGGCCAGTTCGTCCAGGGCGCGACCCGCGGCGACGGCGCCACCGGCGAGGACGTCACCCTCAACCTGCGCACGGTCAAGGCCATTCCGATGAAGCTGCGCGGCAAAGGCTGGCCGCCGGTGCTGGAAGTGCGCGGCGAGGTCTATATGCCGCTGGCCGCGTTCAAGACCTACAACGAAAAAGCGCTCAAGGACGGCGGCAAGGTCCTGGCCAATCCGCGCAACGGCGCCGCCGGTTCGCTGCGCCAGCTCGATCCGCGCATCACCGCGCAGCGGCCGCTGGCGTTCTACGCCTACGCGGTCGGCGTGGTCGAAGGCTATACGTTGCCGGCCACGCATTCGGCCACGCTCAAGCAATTGCGCGAATGGGGTTTCCCGGTCAGCGGCGAAAGCGGCGTGGTCGCCGGCAGCGAGGGCCTGCTCGGTTACTACCGGCAGATGGGCGCCAAGCGCGACTCGTTGCCGTTCGATATCGACGGCGTGGTCTACAAGCTCGACGACTACGCCGGCCAGCGCGAGATGGGGTTCGTCTCGCGCGCGCCGCGCTGGGCGATCGCGCACAAATTCCCGGCGCAGGAGCAATCCACGGTGCTGGAGGCGATCGAAATCCAGATCGGCCGCACCGGCGCGGCGACACCGGTCGCGCGGCTCAAGCCGGTGCAGGTCGCAGGCGTAGTGGTGACCAACGCGACCTTGCACAACGCCGACCAGATCGCGCGTCTGGACGTGCGCGTCGGCGATACGGTGATCGTGCGTCGCGCCGGCGACGTGATTCCGGAAATCGTCCGGGTCGTGCCCGAGTACCGCGCGCCCGATGCGCCGCAGTGGCAGATGCCGACGGTATGCCCGGTGTGCGGTTCGGAAATCGTGCGTGAGGAAGGCGAGGCGGCGTGGCGCTGCTCGGGCGAACTGAGCTGCCCCGCGCAGCGCAAGGAAGCCATCCGCCACTTCGCCTCGCGCCGGGCGATGGATATCGAAGGCCTGGGTGACCGCTATATCGAGGACTTGTCGGACCTGGGCTATCTGCAATCGGTCGCGGATCTGTTCAAGCTCACCCTGGACGATCTGCTGGAGATGAAGCGCCGCGCCGACGAGCGCGACGGCACCACGCCGGAGACGGTCAAGGCCGGCAAGGTCGCGACCAAATGGGCCGACAACCTCATCGAAGCGATCGACCACAGCCGCAAGACCACCCTGGAGCGCTTCTTGTTCGCGCTCGGCATCCAGCACGTCGGCGAAAGCACGGCCAAGGCCTTGTCGATCTGGCTCGGCGATCTGCAGCTGATCCGCCAACTGCCGTGGCCGGTGTTCAAGCGCCTGCCCGACGTCGGCGGCGAAGTGGCGCGTTCGCTCGGCCATTTCTTCGACCAGCCCGGCAATCAGCAGGTGATCGACGATCTGCTCGCCCGCGGCGTGCTGATCGGCGACACCCACGCGCCGTCGCCGAAGCTGCGCGATGGTTTGAACCTGGCGACCTTGCTGGTCGATCTGGAAATCCCGAAGGTCACCAAGATTCGCGCCGAGCAATTGGCGACGGCGTTCGACAGTGCGGAGAAGCTGCGCGATGCGCCCGAGCATTCGTACATCACTGCCGGTTTGCCGGCCGATAGTGCACAGGCGTTGGTGTCGTGGTTGAGCGTGGATGAGAATTCGCAGTTGTTGACGCGGGTAGGGGACGCGCTGAAGCGGCTGGATGCGTTGACGCCTGTTGTTTCTTCCTCTTCGGTTGGACCGCTCGACGGCCAGACCGCGGTGCTGACCGGAACGCTGAGCGCGCTGACCCGCGACGAAGCCAAGACCCGTCTGGAAGCGCTGGGCGCCAAGGTCGCCGGCAGCGTGTCGAAGAAGACCAGCTTCGTCGTCGCCGGCACCGAGGCCGGGTCCAAGCTCGACAAGGCGCAGGAGCTGGGCGTGGACATCTGGGACGAAGCGAAATTGCTCGCGTTCCTGGCCGACAACGAATGAGTGCGGGCGATTCTCGCTGGCGGCCGTCGGCGGGCTTCGATGCGTTGCGCCTGCGCGCGCGGCTCAACGCCGCGGTGCGGGCGTATTTCGCCGAGCGCGGGGTGATCGAGGTCGAAACCCCGGCGATGTCCGTGGCCGGCAACACCGATCCGAATATCGCCTCGTTCACCCTGGAATTCAGCGGCCGCACCGACGGCGCGCCGCGCACGCGCTGGCTGCGCACCTCGCCGGAGTTCGCGCTCAAGCGCCTGCTCGCGGCCGGGTTCGGCGATTGCTACGAGCTGGGCCGGGTGTTCCGCGACGGCGAAGCCGGCGGCCGCCACAATCCGGAATTCACCATGCTGGAGTGGTACCGCACCGGCTGGGATCATCGCCGCCTGATCGGCGAAACCGCGCAACTGGTACGCGGCGCCCTGGCCCTGGTCGGGCGCGATGCCGGCTTGCGCGAAGTGACCTATCGCGATCTGTATCGGCAGCGGCTGGATCTGGACCCGTTCACCGCCGATGAAGCGCAACTGCGCGCGGCGCTGGGCGACGTCGTGATCGATCCGTCCGGACTCAACCGCGACGACTGGCTCGACCTGCTGATGACCCATCGCCTGCAGCCCTCGTTCGCGCGCGACGAATTGCTCGCCGTGTACGACTACCCGGCCTCGCAGTGCGCGCTGGCGCGGCTGCGCGACGACGGCGACGGCCACCCGGTCGCGGAGCGTTTCGAGTTGTACCTGGGCCCGCTGGAACTGGCCAACGGCTACCACGAACTGGCCGAGGCGGGCGAGCAGGGCGCGCGCTTCGATCGCGACCGCGCCGTGCGGGTTCAGCGCGGCGTCGCCGCGCCGCCGCGCGACGAGGCCTTGCTGAGCGCACTGGGCGCGGGTTTCCCCGATTGCGCCGGCGTCGCCATGGGCATGGACCGGCTGCTGATGGCGATGCTTGGCACCGATCGCATCGCCGAGGTGCTGGCCTTCGATTTCACGCGTGCTTGACCGCGATGAACCCCGTGCTTCACACGGGCCGCCGTCCCTGTGTTTTTCATTGCAAGTTAGCAGTTCGCGGTTAGAGTGACCGCATCGGGTGCGGGGGCCATGCATGCGCAATGTGAAAGCCGCGATCCATCTGTTTGCGTTCGCCGCGATGGCGTGCGCCGGCACGGTGCGCGCGGAACCGGCCGGCGAACGGCTTTACGGCGGCGATGTATTGCGCTGCGCATCCAGCAATGAAGAAACCGTGCAATGCCCGGCCGACACGCGCGGCGGCGTGCGCCTGATCCGGCGCACCTCGGGCAAGCCGTGCGTGGAAGGCACCACGTGGGGCGCCGATCGCGGCGGTGTGTGGGTGTCGCAAGGCTGTGCGGCCGACTTCGTGCTCGGCAAGGGCGGCAGCGGCGCCGGCAGCACCAGCGGCGCGCGGGTGATCAAGTGTGAGTCTCGCGGCGGGCGCTGGAACCATTGTCCGGCCCAGACCGAAGCCGGTGTCGCACTGGCCCAGCAATTGTCCAAACAACCTTGCCTGCGCAATCAAAGTTGGGGCACCGACGCCAGCGGCGTGTGGGTCGCCGGCGGTTGCCGCGGCGAATTCCGCTTGCTCGGCGCCGAGCCCGAACCCGAAGCCGCCGCGCCGCCCAACGTGCTGCGTTGCGAATCGCTGGACCGCCGCGCGCGCCGTTGCGACGGCGAAACCGGCACCGGCGTGCGCATGGTCAAGCAGCTGTCGAAGTCGGAATGCGTCGAAGGCCGCAGCTGGGGTTTCGATGCGCACGGCGTGTGGGTGGAAGACGGGTGCCGGGCCGAATTCGAACTCGACTTCCGCCGCAGCGGCGGTTGATGCACTGCGCAATAGTTGCGCAACATTGCGCGCGGATGGCACCGCGTAGGCCGAAGGTCATACGACCAACGGCGGAGATTTGGCGCAAAACAAGGCGCAAAATTAGTGAGTCATGAATGTTTCGGGACTGTTTCTGTCTTGACCATCGAAGTACGGGAAATCTTGGGCTGGCGTTAAGCCCGCTCAGCTAGAGTCCTCGGCAAATCGACAACGACAAGGAGCACCTACATGTCCGCACGCATGCTTTCCGGTATGGGTTTGGTAATCGGCCTGGGCCTGTCCGCCGGCGCCGTCCAGGCCGCGCCGCAGTACGACGACTACGGCAACGGCGGCAATGTGATCCGTTGCGAATCCGACAGCGGCCGTCAGCGCCGTTGCGATGCCGACACGCGCGGCGGTGTGCGCTTGTCGCGCCAGTTGTCCAAGTCTTCCTGCATCCAGGGCCGTAGCTGGGGTTACGATCGCGGCAGCGTGTGGGTTTCGGAAGGGTGCCGCGCCGAATTCGAACTGGGCCGCGGCGGCGGCGGTTGGAACGGCGGTGGCGGCGGCTGGAACGGCGGCGGCAACGGCAGCGGCGAAGTCGTGCGCTGCGAATCCGACAGCGGCCGTTATCGCACCTGTCCCATCGACGGTAATCGCGCGCGCCTGCAGCGCCAGCTGTCCAGCACCTCGTGCATCGAGGGCCAGAGCTGGGGCTCGCGTCAGGGCGAGGTGTGGGTGAACAAGGGTTGCCGCGGCGAATTCGTCGCCGGACGCGGCGGTGGCTGGAACGGCGGTGGCGGCGGCTGGAATGGCGGCGGCAACGGCGGCGGTTGGAACGGCGGCGGCGGTCAGGAGATCAGCTGCGAGTCAAACAACAACCGGCAGAACCGCTGCAACATGAGCGTGCGCCGCGACGTGCGCCTGCTGCGCCAGAACTCGGGCTCGCCGTGCATCGAAGGCCAGACCTGGGGCTGGGACCGCGCCGGCGTGTGGGTGTCCGGCGGTTGCCGCGGGCGCTTCCAGGTCGATTGATCGCGTTTAGCTTGTAGAGCGTTTGATTCGCGCAACGCCCCGGTCGCAGGACTGGGGCGTTGTCGTTTGCGGGGCGGTGGTTTGCTTGGGGTTGCTTCGCATTGGGGCGAAGAGCGTCGGGCCTGAAGGCCCTCCCACAAAAGCCTTCCCGCAATAGCGGACGCGGCCGATTTCGGGACCGACACATGCATCCGTTAAACTCGGGGGCATGAACGACGCCATCGATTTCGACCGTTACGACCGCATCCGCCCGATCCGCTGGACCGGCGAGGCCCTGGAATTGCTCGATCAGCGCAAGCTGCCGTTCGCGGTGGAATACGTGCGCTGCGACGACAGCGACGCGGTCGCCGCCGCGATCCACGCGTTGACCGTGCGCGGCGCGCCGGCGATCGGCATCGCCGCGGCCTGGGGCGTGGTCCTGGCCGCGCGCGATATCGCCGCCGCCGACGGCGCGCAGGCGCTGATCGCGGTCGAACCGGCCATGCAGCGCCTCAACGCCGCGCGCCCGACCGCGGTCAACCTGGCCTGGGCGCTGGCACGCATGCGCCGGGTGCTGGCCGCGGCCGGCGCCGACTGGCGCGAGGTCCTGAGCCGCGAGGCGCAGGCCATCGCCGACGAGGACCTGGCCGCCAACCGCCGGATGGGCGCGCTGGGCGCGGCCCTGATCGTGCCGGGCAGCGGCGTGCTGACCCATTGCAATACCGGCTCGCTGGCCACCGCCGGCTTTGGCACCGCGCTGGGCGTGATCCGCGCCGGCGTGGCCCAGGGCCGCATCGCGCAGGTGTTCGCGGGCGAGACCCGGCCGTGGCTGCAGGGCGCGCGCCTGACGGTGTGGGAGCTCGAACAGGACGGCATCGCGCCGACCCTGATCGCCGACTCGGCCGCCGCCCACCTGATGAAGACCGGCAAGATCGGCTGGGTGATCGTCGGCGCCGACCGCATCTGCGCCAACGGCGACACCGCGAACAAGATCGGCACCTACCAACTGGCGATCTCCGCGCGCCACCACGGCGTCAAGTTCATGGTCGCCGCGCCGTCGTCGACCGTGGACATGGCCACCGCGTCGGGCGATCTGATCGAGATCGAGGAACGCGACCCCGGCGAGCTGTTCTCGGTCGGCGGCACCCGCACCGCGGCTGAGCGGGTGGGGGCCTGGAACCCGGTCTTCGACGTGACACCGCACGAACTGATCGACGCTATCGTGACCGAGCGCGGGGTGATCGAGCGGCCGGATGCGGCGGCGATGAAGGCGGCGTTCGGGGATTGAGGGGAGGTGCGTGGGGTATGCGGCGTCGGCTTCGATGATGTGAGTCCCGCGGAACCTTCAAGTGCTTCAATCCCGCGAAATCTACAAAGACCTCAATCCCGCGAAACCCTCAGGATCGTCATTCCCGCGAACGCGGGAATCCAGGGCCTTTCGTGCGAGAACGCCTGAAGTCGCTGGATTCCCGCGTTACCTCCAAGGCCTTAATCCCGCGAAACCCCCAAGATCGTCATTCCCACGTTTCCTCCAAGGCCTCAATCCCGCGAAACTTCCAAGATCGTCATTCCCGCGAAGGCGGGAATCCAGGGCCTTTCGTGCGAGAACGCTTGAAGTCGCTGGATTCCCGCGTTCGCGGGAATGACGGACTGGAAGGATGGCGCTGAAGTCTCTGGATTCCCGCGTTCGCGGGAATGACGGACTGGGAGGATGACGCTGAAGTCGCTGGATTCCCACCTTCGCGGGAATGACGGCCTTGGGAAATGGCGCTGAAGGCTTTGGATGTTCGGCTACGCCGAAGTAAGGCAGAGCCCGCCTTCACAGGAACGACATCCTGCGAAGGCCGCTAGTCATGTCGCAGCCATGCCCGCAGCCGCGGCCACACGATGGCGCCCTTGAGGGCTGCGTAAATCGTATTCGCAGGCGCTAAAGCCCCGGATTCCCCTGCACAGGACGACGCCCGCAAGAGAGCTGCGTAAAGCCCCATCCACACCCCGCCCGGCGCAACTTCGACCCACCGCAAAACCCCGTCGCGCCACCCCGGCAACCCAGCCCCGCGAGCGATGCTGCAGCGCAGCTGAAAATCCCCGCCAAGTGCTTGTTTCTGCGTGGGAATCGGGGCCCTGTGAAAGCGCGTTTCGTGATATGATTTCACGTCTCTTTGATGCCGCCCCGAGCGAGCTGCAGGACAGGCCCGTCGAGGGACTGTTTCCGGTGGTTTTACCGGCGTTCCCCACGGAATGCCGGCTGCGTTCGCCCGGGTCGTTCGAACCACCGCACGCAACGGAACCCTGATGGCCGAACTCGCCAAGGAAATCATCCAGGTCAATCTCGAAGACGAGATGCGCCGCAGCTATCTCGATTACGCCATGAGCGTGATCGTCGGCCGCGCGCTTCCCGACGTACGAGACGGACTCAAGCCGGTGCATCGCCGCGTCCTGTACGCGATGAGCGAGCTCGGCGCCCACAGCAACAAGCCTCACTTCAAGTCGGCGCGTATCGTCGGCGACGTGATCGGTAAGTACCACCCGCACGGCGATCAGTCGGTCTACGACACGCTGGTGCGCATGGCCCAGCCGTTCTCGCTGCGCTATCTGCTGGTCGACGGCCAAGGCAACTTCGGTTCGGTCGATGGCGACTCCGCCGCGGCGATGCGTTACACCGAATCGCGCATGGCCAAGCTCACCCATGAGCTGATGGCCGACATCGACAAGGAAACCGTCGATTTCCAGCCCAACTACGACGAAAAGGAACTCGAACCCACGGTCATGCCGACCCGGGTTCCGAACCTGCTCATCAACGGCTCGGCCGGTATCGCCGTGGGCATGGCGACCAACATCCCGCCGCACAACCTGTCGGAAGTGATCAACGCGACCATCGCGCTGATCAACGCGCCTGACCTGGACGTGGATGCGCTGATGGAATACATCCCCGGTCCGGACTTCCCGACCGCGGGTATCATCAACGGCACCGCCGGCATCATCAACGCTTACCGCACCGGCCGCGGCCGCGTGCGTATGCGCGCGCGCGCCGAGATCGAGGTCAACGAGGACACCGGTCGCGAAGCGATCGCGGTCACCGAGATCCCGTATCAGGTCAACAAGGCGCGGTTGATCGAGAAGATCGCCGAGCTGGTCAAGGAAAAGAAGCTCGAAGGCATCAGCGAGCTGCGCGATGAGTCCGACAAGGACGGCATGCGCATCTTCATCGAGGTCAAGCGCGGCGAATCGGCCGAAGTGGTGCTCAACAACCTCTATCAGCAGACGCAGATGGAGTCGGTGTTCGGCATCAACATGGTGGCGCTGGTCGACGGCCGCCCGCAACTGCTGAACCTCAAGCAGATCCTGGAAGCCTTCATCCGTCACCGCCGCGAAGTGGTGACCCGCCGCACCATCTTCGAACTGCGCAAGGCGCGTCAGCGCGCGCACATCTTGGAAGGCCTGACGGTCGCGCTCGCCAACATCGACGAGATGATCGAGCTGATCAAGACCTCGGCCAATCCCAACGAAGCGCGCGAGCGCATGTTGGAGAAGACCTGGGAACCGGGTCTGGTCGGCGCGCTGCTCGGCGCGGCCGGAGCCGAGGCCTCGCGTCCGGAAGATCTGGCGGCCGAGTTCGGCCTGCACGACGGCCGTTATCAGCTGACCGACGTCCAGGCCACGCAGATCCTGGAAATGCGCCTGCACCGCCTGACCGGGTTGGAGCAGGAAAAGCTCACGGAAGAATACAAGCTGCTGCTGGAAGCCATTCGCGGCCTGATCGAGATCCTCGAGAACCCCGAAGTGCTGCTGGAAGTGATCCGCACTGAGCTGCTCAACCTTAAGGAAGAGTTCGGCGATGCGCGTCGCAGCGAAATCCGCGCCAGCGAAGAAGACCTCGACATCCTCGATCTGATCGCGCCGGAAGACGTGGTGGTGACCCTGTCGCATTCGGGTTACGCCAAGCGTCAGCCGGTCAGCGCCTATCGCGCGCAAAAGCGCGGCGGCAAGGGCCGCAACGCCGCGGCGACCAAGGACGAGGACTTCATCGACAAGCTGTGGCTGGTCAACACCCACGACACGCTGCTGACCTTCACCAGCACCGGCCGGGTGTTCTGGCTGCCGGTGCACCAGTTGCCGGAGGCCGGGCCGAACGCGCGCGGCCGTCCGATCATCAACTGGCTGGCGCTGGAAGCCGGCGAGCAGGTGCAGGCGGTGCTGCCGGTGCGCCAATACGACGACAGCCACTTCGTGTTCTTCGCCACCCGCAACGGCATGGTCAAGAAGACGCCGCTGACCGAATTCGCGTTCCGTCTGGCGCGCGGCAAGATCGCGATCAATCTCGACGACGGCGATGCACTGGTCGACGTGGCGCTGACCAACGGCCAGCGCGAGGTCATGCTGTTCGCTAGCAACGGCAAGGCCGTGCGCTTCGCCGAGAGCGGGCGCGAGGACGATGCCGACGTGGCCGAGGATTCGGCCGACGCGGATGCGCCCGACGACGGCGTCGAGGCGGAAGCCGCGGGCGAAGGCGAGGGCGCGGACAAGTCCAGGCGCGGCAAGGGCGGCGTGCGTTCGACCGGCCGCAACAGCCGCGGCGTGCGCGGCATCAAGCTGGCGCCGGGCGAACTGGTGGTCAGCATGATCGTGATCGACGGCGACGGCGACATCCTCACCGCCAGTCAGCGCGGTTACGGCAAGCGCACTCCGGTCGATGAGTATCCGTGCAAGGGCCGCGGCACTCAGGGCGTGATCGCGCTCAAGACCACCGAGCGCAACGGCGCGTTGGTCGGCGCGATCCAGCTCAGCGATCACCACGAAGTGCTGTTGATTTCCGACGGCGGCACCCTGGTGCGCACGCGCGCGGCGGAAATCTCCCAGGTCGGCCGCAACACCCAGGGCGTGACCCTGATGCGTCTGGCTGACGACGAGACTCTGCAGACCATCGAACGCGTCGATGCTTCGCTGGATGAAGTCGAGGAAGGCGCCGAAGGCGAATTGCCGGCGACGCCGGTCGCCGCGGCTCCGGCCGAGGCGCAGGACACTCCGTCGCCGGAATCCTGAGCGATACGCTGAAGCAACCAGCAAAACGCCGCCTTCGGGCGGCGTTTTCTTTTTGGTGATGCGGATGAGTGCTTGGGCGATTGGGGGTCGGCGATGCATGCCGGCCTGCGCCGCCGCCGCACCATCGCCCGCGCACCGGCCGATGCTGCACCGCATCGTAAATCCGAACCGTTTTCGCATACTCCACTGATGGAGCGATTCCGCGCGCCGCCGTGATTGCGACTCGCGCCGAGCCGGTGGTAGCGTGCCCCGACTTTCGCCACCGGACCGCATCATGAACAAGCTCACGCTCTGCGCTATGACCTCGCTCGTCCTGTTCGCCGGCGCCGCCGCCGCCGCGCCGGTGACCTACAAGATCGATCCGTCCCACACCTATCCCAGCTTCGATGCCGATCACATGGGCCTGTCCACCTGGCGCGGCAAGTTCAACAAGTCCGAAGGCTCGATCACCCTCGACAAGAAGGCCGGTAGCGGCACCGTCGATGTCACCGTCGATACCGCCAGCCTGGATTTCGGCCTAGATGCGATGAACGAACACGCCAACAAAGAAGAACTGTTCAACACGGCCAAGTTCCCGAAGGCGACCTACAAGGGCAAGCTCGCCGGCTTCAAGGCCGGCGTGCCGGGCAAGGTCGAAGGCGAACTGACGCTGCTCGGCGTGACCAAGCCGCTGACGCTGACGATCAACAAGTTCAAGTGCATGCCGCATCCGATGTTCAAGCGCGAAGTCTGCGGCGCCGACGCCAGCGGAACCTTCCAGCGCGATCAGTTCGGCATGAGCGCGGGCAAGGACTGGGGCTTCAATATGGCGGTGGTGCTGCGTATCCAGGTCGAGGCGATCGCGGTCGAATAAGTCCGGAAAGAACCGTTTTTAGCTCACAACACGCCGCCCTCGGGCGGCGTGTTGCGTTATGCGCCCGCCCGCGTATGGGCGCGCCGCCGGCCTGGCCGGACATGACAAACCACACTGTGGCGGCCGCGCACGAGTGGGGATATTGGAGCGGCCCTCTTTCGAACGCGCGATCGCTCCGCCACGGATGCGACGCGCGACTTACGTCCGCGACCCCGCGTTGCGGCACCGCGCCCGCGTTCGATTCGCCGGCGCTGCAATCCGCCATCACGCGCGATACCAGGATTTGCCGATGACCACACCTGAATCCGTTTCCTCATCCGCGCGCAGCGTCCACGACAACCGCTGGGTCGCGCTGGCCGTGCTGTGCATGGGCGCGCTGATGATCGTGCTCGACACCACCATCGTGAACGTGGCGCTGCCGTCGATCCGCACCGATCTGAAGTTCACCGAGACCTCGCTGGCCTGGGTGGTCAACGCGTATCTGCTGACCTTCGGCGGCTTCCTGCTGTTGGGCGGACGCCTGGGCGATCTGTTCGGACATCGGCGCGTGTTTCTGATCGGCATCGCGATTTTCACCCTGGCTTCGCTGGCCTGCGGCATGGCCGGCAGTCAGGTGTTCCTGGTCGCCGCGCGCGGCGTGCAGGGATTGGGCGGCGCCGTGGTCACCGCGGTGGCGTTGTCGCTGATCATGAATCTGTTTACCGAGCCGGCCGATCGCGCCAAGGCCATGGGCGTGTACAGCTTCGTCTGCGCCGGCGGCGGCAGCGTCGGCGTGCTGCTCGGCGGCCTGCTGACCGACACGCTGAATTGGCACTGGATCTTCCTGGTCAATATTCCGCTCGGCGTGATCGTGCTCGCCGCCACCTTGAAGCTGCTGCCGGCCGCGCCCGGGCAGGGCGAAGGGCATCTGGACGTGGCCGGTTCGGTGACCGTGACCGCCTCGTTGATGCTGGCGGTGTACGCCATCGTCAACGGCAACGAAGCCGGCTGGACTTCGCTGCGCACGCTGGGTTTGCTGGGCGCGGCGGCGGCGTTGCTGGCCGCGTTCTTGTGGATCGAATCGCGCGTGCGCGCGCCGCTGATGCCGTTGAGCCTGTTCCGCCTGCGCAATGTCGCGGTCGCCAACGTGGTCGGCGTGCTGTGGGCGGCGGCGATGTTCGCGTGGTTCTTCCTCTCGGCGCTGTACATGCAGCTGGTGCTGCACTACACGCCGATGCAGGTGGGGCTGGCGTTTCTGCCGGCTAACCTGATCATGGCGGCGTTTTCGCTGGGCTTGTCGGCGAAGCTGGTGATGCGTTTCGGCACCCGCTGGCCCCTGGCTTTCGGCCTGGCGCTGGCGACCGTCGGCCTGCTGCTGTTCGCGCGCGCGCCGGTGAACGGCGAATTCCTGCGCGACGTGCTGCCGGGCATGTTGTTGCTGGGCCTGGGCGCGGGCATCGCGTTCAATCCGATGCTGCTGGCGGCGATGAGCGATGTCGCGCCGTCGGAATCGGGGCTGGCCTCGGGCGTGGTCAACACCGCTTTCATGATGGGCGGCGCGCTCGGCCTGGCGATTCTGGCCAGTCTGGCGGCCTCGCGCACGAGCGGCGCGCTCGCTGGCGGCGGCGATCCGCTCGCGGCGCTGGCCAGCGGTTATCACATCGCGTTTCTGGTCGGCGCGGTATTCGGTTTCAGCGCGGCCTTGCTCGGCGGTTTGTTGCTGCGCGCGCCGGCGCAGGACACGGCGCAAGAGACCGCGCCTGCGCTGCACTGATCGCGCGGGCTTGTCCAACACAGGGGCCACTGTTCTATCGGAGGATGTATGAGCTACGTGGATGGTTTCGTACTGGCGGTGCCGAAGAAGAATCTCGCCGCGTATCGCGCGCTGGCGCGCAAGGCCGGCAAGATCTGGATGGAGCATGGCGCCCAGGCGTATATGGAGACGGTCGAGGACGACGTCACGCCCGGCAAGACCACTTCGTTTCCGCAAGCGGTGAAGCTCAAGCCGGGGGAAGTGGTGGTGTTCTCGTGGATCGTGTACAAGACGCGCGCGCAGCGCGACAAGGTCAACAAGCTGGTCATCAACGATCCGCGGTTGGCGAATATGGATCCCAAGAAGATGCCGTTCGACCTCAAGCGGATGATCTACGGCGGGTTCAAGCCGATCGTGAGTTTCTGAGCCAACGCGCTGTTCCATTTTGTGCCGTTCCCTCCCGTGCAGTTCCCCCCTTTGAAAAAGGGGGCTAGGGGGGATTTGCTTTTGACGCTTTACCGGAAAAGCAACAGCAACAGCAAATCCCCCTAACCCCCTTTTTCAAAGGGGGGAACAGTGCGCGGTGTCTTGTAGAAAAAAAGAAAACCCCGGCCGAAGCCGGGGTTTCCAAGGCGATCATGCGGGTCGCCGATGGATCAGAACGTGATGCTCCAGGTATCGATGCGGCCAACGTCGGCGTTGGCGTTATCGTTCACGCGCAGCTTCCAGGTACCGTTGAGCGGTTCGCTGGACAGGTTGAAGGTGAAGGTCCCGGTGAGGTTGTCGGCGCTGCCGCCGGCACGGTTGCTGATGTTGTACAGCGAGCCATCCGGCGCCACCAGGTCGACCTTCAGGTCGCCGCGGTAGGTGTGGATGATGTTGACCGACACTTGCGCGTTGGTCGGGGCGTTGCCGGTACGGCCGGACACGGTGATCGGGCTGTCAACGGTGGAGTTGTCGTTGATCGCGTAATCGGTGTCGTTGGTGTACTTCGTGCCCGGACCCGGGCCGGGGCCGCCGGGGCAGGTGACGCCAACGACCGCGAACGCGGCGGTGACGTCGGCCTTGGCGAAGCCCAGATCGGTCGCGGCGGTTTCCACGCCGCAAGCGCCGTTGTTGAAGTCGGTGCTCGGGGTCCAATAGTCCTTGTTCGCCTTGGCGAAGACCTTGAACGCCTTGACCGTGTCCCAGCCCGCCGTCTTGGCCAGGGTGTAGAAGGCCTTGTTGTAGACGCCCGAGGAGTAGTGGACGTCCATGCCGTTGGTGTAGTTGCTGGCGTGGCCGATCGAGCGTCCGTCCTGCGGCGGGTTGGCCATGTAACGCAGCGCGCCGCTGGCCTTGAAGATCTGCGCACCGACGAGGAAGTCGTTGGTGTTGTTCATGAAGTACTCGGCCGCTTCGCCGGCGATGTCCGAATAGGCTTCGTTGATGCCGCCGGACTGGCCCGAATACACCAGGCCCGACTGCTGCTCGGTGAAGCCGTGCGAGACTTCGTGCGCCGACACGTCCAGGCTGACCAGCGGATAGAACGTGGTCGCGCCGTCGCCGAAGGTCATGGCCGAGCCGTCCCAGAACGCGTTCTCATAGCTGTTGCTGTAGTGCACGCGCATCGTCAGCTGGAAGGTCAGCGGCGGAGTGCCGACATAGCTGTTGTACATGTCGAACACGACATGGCCGAAGTAATGCGCGTCGTTCAGCGGCGAGAACGCGCCGTTGATGGTTTTCACCGTGTTGCGCGGGCAGGTGTACGAGAACGCCGTCGTGCCGCTGGTGCCGTGGTTGAGGTTCACGGTCTTGACGTTGGCGTTGTTCATCGTGCACGTGCTGCCACTTTGGGTGACGTCGTTGAACCCGAAGTTGGTGCCGTATTCGTACTGGCCGGTCTTGGTGTTGCCGCCGGGGCCGGTGCCGATCAGAGCGTGCGTCAGGCCTTCCCACTGCTTGAGCACCTTGCCGCTGTTCGCATCGACGATCACGAACGGACGGGTCGGCTCGCCGCCCTTGGGCGCGTCGGCGAAGTAGTTGACGACATAGGCCATGTGCGCGCGGCCGTTATCGTCGATGTAGATCATCTGCTTGCTGCTTTCGTTGCGCACCTGCAGCGCGCCCAGGCGCTTGCCGAGCGCGGCGCTCTTGGCCAGATCCAGCGCCTGCGCGCTGCTCAGCTTCGGCGCGGTGGCCGGCAGTTCGGCGGCCAGGCCGGCGACCGAGCGGCCGAACAGCGTGCGCACATTGCCTTGAGCATCTTCGCTGACGACCACGTGCTCGCCGAACACCGGCACGCCGCGGAAGCTTTGCTGATAGCGATAGTTACGGGTGCCGTTGGCGTCCTGGCTGCTCTTGATCTGGGTCAGCGAGGAGTCGGCGTCGAGCGAGATCAGTTCTGCGTGGCGCACGTTGGCTTTGGCGGCGGCGCCGGACTTGGCGACGGCGGCCTTGTACTGCTGGTTGAGCTTGGCGATGTCCTGGCCGTGCAGATCGACGCGCTGAGCGGCGCCGGCGGCACCGGAGGCGAGGACGAGCGACAAGGCGAAGGACAGGGCAGTCGGCGATACGTTGCGATTCACTGGAATTACCCCTAAACGAGTGTGGATGTTGGCCGCATTCGCGGCCGGCTCTCATTGCTCGTGCATCCGCTCCCCCGTAGTTCGCACGCGCCGCCTCCGGCGATCCGTGCCCGAGGCCGTGCGTGTCGTCGAACTTCGATGCGGATACCGCGCTGACGCGTAGCGCGGCGGAGGGACGCTATGGACGAGCCGAAAAAGCCGTCAACGACGGGTACGAAGGTCACAAACCGAGTGCGACCTGTGCGTGTGCGTCCGCAACATGATTTCTTCTGAAAGCGTTCTGCCGCCTCGCTCGCGGCGATTGCCGCCCGAATGGGGCGGTTGAAAATCGCCGTAATAATATTTCACTTATGTTGCTGCGCTGCAGCAAGGTATTGCGAACCCCGGGTAGGGTGCGGCCGCCTTGGTGCGTTGGATTAATGTGACTGCAGTCGTCGAAGTGCCTTAAATCCCCGGGCGGTGTGCATATCGACGATTGCGTGCGTTTCTGTCGAATTGCGCAGTTCACCGCTAGAGCGATTATGTCCATCGGCTGGTGTGACCCCTGCACGCATGGTTCTGCAGGCTGCATAGCACTATTCGATTATTATGTTTATTCATAAGCCGAAGGCGTTTTGCGAAAACCGGAACGGCGCCGCACTACGGCGGTGGCGGCCGGCTTCGAACCGGGCGTGGTGATCTGGCCGGGTCGAGCCCGGAGCGATCGGCTCGCGTTGCGTGCGCGCACACCGCGCGATTGCCGCGCCGGCAAAAGAAAACCCCGGCCGAGGCCGGGGTTTTCGTTGTTGCCGTCGCGATCGCAAGCCGCGACGGCGCACGCCGGGAGGTCGGCATGAGCGCCGCGGCAAGAGCCGCGCGTTCTTATTGCGCGTTCACGCCGACCTGCGAAAACGCGTTGACCACATCGGCGGTGCTGTAGCCCAGATCGGCCGCGGCCTGGCGCACGCCGACGCCGCCCTGGTTGAAGTTGGTGCTCGGCGTCCAGTAGTCCTTGTTGGCCTTGGCGAAAGCCTTGAACGCCTTGACCGTGCCCCAGTTCGGCTTGTTGGCCAGGATGTAGAAGGCCTTGTTGAACACGCCCGAAGAGTAGTGCACGTCCAGGCCGTTGGTGTAGTTGCTGGCGTGGCCGATGGAGCGGCCGTCGCGGGTCGGATCGTCGAAGTAGCGCAGCGCGCGGCCGGAGGCCTTGAAGATGTCCGCGCCGACCAGGAAGTCGTTGCGGCCGCGCGAGAAGAACTCGGCCGCCTCGCCGGCGATGTCGGAGAACGATTCGTTGATGCCGCCGGACTGGCCGGAGTAGATCAGGCCCGACTGCTGCTCGGTGAAGCCGTGCGAAGCTTCGTGGCCGACCACGTCGAGCGAGACCAGCGGATAGAAGGTGGTGCGGCCGTCGCCGAAGGTCAGCGCGCGGCCGTCCCAGAACGCGTTTTCGTAGTTGGTGCTGTAGTGCACGCGCAGGCTCAGCTGAAAGGTCAGCGGCGAGAGGCCCAGATAGGCCTGGTAGGTGTCGAACACGACCTTGCCGAAGTAATGCGCGTCGTTGAGCGGCGAGTAGGCGCCGTTGATGGTCTTGACCGTGTTGCGCGGGCCGGCGTACGAGTACGCGGTCGAGCCGCTGGTGCCGCCGTTGAGGTTCACCGTCTTCACGTTGGCGGTGTTGAAGGTGTAGGTGCTGCCGCTGCGGGTGACATCGAGGAAGGGACGGCCGCCGCTGCCGTATTCGTACTGGCCGATCTTCTGATTGCCGCCGGGGCCGGTGCCGACCAGTTCGTGGGTGAGTCCTTCCCACTGCTTGAGCACCTGGCCGCTGCGCGCGTCGATGATCGCGAACGGCCGGGTCGGTTCGCCGCCCTTGGGGGCGTCGGCGAAGTAATCGACCGCGTAGGCCAGATGGGCGCGGTCGGCATCGTCGAGGTAGATCACCTTGCGGCTGTTCTCGTTGCTGACGCGGAGCGTGGCCGCGCGCTTGCCGAGCGCGGCGCCCTTGGCCAGGCTCAGGGCCTGCGCGCTGCTGAGCTTGGCGTCGAGGGTCGGCAGGTCCGCGGCCAGGCCGGCGACCGAGCGGCCGAACAGGGCGCGCACGTTGCCCTGGGCGTCTTCGCGCACGACTACGTGCTCGCCGAACACCGGCACGCCGCGGAAGCTTTGTTGGTAGCGATAGTTGTGCGAGCCGTCGGCGTCCTGGCTGCTCTTGAGTTGGCTCAGGGCCGAGTCGGCGTCCAGCGCGATCAGTTCGGCGTGGCGCACGTTGGCCTTGGCGGCGACCCCGGACTTGGCGGTGGCGGCCTTGAATTGCTGGTCGAGTTTGGCGACGTCCACGCTGTGCAGATCCACGCGTTGGGCCGCTCCGGCGGCTCCGGCGGCGAGGACCAGGGAAACAGCGAAGCTCAGTACCGATACGTTGCGGTTCATCGTTAATACCCCGAAGTGAGTGATTAAATGACGGCCGCGTTATTCGCGGCCGGTTCGCGATGTTTCGTATCCGCGTCCGATTGGGAGAGGGATTTGCGCGGATGCCGCGCGGCAAGGCCGTTCGACGGAATCGACGCTAGGGATCGGCCGGAAGATCGGTCAAATCGGACGGCGGCGATCACATGGAGCCGTCGGCGGTGATTTTCCCGGCGGAGGAGGGGATTGGGCTGAAAGCCTTGCGCCGCTTGGGCTTGGCTATTTTCCCTGTTTACGCACCGAATAATATCTTTGGTAATAATGTTTCAACGCTAATGTTGCAGTGCAGCATAAATAATAAGGGCCGGCAGGTCGATTTTTAAGCAGCGGCGGCCAGATAATGTGATCGCGATTGAATTTCGCGGCCAGGCCGCGAGCCTGGCACCGCCGCCGCAATTACTTCGGCGAGTCGAAATTCACTGTCGATGGGATTAGTCAATGCCACGCCGTGACAGCCGTCGCCGCGAATATGCGACCAGCCGTAGCACTCTCGGTCACGCAGGTCCGCCCATAACTTTTAGTAATGCCCGGGGTATATGGCCGAAATTTGTGCGCCGGCACAAAACGCGGATCGAACCACGGCGCGACATGTCCGCGATGAGCCCGCGAGCGCATCGCCGTAACGCGCACTCAAGCTGGCGATACGCAACCCCGCGCCGACCTCGCCGATCGCGCACCGCCGGCCGCCGCGACACAGCTCGCTGCGCGATTACCGCCTGCATGCGCTCGTTCTATACTCAGTCGCAGTTTCCTGAGAGATACGCATGATGCGCGCTAAGCCCCTGGATGGACTCGCGGATAAAACCGCTCTCTCGAACCTCTCCGCGCCGCGCGCCGGCGCTTGGGCGCGCACCGCGGCGGCGCTGCTGATCGCCGCGACCGCGCTGGTCGCCGGTTGCAAGCGCGACACCACCGGCCAGCTGCCCACGGTCAGCGGCGAAGCGATCCAGGCCAAGCGCGAAGCGGTCAAGGGCTTCGCCCTGGTCGCCGCCTATCCGGACCAGAAGCGCGGCGACGAACTGGCGATCGCGCTGGAATTCAGCCAGCCGCTGGTGGGCACGCAAAGCTTCGACGAACTGCTGGCGGTGACCGACAAGAACGGCGCGGCCGTGCAGGGCGGCTGGGTGCTGGACGACGGCGGCAAGATCCTGCGCTTCCCGCACGTGGAAGCGAGCAAGGACTACACCGTCACGATCAAGGCCGGCCTGACCGCCGCCGCCGGCGACCGCATCGGCCAGCCGATCAGCAAGCAGGTCTACACCGGCCCGCTGGACCCGGTGGTCGGTTTCGCCTCGCAGGGCAGCGTGCTGCCGGCGCGCGACAGCCGCGGCCTGCCGGTGGTGTCGATCAACGTGCCGGAGGTCGATGTCGAATTCCTGCGGGTCAAGGAAAAGGAACTGCCGAAGTTCTTCTCCGAATACCAGCGCGGCGGCCGCAAGGGCAGCTGGGAACTGGAGCGCGACTGGGACGACAAGAAGCCGCTGTCCAAGCTGGCCGAACCGGTCTACGTCAATCGCTTCGTGCTGGGCGGCAAGCCCAACGAGCGCGTGCTGACCTATCTGCCGCTGCAGGACATCAAGGAACTGCAGGAACCGGGCCTGTACTTCGCGGTGATGAAGCGCGCCGGCCAGTTCAAGGACGAGTTCGAGACCGCTTTCTTCACCGTCAGCGACCTGGGCCTGCATGCGCGCGCCTACAAGGACAAGCTGTTCGTGCACGTGGCCTCGCTGGAGAAAGGCGGCGCGGTCGGCGGCGTGACGTTGAAAGTGATCGACGCGCAAGGCGAGCCGGTGCTCAAGGGCGAGACCGACGGCAACGGCAACGCCATGCTCGGCTACAAGCTCGACGCCGGCCATGTGCTGATCGCGAGCAAGGGCAGCGACGTGTCGATGCTGCCGTTCAACCAGCCGGCGCTGGATCTGTCCGAATTCGCCGTCGCCGGCCGCGAGCAGGCCTGGTTCGACGTGTTCGCCTGGTCCGGCCGCGATCTGTACCGTCCCGGCGAGACCGTGCGCCTGTCGGCGCTGCTGCGCGATCAGGACGGCAAGCCGATCGACGCCAAGGGCAAGGCCCTGCAGCCGGTGTTCCTGCGCTACGTGCAGCCCGACGGCAAGACCTTCCTGGAAACGCGCCTGCAGCCCGATGCGCAGGGCTATGTGCGCCATTCGCAGCTGATTCCCGCCGATGCCGCCACCGGCCGCTGGCGCGTTGAATTCCGCACCGATCCGAGCAGCAAGGAAGCGGTGCAGGGCATGACCCTTCGCATCGAGGAATTCCTGCCCGAGCGGCTGAAGATGGACCTGAGCGCGCAGCCGGTGCTCAAGCCCGGCCAGCCGTTCAAGCTCGGCGTGGACGCGGCCTATCTGTATGGCGCGCCGGCCGCGGGCAATCGCTTTACCGCGAAGATGACCGTCGCGGTCGAGCAGCATCCGCTGGAACAACTGCCGGGTTATTTCTTCGGCGATCCGACCCTGACTTTGCCGAAAGAAGCCAAGGACGTGATCGACACGACCCTGGACGAGCAAGGCAAGCTGACCCAGGACATCGCCCTGCCGGACGAAGCCAAGCCGGTCAGCACCATCGCCGCCATCGTCACCGGCAGCGTGTACGAAACCGGCGGCCGCAGCGTCAACCGCAGCGTCAAGCGGGTGTTGTGGCCGGCCGATGCGCTGGTCGGCGTGCGGCCCTTGTTCGACGACAAGGATGGCACCGACAGCAACGGCAACGCCGGCTTCGAGATCACCCGCGTCGGCAGCGACGGCAAGACGCGTCCGGCCACGGGCCTGCGCGTGACCCTGGTGCGCGAGCATCGCGACTACCACTGGAACTACGCCGACGACGGCGGCTGGGATTACGACTTCACCCGCCGCTATCAGGACGTGGAAGTGCGCAACGTCGATGTCGGCGCCTCGGTGGCCAAGCTCAGCTTCCCGGTGGAGTGGGGCGAATACCGCCTGGACGTGTTCGATCCGGCGACCAAGCTCACCACCCGTTATCCGTTCCGCGCCGGCTGGAGCTGGGACGATCAGAACCGCGGCCTGGACGCGCGCCCGGACAAGGTCAAGCTGGCGCTGGACAAGACCTCGTACAAGGCCGGCGACACGCTGGAAGTCGCGATCACCCCGCCGCACGAAGGCCCCGGCCTGCTGATGGTGGAAGCCGACCGCATGCTCTACGTGCAGGCGATCGAAGCCAAGGCCGGCAGCAAGTTCAAGATTCCGGTCACCGCCGATTGGGAGCGTCACGACATCTATGTCACCGCGCTGGTGTTCCGCGGCGGCAGTGCGCCGAGCAAGATCACCCCGGCGCGCGCGGTCGGCGTGGTGCACGTGCCGATGGACCGGCGCGATCGCAAGATCGCCGTCGGCCTCAACGTGCCCAAGCTGATGAAGCCCGAGCAGGATCTGCCGGTGATCGTCAGCGCGCCGCAACTGGCCGGCAAGGACGCCTACGTCACCGTGTCCGCGGTCGATGTCGGCATCCTCAACATCACCCGCTTCCCGGTGCCGGACGCGGCCGCGCATTTCTTCGCGCAGCGCCGCCTGGGCGTGGACGCTTACGACGTGTACGGGCGGGTGATCGAAAGCTACGAAGGCGACACCGCCAAGATCCGCTTCGGCGGCGACATGGCGCTGGAGGCGTTGCCGCAGGCGCGGCGTCCGACCGCGCGGGTGCAGACCGTGGACCTGTTCGCGGGGCCGGTGAAGCTCGACGCGCAGGGCATCGCCCGGATCAAGCTGGCCGTGCCCGACTTCAACGGCACCGTGCGGGTGTCGGCCCTGGTCTACTCCGGCGGCAGTTACGGCAACAAGGATGCCGAGACCGTGGTGCGCGCGCCGGTGTTGGCCGAAGCCAGCACGCCGCGCGTGCTGGCGCCGGGCGACAAGAGCAACGTCACCCTCGACGTGCAGAACTTCACCGGCAAGCCGGGCGAGTTCGCGGTCAAGGTCGAAGGCATCGGCCCGCTGTCGCTCAGCGACGGCGAGCACAAGCTCAGCCTGGGCGTGGAAGCCAAGAAGACCCTGACGTTCCCGGTCGTTGCGCGCGAGGGCTACACCACCGCGCAAGTGCGGGTGCGGGTGGACGGCAACGGCTACAAGGTCGACCGCCGCTACGACCTGCCGGTGCGTCCGGCCTGGCCGTCGGTGCTGCGTTCGCGCACCCGCGTGCTCGATGAGATCGGCGCGATCCAGCTCGGCACCGATTTCGCCGACGGCCTGATGCCCGATTCGGTCAACGCGCGCATGGTGGTCAGCGCGCTGCCGCCGATTCCCTTCGCCAGCGCCTTGCAGGGCGCGCTGGAGTATCCCTACGGCTGCGCCGAGCAGACCACCAGCAAGGGTTATGCCGCGCTGGAACTGGACGATGCCACGGCGAAGATGCTCGGGGTCAAGGGCATCGACGCCAAACAGCGGCGCGCGCGCATGGAAGGCGCGTTCGGGCGTCTGGCGGCGATGCAGATCGCCTCGGGCCATTTCTCGATGTGGGGCGACGGCGATACCGTCAATCCGGCGCTGACGCCGTATGTGGTCGAGTTCCTGCTCGATGCGCGCGACGGCGGCTTCGCCGTGCCCGAGGCGATGCTGCAAAAAGCGCTGAAGGTGCTCAGCGAGGATCTGCTCTCCGGCAATGCCTCGTTCTACGGCTACGACCGGCGCGAGCATCTGAAGTTCGCCTATCAGGCCCACGCCGGTTACGTGCTGGCCCGCGTCAACCGCGCGCCGCTGGGAACGCTGCGCGCGTTGTACGACAACGATCGCAAGCAGAGTCTGACCGGTCTGCCGTTGGTGCACCTGGGCCTGGCGCTGTCGCTGCAGGGCGACAAGGCGCGCGGCGGCAAGGCGATCAAGGAAGGCTTCGCGCGCGATCCGGCCCAGCGTCCGCCGTATCTGGGCGATTACGGCAGCCGCCTGCGCGACGACGCGCTGATGATCGCGCTGGTGCACGAGCACAAGCTGTCGCAGCCCGAATACGACGCGCGCACGGTGTCGATGGGCCGCGACCTGGATGCGCGCCGCAACAGCGGCTGGCTGTATCTGAGTACGCAGGAACAGGTCGCGCTGGCGCGCCTGGGCAAGGCCTTGATGGCCGAGCAGGGCAAGCAGATCTCCGGCCGCTGGACCGTGGCCGGCGCCTCCACCGACGCCGATCCGGCCAAGCTGATCGGCCGCGTGTTCGATTACGCCACGCTCGCCTCCGGCGTGAGCTTCGCGCCCAGCGGCCAGCCGCCGCTGTACGCCAGCTTCGAAGTCGCCGGCGTGCCGCGCACCGCGCCGGCCGCCGACGATTCGCAGATCGAGGTCGCGCGCAAGTACTACACCACCGAGGGCAAGGACTGGAGCGGCGGCAGTCTGGTCGAGGGCGAGGCGTTGATCGTGCAGGTGAAGATCAAGGCCCACAGCGCCATGCCCGATGCGCTGCTCACCGATCTGTTGCCGGCCGGCCTTGAGATCGAGAACTTCAATCTCGGCGACGGCAAACAATGGGCCGGCGTGGTGGTGGACGGGATCGAAGTCTCCGAGCGCTCCAGCGCCGCCGAGGTCAAGCACGAAGAGTTCCGCGACGATCGCTACATCGCCGCGCTGAAGCTCGACGCCAACCAGACCGCGCGCGTGTTCTACCTGGTGCGCGCGGTGACGCCGGGTACTTACACGGTGCCGCCGTCGCTGGTCGAGGACATGTACCGTCCCGAGCTGCGCGGCGTCGGCAAAGCCAGCCCGGCCAGCTTGTCGGTGCGCCAGCCGTGAGTCCGGCGTTCCAGGCGGGAAGCTTCGCGCTTCCCGCCGCGCGCGCCGCGTCGCTGGCGGCGTTGCTGGCGCTGGCGGGTTGCGGCGGCGATGGCGGCAAAGGCGGCGCGGTCGAACCGGCGGCGCCGGTTAAAACCGCCGATGCCTCCGCCAGTCCGGCCACGGACCCGGCCTTGAACTGGGGCGGCACCTCGCCGCACGACACCCCGCCGCTGGCCCCGCTGATCGAGCAGGCCGACGCGATCGTGCGCAAGACCGATCCCGGATTCGACCGCTTCTACGTGGACCATTTCGTCGGCGATCTCGACCGCGACGGCCGCAACGATGTGGTGATCGAATACGGCATCGGCGAGGAAGGCGCGATGCGCCACGTCGCCAAGCGCGTGCGCCTGTTGCTGGCGCGCAAGGACGGCCTGCAGTTGCAGCCGGACCAGACCGACCTGTTCGCCGACTGCCCGCAGGTGCGCGGAATCCGCGACGGCCGCCTGTGGGTCGACGGCCTGGAGGCGTGCATGCTGCCGTTTCCCAAGACGCTGGGTTACTACGCCTTCGAATGGGACGGCAAGGCGCTGCGCCGGGTCGTCGAACAATCGCCGGAGGAGCGGGTGATCGCGCAATTGCAGGCCATGCGCGAGGCCTTGCAGGCCGGCCGCGACAGCGATCTCGCCGCACATCTGCGCCCGGCCCCCGCGGCCGCGGACAAGAACGCCGCCGAACCCGAAGCCGTGTTCGCCGACGCGCAGCGGCGCCGCGCCTTCATCGATACCGTCGGCATGCTCAGCCACGTGCAGCTGAGCCGGATAGACGAGCACCGGCGCTTCGCCTCGGTCACCCCGCGCGCCGCCGCCGCGCCGGGCGAACGCGCCTTGCAGATCGATCTGGCGCCCGACGGCGCCATGGCCGAAGTCGCCGGCGGCAGCTACGTGATCGATGCCACCGCCATGCTGCAGTGGCCCGAGAGCGGCGGAGTGGGCTATCACATGAACTTCCGTCTGATCGAAGGCGAGCTGTATCTGGCCGATCACGAAGAACACGACATGGGCGAGTGAGCGCGGACGCCGCGGCCGCGATGTCCGCGCCGGCCGGCCGCGTACCCTGCGCGCAAGCGCTTCACCTTCGTTGCCTTGACCTCATCGCCAGCCGCTCTTGTCCACATCGCCCGCCGCCACCGAATCCCCTCGCGCCGCCGCACGCGGCCGCGCGCGCCGGTTCGCGCTGAAAACCCTGCTGGCGCTGTTGTCGCTGACGATCGCGGCGATGCTGCTGGACCTGGCGTTCCCGCTGCCCCTGCCGAAACCGCGCGATGCCGGCGCGGTGGTGGTCGCGCGCGACGGCACGCCGCTGCGCGCCTTCGCCGACCGCGACGGCGTGTGGCGTTATCCGGTGAGCGCCGAGCAGGTCTCGCCGCTGTACCTGCAGGCGCTGTTGAACTACGAAGACCGCTGGTTCTGGAAGCACCCGGGCATCAACCCGGTGGCGATGCTGCGCGCGGCCGGGCAGTGGCTGCGCAGCGGGCGGGTGGTGTCGGGCGGATCGACGTTGACCATGCAGGTCGCGCGCATTCTCGATGCCGAGCCCGGCGAACATCGTCGCAGCCTGTGGGCCAAGAGCCGGCAGATGCTGCGTGCGCTGCAACTGGAAACGCATCTGTCGAAGGCGCAGATTCTCGCCCTGTATCTCAACCGCGCGCCGTTCGGCGGCACGGTCGAAGGCGTGGAGGCGGCCAGTTGGGCCTATCTGGGCAAGCCGTCCTCGCGCCTGTCGCACGCCGAGGCCGCGTTGTTGACGGTGCTGCCGCAATCGCCGAGCCGTCTGCGCCCGGATCGCGAACCCGAGCGCGCGCGCATCGCCCGCGATAAGGTGCTCGCGCGCATGGCCGCGCTGGGCGTGTGGTCGCGCGCGCAGGTCAATGACGCGCGGGTGGAGCCGGTGGTGGCGCGTTCGCTGCAGCCGCCGCGCTACGCGCCCTTGCTCGCGCAGCGGCTGCGTTTCGAAAATCCCGATGCGGCGCGGGTGGTGTCCACCATCGATCCGCAGTTGCAACGCACCCTGGAAGACCGGCTCAGCGCTTATTTCTCCACCTTGCCCGAGCGCACCTCGGCGGCGTTGCTGGTGGTCGACAACGCCAGCCTGGAAGCGCGTGCCTACGTCGGCTCGGTGACCTTCGGCGACGCGGCGCGATTGGGCCACGTCGATATGGTCCAGGCCTGGCGCTCGCCCGGTTCGACCTTGAAGCCGTTTCTGTACGGGCTGGCGATCGACGACGGGCTGATCCATTCCGAGAGTCTGTTCGTCGATGCGCCGCAATCGTTTCACGGCTACCGGCCGGGCAACTTCGATGCCGCTTTCAACGGGCCGGTGGGCGCGGCCACGGCGCTGCGCTTGTCGCTCAACGTACCGGCGGTGGATCTGCTCGACCGGGTCGGGCCGGCGCGGTTCTCCGCGCGCCTGGCCCACGCCGGCATCGACCTGCAATGGCCGCGCGGGGCGCAGCCGAATCTGGCGATGATTCTCGGCGGCACCGGTGCGCGCCTGGAGGATCTGGTCGGTGCGTACTCGGCGTTCAATCGCGGCGGCATCGCCGGGCGCGTGCGTTATCAACTGGGCTCGCAGAAAACAGAACGGCGGTTGCTGTCGCCGGGCGCGGCATGGATCGTGCGAGAAATCCTGGAAGCCAATCCGCGCCCCGGCAGCGTCGAACAAACCTTCGATTCCGCCGCGCGCCCGCGCGTGGCCTGGAAGACCGGCACCAGTTACGGCTTCCGCGACGCCTGGGCGTTGGGCAGCACGCGGCGTTATACGGTCGGTGTGTGGGTCGGACGGCCCGACGGCACGCCGCTGCCCGGCCAGTACGGCGCGGTCACCGCGTTGCCGCTGTTGTTCGAAGTGATCGACAGCCTGCCGCGTTTGCGCGGCGACTCCGTGCCGCGGCCGCCGCCGGCCAACGTGCGCCAGATCGAGGTGTGCTGGCCGCTGGGCGTGGCGCCGGACCCGCAGGCGCCGCAGCTGTGCCATCGCCGCTTGCAGGCGTGGACGCTGGACGGTTCGGTGCCGCCGACCCTGGCCGAGCGCGATGCGCGGTTGTGGAATGCGGGCGTGGAGCGTTATGAGGTCGATGCGCGCAGTGGTTTGCGGTTGTCGGGGGAGTGCGCGAAGCCGCACGAGCGCAAGTCGCTTGAGCTGGCGCGTTGGCCTGCCTTGGCGTCGCCTTGGTTGGCCGCCGACACGCGCAAGGCCTCGCGATTGCCGCCGCTGTCGCCGGACTGCATCGACGACGGCCGCGACGCGGTCGAAGAACTGCGGATCGAAGGCATCGACGATCTGGCCACGCTCGCCCGCGCTCCGGGCAGCGCGACGCCGCTGCGTTTGTCGGTGCGCGCGCTCGGCAGCGATGCGCGCGTGCGCTGGTTGCTCGACGGGCGCTTGATCGGCGAATCGCAGGGCCGCTCGCGCCTGGATCACGATTTCGGCGAAGCCGGCGAGCACAGCCTGACCGCGCTGGCCGATACCGGCGCGTGGTCGCGGGTGCGGTTCAAGGTCTTGCGTTAGGCGAACGACGGCGGCGCAGATTCAACGGCGCTTGCGTCGCTCGCTCAGCGAAACCACTTTCTCGTGCGTGTTTTTCTTCGCCTCGGCGGCTGGCGGCTGCTTGATCGCGGGCGCCTTGGACGGCGCGCGCAGCGACGCGCGGATGCGTTGCAGCCCCCACGGCAGCACGCCCCAGGCCGTGTGTCCGTCGAACGGCGCGATCGGCAGCAGATTGACCACGATGTTCAACAGGTTCAGCGGGCCCCACACCAGCACGATCGCGGCCAGGGTCGGACCGAACGGGCCGCCCGGATTCGGCGCCAGGATCGACAAGGCCACGGCCACCGCGAACAACAGCGCCTGCGCGGCGACGCCGCCCCAGGCCACGGCGATGTCCTGGCCGCGCGTGCGTCCGGCCTGGTAGCGACACCAGCCGTGCAGCGGGAACACCAGCAGTTCGTGCACGCGCAGGCGGTTGAGCCGGGCGATGCAGGCGTGGCCGATTTCGTGAGCCAGGATCAGCGACAGATACGCGGCGAAGCTGGCGCTCAGCACGAGCGGATCGCGACTGAACAACAACGCCAGCAGGACGATCAGCAGCACCGTCCAATGCACCAACACCGGCGCGCCGAACAGGCGGAACAAGGTCAGTTCGCTGCGACGTTGGGCCATGGGAGTTCGCGAAGCCGATACGCCGAGGGATGAGCGGGCATGGTAGCGCAAGGTGTCCGATCCGGCCGCGCGCCGCCGTCGGTGCGTTGCGCGCGGGGCAGGGCGGCTGCATCCGCATCGGCGCGGTGGTATACATCGCGGGTAACGGCCGCCCGGCATCAACGCGCGGCCCGCGGCAATGAGGCGCGAGGCAGCGGTCTTGCGACGTCGACCAGATTTCCCACCGGATCGGTTCGTACCGATCCTGGCAGGCACAGGAGTTCCAATGACTCAGGACACCCCCACCCCGGCGGCATTCGCCCATATCGATGCGCAGCGCTTGCCCGAGCTGCTGCGGGCCATGCCCAAGGCCGAACTGCACATGCACATCGAAGGCTCGCTGGAGCCGGAGCTGATCTTCGCCCTGGCCAGGCGCAACGGCGTCAGCGTGCCCTATGCCGATGTCGAGGCGCTGCGCGAGGCCTACGCCTTCACCAATCTGCAAAGTTTCCTCGACATCTACTACGCCGGCGCCAGCGTGCTGCTCACCGAGCAGGATTTCTACGACATGGCCTGGGCCTATCTGCAGCGCGCCGCGGCCGACAACGTCGTCCATACCGAGATGTTCTTCGACCCGCAGACGCACACCGCGCGCGGGGTGGCGATGGAGACCGTCATCAACGGCCTGCATCGCGCCTGTGTGGATGCGCGCGCTCAGTTGGGCGTGAGCGCGTTGTTGATCCTGTGTTTCCTGCGCCATCTGAGCGAGCGCGAAGCCTTCGAGACCCTGGAACAGGCCTTGCCGCTGCGCGACAAGTTCATCGGCGTGGGCCTGGATTCGAGCGAGCTGGGCCATCCGCCGGAGAAATTCGCGCAGGTGTTCGCGCGCTGCCGCGAGCTGGGCCTGCGCCTGGTTGCGCACGCGGGCGAGGAGGGGCCGCCGGCGTATGTGTGGAGCGCGCTCGACGTGCTCAAGGTCGAACGCATCGATCACGGCGTGCAGAGCGTTAAAGACCCGGCGCTGATGAAGCGGCTCGCGCAGGACCGCATCCCGCTCACCGTGTGCCCGCTGTCGAATCTGAAACTGTGCGTGTTCGAGCAGCTGAGCCAGCACAATCTGGGCGCGCTGCTCGACGCCGGTCTGGTGGCGACGGTGAACTCGGACGATCCGGCCTACTTCGGCGGTTACGTCAATCAGAACTTCACCGAAACTTTCGCCGCCACCGGCCTGGGCGCGCGTCAGGCCTGGCAGCTCGCGGCCAACAGCTTCGAAGGCAGCTTCATTGACGCCTCGGCCAAGCGCGCGTACATGGATCGGCTCAATCAGGTGTTCGCGACGTTCTGAGCCGCCGCGGCGGCTTCAGCGCGCGGCGTGCGCGGCGATCACGTCGCCGATGGAGTCCGCCCCCGGCGCGTAATGCGCGCCGGCGTAACCGGCCAGCCCGGCCATCAGCGCGACGCCCAGAAACGGCAGCGCGGTGCGGCGCAGCACGGTGCTGAGCCAATGCCGCGATTCGATCTTGCGCAGCCGCCGGTACAGGCCGCCGGCCAGGGCGACATCGAGCAGCAGTTCGGCCATCAGGCCCGGCGCGATCCAGATCACCCAGCCCATCGCCAGCAGCGCGACGGCGGCGACGATCAGCGCGACCAGCACCCAGATCGCGTCGTCGAGCGCCTCGACCGGCGACCAGTCGCCGCCGGAGGAATTCGCGCCGCGGCTGGACATCGAGGAGGGTCGATCGAACCACGACGAGGCACCGCCGCCGCCGGATTGGCCGCCGCCGGATTGCCACTGCGGCGAATAACCGCCCGAGCTGTTCGAGCCGGAGCCGAAATCGGGCAGGTCGAAGTTGTCCCAGAAATCGCGGCCGTGCGTGCGCGCCCAAGTCCACAGCAGCACCATGAACGCCAGATAGGCTAAGCCGGCCGCGAGCGGGTAGCGCAGCCACATCGCCTGCAGTCCCGAGCTGAGCATCGAGTACGAGGCGAGGAACCCGATCGCGCCGGTCATCAGCACGATCAGACTCATCTGCAAGCGCGGCCAGTGCGCGCGCTCCAGATAAGCGCGCAAGCGGGAGACTTCCATGTGTCTGCTCATGCGATCGAGTCTGCCGCGATCACGGGCGCTTCGAACAGGGGGCGCTGCGGTGAGCGTTTATGGATTCGTCAGCGAATTGTTAACGGCGCGTTTGGCGGCGCATCCGGTTCTTGCGTTTTTTGCCCGTCATTCCCGCGAACGCGGGCTCTGCTATTTTGGCGGAGCCGAACATCCGGCGACTTCAAGCGTTCTCGCACGAAAGGCACTGGATTCCCGCGTTCGCGGGAATGACGAGCTGGAAGGACGACGCTATCGCGGCTGGAAGCCACGAGCGCAGACCCGCCGCGCTCGCGGCAGACGACAATGCTTACTTGCCGGTCCAGCCGTCGAGCATGTCGGCCAGTTCGTCGGCGTGTTCTTCTTCCTGCGCCAGGATGTCTTCCATCATGCGCTTGGTGGTGGTGTCCTTGTCGCCGATGTAGTTGATGATCTCGCGATAGCTGTCGATGGCGATGCGCTCGGCGACCAGGTCTTCCTTCACCATGTCGCGCAGGTCGTGGCCTTCCACGTACTCGGCGTGCGAGCGCTTGGACAAGACGTCGGGATTGAGGTCGGGTTCGCCGCCCAGTTGGACGATGCGCTCGGCGATGCGGTCGGCATGCGCCTGTTCTTCGTTGGCGTGTTCGAGGAATTCGGATTTGACCGCGTCGGCCATCAGGCCGCTGGCCATGAAGTAGTGGCGCTTGTAGCGCAGCACGCAGACGATTTCGGTGGCCAGGGCCTCGTTGAGCAGCTTGATCACCGCCTGGCGGTCCGCGGTGTAGCTGTCGGTGATCGCGCCGTCCTCGATGTGTTTGCGCGCGCGTGCGCGGATCGCGCTGATGTCGCTGACGAACGGCGAGGACTTCGGGGCGGGCTTGCGGCTTTCGATCTTGGTGACGGGCTTGGCGGACATGACGTCTCCTGGCGGTCGGGGGATGGGGCGGGGAACCTCGGCGATAAGCAGTGATGGGAACGCCGGCCGGGCGGAGCCCGGACGGCGTCGTGATGGTGCGGCGCGGGTCAGACCTGCTGCAGCATGTACTCGGCCGAGGACACGCGGTATTCGCCGGGCTCCTCGACATGCAGTTGCTTGACCACGCCGTCGTCGATGTACAGCGCGAAGCGCTTGGCGCGCGTGCCCATGCCGTAGGAGCTGGCGTCCAGCTCCAGGCCGAGCGCGCGGGTCAGATCGCCGTTGCCGTCGGCGAGCATCAGCATGCCCTCGGGAACGTGCTGGCTCTGCGCCCAGGCCTGCATCACGAACGGATCGTTGACGGCCAGACAGGCCACTTCGATGCCTTTGTCGCGGAACTGCTGGAAGTGCTCGACGAAACCGGGCAGGTGCTTCTCCGAACAGGTCGGGGTGAACGCGCCGGGGACGGCGAACAGCACCGCCTTGCGGCCGTCGAACAGCGAACGGGTGTCTACCGTCTCGATGCCGTTGGTGATGCGCTTGAGTGCGACTTCGGGAAGGCGTTCGCCGACCTGGATGCTCATGGGGTTCTCCTGATGTGGGGTGCAGTCTAGGCAGCCGGTTCTAAATACCGCGTCAACGTGACTTGAAATCGCGGTCGTAATCGCCATGCTGTGAGCTTAATCATGCGTCAAGGCGGCGTGAGCGGACAGCGCCGCTCCTGCGTTTGCGCGTTTGGAGCGATCGATCGATGCAGTTCAAGGACTATTACGAAACCCTGGGCCTTGAGCCCAGCGCGGGCGAGGCGGAGATCAAGACGGCGTATCGCCGTCTGGCCCGCAAGTACCATCCCGACGTCAGTAAAGAAGCGGGCGCGGAAGAGAAATTCAAGGCCGTCAACGAGGCCTACGAGGCTTTGCGCGATCCGCCCAAGCGCGCGGCCTACGATCAACTGCGCGCGCGCGGCTATCGCCCCGGCGACGAGGTGCAGCCGCCTCCGGGCGGTTTCGGCGGCGGCTACGGCGGCGGCAATGCCGATTTCGAGGAAATCTTCGCCGGCGGCGGCGCGGGCGGCGGTTTCAGCGACTTCTTCGAGAACCTGTTCGGCCGCGGCCGTTCCTCCAACGGCGGCGGCTTTGGCGGCAATCCGCGCAGCGCGCAGCCGCCGCGCGGCGATACCCGGGCCCGGCTGGCGGTGTCGCTGGAAACGGTGTTCGAAGGCGGCAGCGTGCGTATTTCGGTCAACAACAAGACCCTGGACGTGCGCGTGCCCAAGGGTATCCGCCCGGGCCAGCTGATCCGCCTGGCCGGCCAGGGCACGCACGGCGATCTGCTGCTGGAGATCGAATACGCCGCGCATCCGCAGTTCGAGGTCGATGGCCGCAACATCATCCACGTGCTGCCGCTGGCGCCGTGGGAAGCGGCGCTGGGCGCGACGATCAGCGTGCCGACCCTGGGTGGGCCGGTGGAGCTGAAGATTCCGGCCAACTCCGAAGCCGGGCGCAAGCTGCGCCTGCGTGGCCGCGGCCTGCCGGGCACGCCGGCCGGCGATCAGATCGTCGAGCTGGAAGTGCTGGCGCCGCGCGCGGAGACACCGGCGCAGCACGGGGCTTATGAGGCCATGCGCGAGGCCTTCGGCGAGGACTGGCGCCGGCCCTGAAACGCGAAATCCCGGCTCGCGCCGGGATCGGGATGAATGCGCGCGGCTGTGCCGCGACGCGTGTTCAGCCCAGCGAGGGCAGCAGCTGGCCGATGATCTCCGACAGGTCGGTCTCGCTGAACGGCTTGGTGATGTAAGCCTTCGCGCCCTGGCGCATGCCCCAGACGCGGTCGGTGTCCTGGTCCTTGGTGGTGACCAGGACGATCGGTATGTGCTTGGTCGTGGCCTCGCGGCAAATCGAGCGGGTGGCCTGGAAACCGTTGAGGTTCGGCATGACCACATCCATCAGGATCAGGTCGGGCAACTCCCGCTTGGCCGCTTCGACGCCGGCGGCGCCGTCTTCAGCGGTCAAGGCCTCATGCCCCAGTTTCTCGACGATGCGACGGATGCCCATCAACTGGGACGGCGAATCATCGACGATCAAAATACGCGCCATGTGTTTCCCCCAAGGATCTGCGGCCGATTGTAGCGACGCGCCGCGCGGCTGCAATGCCAACTAGATCACGACCAGGGTCCGGCCCAGCGAACCGCCGGCCAACATGGCCGGAAACACCTGCGCCAACTGTGCCAAACCGACCTCGCGGGTGCAGATCCGGTCCAGATGCGCGGGCTTCCATTGACTGCCCAGACGCTGCCAGATTTCGTCGCGGATCGCGCGCGCGGTGCCGGCCGAGGCGATCCCCAGCAGGGACACGCCGCGAATAATGAAAGGCATTACCGTGGTTTCCAGCGCATGCGTGGCGGCCAGACCGGCGGTGGCGACGTTGCCGTAGGGCGCGGTCTGCGCGAGCAGGCTGGCGAGCATCGGCCCGCCGACATTGTCCAGGCCGCCGCCGAAACGCGCCGATTCCATCGGCCGCTGCGTCTGCAGCGCGTCGCGGCCGAACACCTGATGAGCGCCGATGGATTTCAGATAATCGGTCTGCTCCGGCTTGCCGCTGATGGCGTGCACTTCGAAGCCTGCGCGGCTGAAGATGTCCAGCGCCAGCGATCCCACGCCGCCGGTGGCGCCGCTGACCGCCAGCGGCCCGTGTTCGGGCGTCTGCCGGTTGTCGAGCATGCGGTGCAGCGCCAGCGCGGCGGTGAAGCCGGCGGTGCCCAGCACCATGCTCTCGCGCAGGCTCAGCCCGGACGGCAGCGGCACCACCCACTGCGCCTGCAGCCGCGCGTACTGGCTGTAGCCGCCGTCGCGGGTCTCACTGAGGCCGCAGCCGGTGACCAGCACCGCGTCGCCTTCCTTGAACTTGCCGTCGCTGGAGGCGACCACGTGGCCGGCCACGTCGATGCCGCCGACCAGCGGGAATTTGCGCAGGATCTTGCCCTCGCCGGTGCCGGCCAGCGCGTCCTTGAAATTGACCGAGGAGTAGGCGGTCTTGATCACGACCTCGCCGGGGGCGAGATCGTCGATGCCGACCGCTTCGACGCCGGCGCGATAGCCGGCGTCGTCGTTATGAATGCGGAACGCGTTGAACGAGGCGGGAACGCTCATGGGACGGTCTCGTCGGACGAGTTGGGATCATAGCTGAGCGGCTGTGGATGCCGTTGGGTGGGGCTGCAATGCGGCGATCCGGGCAAAGTGGGGCGAAGGTGGATGCGTTGTTTTTGCTCGTCATTCCCGCGAAGGCGGGAATCCAGGGCCTTTCGTGCGAGAACGTTTGAAGTCGCTGGATTCCCGCGTTCGCGGGAATGGCGATCTTGAGAGATGGCGCTTAAGTCTCTGGATTCCCGCCTTCGCGGGAATGACGTTCTGGAAAGGGGGCGCTGAAGTCTCTGGATATTCGGCTCCGCTGAAGTAAAGCGGAGCCCGCGTTCGCTGGAATGACGGCCCGGAAGGATGACGCTCTAGCGCAGCGCCTTGCGCCGCTTTTCGTCCATCCACTTGGACGCCGAGGCCGGGGTGTAGTCGCGCATCCAACTCAGCAGGACGTCGATGTCGTCGCCGTGCCACAGGTCCTGGCGCTGGTCGGCGTGGAGGAAGCGCTCGGCGACCATGCGATCGAGCATCGCCATCAGCGGCGCGTAGAAGCCGTCGATATCGAGGAAGGCGCAGGGCTTGTTGCCGATGCCGAGCTGGCGCCAGGTCAGCATCTCGAACATCTCATCCAGCGTGCCGAAGCCGCCGGGCAGGGCGACGAAGCCGTCGGCCAGGTCGAACATGCGCGCCTTGCGCTCGTGCATCGAGCCTACGATCTCCAGCTTGGTCAGGCCGCGATGGGCGACTTCCCAATTGACCAGGTGCTCGGGAATCACGCCGATCACTTCGCCGCCGGCATCGAGCACGGCATCGGCGACGGTGCCCATCAGGCCGACGTTGCCGCCGCCGTAGACCAGGGCGATGCCGTCGCGGGCCATGCGCGAACCCAGCGCGATCGCGCGCTCGGTGTAGATCGGCTTGGCGCCGGAGTTGGAACCGCAGTAGACGCAGAGGGTTTTCATGGGCAACGGGAATCGGGAATGGGGAATAGGGAATCGGAACGGCAAGAGCGGCGACGCAGGTTTCGGGAGGCCCAAAAGCGAATCGGGAACCGGACGAGCGCATTGCGCTCTTTCCGATTCCCGATTCTCCATTCCCGATTCCCGGCCTCAGTTGGCCTTGTGAATCGCCCGCTTGTCGACCGCCATCGCCGCGTCGTGGATCGCTTCCGACAAGGTCGGGTGCGCGTGGCAGATGCGGGCGAGGTCGTCGGCGGAGCCGTTGAACTCCATGGTCAGCACGCCTTCGTGCACGAGTTCGGACACGCCGACGCCGACCAGATGCAGGCCCAGCACGCGGTCGGTCTCGGCATGGGCGATGACCTTGACGAAGCCGGCCGGCTCGCCCATGGCCACCGCGCGGCCGATCGCCGCGAACGGGAAGCTGCCGGTCTTGTACGGGATGTTCTCGGCCTTGAGCTGCTGTTCGGTCTTGCCGACCCAGGCGATTTCCGGCTCGGTGTAGATCACCCACGGCACGGTGTCGAGGTTGACGTGGCCCGGCAGGCCGGCGATGAGTTCGGCAACCGCGATGCCTTCCTCGAAGCCCTTGTGCGCCAGCATCGGCCCGCGCACGCAGTCGCCGACCGCCCACACGCCGTCGACGCCGGTGTGGCAATGCTCATCGACTTCGATCTGGCCGCGCTCGTTGATCTTGACGCCGGTGCCTTCGGCCAACAGGCCCTTCGAGGCGGCACGACGGCCGACGGCCACCAGCAGCTTGTCCACGACCAGTTCCTGATCGGACTTGCCGTCGTTGTAGGTCAGGTGCACGCCGTCTTTCTTGATCTCGGCCTTGCTGACCTTCGCGCCGAGCTTGATTTCCAGGCCCTGCTTCTTGAATTCCTTGGCCGCGGTCTTGGCGACCTCGGCATCGGCGGCGGCGAGGAAGTCGGGCAGGGCTTCCAGGATGGTGACTTCCGAGCCCAGGCGCTTCCACACGCTGCCCAGTTCCAGGCCGATCACGCCGGCGCCGATCACGCCTAAGCGCTTGGGCACTTCGGTGAAGTCCAGCGCGCCGACGTTGTCCACTATCTTGTCGCCGTCGAACTTGGCGAATGGCAGTTCGATGGAATCCGAACCGGCGGCGATGATGACGTTGGTGCCCTTGAGTTCCACCTCGGAGCCGTCGTGCTGCTTGACCTTGACGATGTTGCCCGGGTGCAGGGTGCCGAAGCCGTAGTACGGGGTGATCTTGTTCGCCTTGAACAGCATCGCGATGCCGCCGGTGAATTGCTTCACGATCTTGTCCTTGCGACCGACCATGGTGGCGACGTCGATCTTGGCGTTGTCGGCGCTGATGCCGTGTTCGCCGAACAGGTGCTGCAGGTTCCAGAACTGGCGCGAGCTGTCGAGCAGCGCCTTGGACGGAATGCAGCCCACGCGCAGGCAGGTGCCGCCCAGGGCCGGCTTGCCGTCCTTGCCCAGCGCGGCGTCGATGCACGCGGTCTTCAGACCGAGCTGTGCGGCGCGGATGGCGGCGTGATAGCCGGCGGGGCCGGCGCCGATGACGACTACGTCGAATTGCTCAGACATCAGATATTCCTTTGCCTTGTCCCTTCTCCCGCTGGCGGGAGAAGGTGCCCGAAGGGCGGATGAGGGAGGCGGGGAGGGCGGCGTGGCACGATCGCCGCGGGCCCTCACCCCAACCCCTCTCCCGCTGAGCGGGAGAGGGGCTCAAGCGGTATGAGAGGGGCTCAGAGGCATTACATGCCCAGCAGCATGCGATGCGGATTTTCCAGCTGGTTCTTGATGTCCACCAAGAACAGCACCGCGTCCTTGCCGTCGATGATGCGGTGGTCGTAGCTCAGCGCGATGTACATCATCGGCGCGGCGACCACGGCGCCGTTCTCGACGATGGCGCGTTCCTTGATCGCGTGCATGCCGAGGATGGCCGACTGCGGCGGGTTGACGATCGGGGTCGACATCAGCGAGCCGAAGGTGCCGCCGTTGGTGATGGTGAAGGTGCCGCCCTGCAGGTCTTCCAGCGCCAGCTTGCCGTCGCGGGCCTTCTTGGCGTAATCGCCGATGGCCTTCTCGACGTCGGCGAAGCCCATGCGCTCGACATTGCGCAGCACCGGCGTGACCAGGCCCTTGTCGGTGGACACCGCGATCGAGATGTCGGCGTAGCCGTGATAGACGATGTCGTTGCCATCGACGGAGGCGTTGACCACCGGATGGCGCTGCAGCGCGTTGGCCGCGGCCTTGGCGAAGAAGCTCATGAAGCCGAGCTTGACGCCGTTGGCCTTCTCGAACGACTCGCCCAACTCCTTGCGCATGGCCATGACCTTGCCGAGGTTGACTTCGTTGAACGAGGTCAGCATCGCGATCGAGTTCTTCGACTGCATCAGGCGCTCGGCGATGCGGGCGCGGATGCGGGTCATCGGCACGCGCTCTTCCGGACGCGCGCCGGCGGCGTTGCCGACGCCGCCGCTCTTGGCGTAATTGACGATGTCTTCCTTGGTCACCGCGCCCTTGCGGCCGGTGCCTTCGACTTGGGATGCGTCGATGCCCTGGGTGTTGGCGGTGAAGCGCGCGCCCGGGGGCAGCTGGTCGTTGCCGGCCGGAGCCTTCGGCGCGTCGGCCTTCGGCGTGATCGGCTGGGCGCCGGCGGCCGGAGTCGCGTCAACGTTGGCGGCGGCCGGAGCCGCGGCAGCAGCTGGTGCGGCAGCCGCCGCGCCGGCCTCGACGATCGCGATCAGCTGCTGGCTGGTCACGGTCGCGCCTTCTTCGAACTTGATTTCCTTGAGCACGCCGTCGACGGGCGAGGGCACTTCCAGCACGACCTTGTCGGTTTCCAGATCGACCAGGTTCTCGTCGCGCTTGACCGCATCGCCCGGCTTCTTGTGCCACGTGGCGATCGTGGCGTCGGAGACCGACTCGGGAAGGACGGGGACTTTGATCTCGGTGCTCATGGGGCAGGCATCCTGGAGTGCTTGAATGTGGGTATGTAAGTTGTTTCGGGAAGAACCAGCGCCTTATTCGGCGCTGGACTCTCCATGCAGCGAGTTGACCAGCGCGTCGGCGACCAGCTTGGTCTGCTCGGCGACGTGGTCGGCCAGATGCCCGGCCGCCGGCGAAGGCGAACGCGCGCGTCCGGTGTAATGCAGCGCCTGCTTCGGAGCCAGGCAGGCGGTGAGGTGATGGCGGATCTGGTACCACGCGCCCTGGTTCTGCGGCTCTTCCTGGCACCACACCACATCCTTGGCCGCGCTGAAACGCTTGAGCTCGGCGGCCAGGACTTCGCGCGGGAACGGATAGAGCTGCTCGATGCGGACGATGGCGACATCTTCCAGACCGTCCTTCTGCGCCTGTTCGAACAAGTCGTAATAGACCTTGCCCGAGCACAGCACCACGCGCTTGACCTTCTTCGGGTTGGCCGCGGCGTCCGGGATCAGGTGCTGGAACTCGCCGTTGGCCAGCTCGTCCAGGCTCGACACCGCCAGCTTGTGGCGCAGCAGCGACTTGGGCGTCATCACCACCAGCGGCTTGCGCGTGCTCATGCACATCTGCCGGCGGATCATGTGGTAGGCCTGCGCCGGCGTGGTCGGCACGCAGACCAGCATGTTCTCCAGCGCGCACAGCTGCAGGAAGCGCTCAAGGCGCGCGGAGCTGTGCTCCGGGCCCTGGCCTTCGTAGCCGTGCGGCAGCAGCAGGACCAGACCGCACAGGCGGCCCCACTTGGCTTCGCCCGAGGACAGGAACTGGTCGATCACCACCTGGGCGCCGTTGGCGAAGTCGCCGAACTGCGCTTCCCAGATGTCAAGGGTTTGAGGATCGGCGGTGGAGTAGCCGTACTCGAACGCCATCACCGCTTCTTCGCTGAGCAGCGAGTCGATGATGGTGACGTCGGAGGGGTTGGTCACCAGCTCGCGCAGCGGCAGGATGTACTCGTCGCTGGTTTGCTCGTGCAGGATCGCGTGGCGGTGGAAGAAGGTGCCGCGGCCGCTGTCCTGGCCGACCAGACGCAGCTTGTAGCCTTCGCTGACCAAGGTGGCGTAGGCCAGGTTTTCCGCGAAGCCCCAGTCGCCGGGTTGTTCGCCGGCGGCCATCTTGCGGCGGTCTTCGTAGATCTTCGCCACGCGCGGATGCAGCTTGACCGTGTCGGGCACGGCGTTGATCTGCGTGGCCAGCGCGTCGAGCTTGCCGCGCTCCACCGTGGTGTTGACCGGGTCGCTGAGCTTGCCCGACAGGTACTTGGACCAGTCGATGGTGAACTCGTCCGGCTTGACCTCGACCAGCTCGGTAGTGACCGCGCCGGCGTCGAGCTTGTCGCGGTACTGGTCGACCAACGCCTGCGCGTCCTCGGCCTTGAGCACGCCTTCGCCGACCAGCTGCTCGGCGTAGAGCTCGCGCGGGGTCTTGTGCTTGCGGATCACCTGGTACATCAGCGGCTGGGTCGCCGCCGGCTCGTCGGCCTCGTTGTGGCCGTGGCGGCGGTAGCAAACCAGATCGATGACCACGTCGCGGCCGAAGCGCTGACGGAAGTCCAGCGCCAGCTCGGCGCAGAACACCACCGCTTCGGGGTGATCGGAGTTCACGTGCAGGATCGGCGCGCCGACCATCTTGGCGACGTCGGTGCAGTACAGCGTGGAACGCGCGTCCTGGCGCTCGCTGGTGGTGAAGCCGACCTGGTTGTTGATGACGATGTGGACGGTGCCGCCGACGGCGAAACCGCGCGCCTGCGACATCTGGAACAGCTCCATGCCCACGCCTTGGCCGGCGAAGGCGGCATCGCCGTGCAGCAGCACCGGCAACACCTGGGCGCGTCCCTTGTCGCCGCGGCGGGTCTGGCGCGAGCGAACGCTGCCGGCGACCACCGGGTTGACGATTTCAAGGTGCGAGGGATTGAACGCCAGGGCCAGATGGACCGGGCCGCCGGGCGTGGCGACGTCGGCGCTGAAGCCCATGTGGTACTTCACGTCGCCGGTGTGAGCGTGCTCGTCGTGGTCGAACTTGCCTTCGAACTCGTCGAACAGCTTGCGCGGCGGCTTGCCCAGGGTATTGACCAGGACGTTGAGGCGGCCGCGGTGGGCCATGCCGATCACCACGTCCTGCACGCCTTGCTCGCCGGAGCGGCGGATGGTGACGTCCATCAGCGGGATCAGCGCGTCGCCGCCTTCCAGCGAGAAGCGCTTCTGGCCGACGTACTTGGTGCCCAGGTAGCGCTCCAGGCCGTCGGCGGCGGTGAGCCGCTCGAGGATGCGCTTCTTGTCTTCGACGCTGCGGCCGAACTTGCCGCCGGCGGTTTCCAGGCGCTCGTACATCCAGCGGCGCTGTTCGGCGTCGGCGATGTGCATGAACTCCGCGCCGATCGGGCCGGTGTAGGTCGCCTTGAGCAGGGCGAGCAGGTCGCCGAGCTTCATGCGCTCCTTGCCGGCCACCCCGCCGGTCGAGAACTCGACCGACTGGTCGCTCTCGGACAGGCGGTGGAAACCCAGCGCCAGGTCGGGCGCGTCGGGTTTCTGCAGCAGGCCCAGCGGATCGATGTCGGCGGCCAGGTGGCCGCGCGAGCGGTAGGCCGTGATCACCTTGCCGACGGCGCGTTCGCGCTCGTCGCTGCCGGAGGGCGCGCCGGCGGCGGCGACTACGCCGCGCGAGGCGGCCTTGCCGGCCTGGGTGATGCTTTCGATCGCGGCCGAATGCGGAATATCGCCCGCTTCACGGCCTTTGAAGCCGTCGAAATAGGCTTTCCATTTGGCCCCGACGCTGTCGGGATCGACCAGGTACTGCTCGTACAGGTCTTCGATGAAGGCGGCATTGGCGCCGAGTTGCGAGGATTGCGAAAACTGCTTGAGGAGGCTGTCCACGATGGCTATCGGGAAACTCTTGGGGGCGGAAGTGGCGTCGCGCACGCACACGGGGTGCTGGGCGCGGACAAGGCTCGGAATTATAGCGGTAGTGTTAAGCCCAACGGCATAACTACTTACGTCTAAGCGACCGATTTGCTTCGATTTCGGGTCGATCGGGGGCGCCGGAGGGGACCGGAACGTTGAGTGGACCGTTCCGGCAATGCTGGACAAAGTCTTGGGCCGTGGCGCGGGGTTTCAAGCAAGGCCGGGGGCGGCGGCGGTCCGGATGGCCGCGCTCTTGGGCATGCCCAGGTTCGCGGTCACGGTTTAGCCGGCACTCAGATCCGCAGGTCGGGGCGGGGCGCGGGTGCAACGGGCGCGCTGCGGAGGTGATGGGACGTCCGCGGCCTGGGCCGCCGAACCGGCTCGGTCGCCGTCGGGCGCTGCAGTCTCCAGTGCCGCGGCAACAAATAAGGTGGCCGGTTCGGCCCCGCCCGGGCGGCTGGCGATAGCGGCGACGTCGTTCCGGCGATTGCGCAGTCGCAGGCTCTGGCGGCGCCGCCCTTGGCGTGGAGGCTGATCGGGTCACGGCGCCGCCCGGCGGCAGGCGCGAGTTCGAACCGGGACTGTCGGCGTCGCTGCGGGCCGTGCCCGGCCCGGTGTCGCGCGCGGCGATCGTTTGGTCAGATTCCGAGCGCGCGAAACTCGGTGCAGGCGCGGGCGCGTTCCCACACCGGCTCGAAGTGCGCGCGCAACTGGCGCGCGCGGGCGCCGCCGTCGATCCGGGTCTCGCCGTCGAAGCGATGGCCGAGCGGGCGGAAGTACCAGCCGTCGCGGTCGTTGACGATGTAGGCGGCCGGGTAGTTCTGATCGACCGGTTCCTCGATCGCGCGGAATTCGAAGGCGCTGGGCAGGCGCTGCGCCAGCCCGATCAGCGGCGCCAGCGCGCGTTGCGGCGCGGCCGGGTCCTGCAGCAGCACGCGGGTGACGCCGCCGGCGGTGGCGAAGCGGCGCAACAGGCTGACCGCGTCCGCGCGGTCGAGCAGGCCCGGGTCGAGTTCGCGGCTGTAGATCAACAGGCCGCGGCGGGCACCGGCGACGATCGCGCTCAGCGCCGCCAATGCGGCGTCGCGGGTTTCCACTTGGTCGCCGGCGGTGGCGGGTGAATTCATAGTGTCTGAATCTATTGCAGGTTAAGGCCGGAGCCGCCGCGGGCGAGCCGGCCGGGTCGGGCCGCGCCGGAGCTTATTCCTCCTCGGCGCCGGCGTCGTCATCCAGCCCCAGCCGGTAGTGGCCGCCGGCGATGAGTTCGAGCACGCATTCGCGGCCGGCCTCCGACAGCGCGGAATAGCTAGCCAGATCGAGCTCGGCCGCGCCCGCGATCGCCTGCGCGTCGCGCGCGGGCAGGGCGAATTCCAGGCCGCTGACGTACAGGCTGGCGGCGCGGCCCTTGGCGTGCGCGCGGCGCCAGGCCATGCGCGACCACGGATGCCGCCACAGCGCCGCGCCGCGCTGCAGGTCCCATTCGATCTCGATGCGCGAACGCGCCGGCTCATGGCCCGCGGACACTTCGCCGGCGGCGCGGTACACGGTGATGAAGCGGCCGAACCAGTCGCCGAGGCGGTCGGGATCGTTCATGCGCAGCGCGTTCAAGGCCTCGACCACGCGGACCATGGCGGCGGCGTCGATCTCGTTGGGATCGCGCGGCGGGGCGAGGTCGGGATCGTGATAGCGCAGGCTTTCGTCGGCGTCGCCGGCGAGGGTATCGATGTAGTCGCCCATCAGCTCGGCGGCCGAAGGCGCGCGCATGCCGATCGAGAAAGTCAGGCAGGCGTCTTCGGCGACGCCGTGATGCGGCACGCCCGGCGGCAGATACAGCATGTCGCCCGGGCCCAGCACCCAGTCGTGGCTGGGATCGAATTCGCGCAGCAGCTTGAGGTCGGCATCGGGGCGGAAGTCCTGCGGCGCATCCGCGCGCGCGTCGATCTGCCAGCGCCGGTGGCCCTGGGCCTGCAGCAGGAACACGTCGTACTGATCCACGTGCGCGCCGACCGAACCGCCGGGCGCGGCGAACGACACCATGATGTCGTCGATGCGCCAGCGCGGCAGGAAGTCGAAGGCCGGCAGCAGCGCGGCGACATCGGCGTCCCACTTGTCCACGTCCTGCACCAGCAAGGTCCAGTCCTGGTGCGGCATGCCCGGGAACTCGGCCTCGTCGAACGGCCCGTGCCGCAGCGTGTAGCGGTCGCTGGCGCGGTCGTGCTGGATCAATCGCGCCAGCACGCCTTCCTCGCAGGCCAGGCCGGCGAGGTCCTCGGGCTGGATCGGCGATTGCAGCCCGGCGAACGCATTGCGGATCAGCAGCGGGCGTTTTTGCCAGTAATCGCGCAGGAACGCGGCCGGGGCGATGCCCAGCGGCGGTTTGCGGCTGGCGTCGATTTCGATCGGAAGGTCGGAGCTAGTGGACTTGGTGGCCATGAGGCGAGACAGGCAGGCGGGCGTATTCGCGCCGATAAGCCCATTGTCGCTCAAGCGAGCCGCGCATGTCGGCCGTGCGCCATTGCCCTAGCTGTTGCCGTTGCAGTTCCCCCCTTTGAAAAAGGGGGGCAGGGGGGATTTGCTCCTGCCTCACCCCGCAATCTCATCATAGCCCCGCCCCAAAAACTGCAGCAGGCACCACCCATGCCCGAACGGATCGGCGATCCGCACCAGCCGGCCCCAGTTGGCGCTGCGCACATCGCCTTCCTGCACCGCCCCGGCCGCCAGCGCGCTGCGCAAGGCCGCATCCAGATCCAACACCACCACGTCCAGATGCAGCGGCGACCAATGCCGCGCATAACGCCGAGTCTCCGCGCCGGCCGCGAGCGAGCCTTCGGCCTTGAGCAATAAATAGATCGGCGCCTGCCCGCCGAGCAGTTCGACCACCTCGCCGCCGAGCCGGCGTCCGACATGCAGGCCGAAGGCGCGCGTATAGAACGCCAGCGCCGCATCCAGATCGGGTACGTCGATATTGATCAACTGTTGCATCGCCATCCTCCGTCAACGCCGACGGCGAGTCTGCGCGAGCCGGCGCTAAGGCCGCGTGGTCGCGGCCCGGTCGCTCACCGCGTCCCGATCACGGCTTGGCGTCGCCGCGTTCCTTCGAACTCAGCGCAGGCCGATCGCGTCGGCGAAGGAGCGGTAGAACTCGCCCTTGGGATCGCTCTCGTGGTCGATCTCGATCGGATAGGGCGTGGCGTCCTGCGGCATCGCGTTGAGCACGCCGATGAAGGCATTCACGTCGCGGGTGTGGAACACGTATTCGCGATGGTCGGGCTCGGTGAACACGATCGCCAGCACGCTGTGGCCGGCGGCTTCGATGCGCTCGCAGACCCGGTCCTCGAAGCGCTCCATGGCCGCCATTTCCTCCGCCGAGGCGGTGCCGGCGCGGTGGTCGTCCTGGTAGGCCCAGATCAGGTTCAAACGTTCCGGATAGCCGCGAAAATCGAAGCCGCGCTCGAACTGCTTGATCCGGGTCAGGGACAGGCCATCGTCGGTGGCTTGCTCGGCCAGGGTCCAGGCGCGGGTGTCTTCCATATCAGATTTCACGCGCCAGGCGTTCGGCCAGGCCGGTGTAGCTGCCCGGCGTCATCGTCAGCAGGCGCTGCTTGTCGTCGGCCGGCAGGTCCAGCGAGGCGATGAACTCGCGCATCGAGGCCTCGTTGATGCCGTGGCCGCGGGTCAGCGCCTTGAGTTGTTCGTAGGGGTTCGGCAGGCCGTGACGGCGCATCACCGTCTGCACCGCTTCGGCCAGCACTTCCCAGGCCGCGTCGAGGTCGGCGGCCAGGCGCTCGGGGTTGACGCTGAGCTTGTTCAAGCCGCGCAGCAGCGCGTCGATGCCGATCAGCGCATGGCCGAAGGCGGTGCCGAGCGCACGCAGCACGGTCGAGTCGGTCAGGTCGCGCTGCCAGCGGCTGATCGGCAGCTTGGCGGCGAAATGTTCGAACAAGGCGTTGGCGATGCCGAAGTTGCCTTCGGCGTTTTCGAAATCGATCGGATTGACCTTGTGCGGCATGGTCGAGCTGCCGACTTCGCCGGCCTTCACCGCCTGCTTGAAATAGCCCAGCGAGATATAGCCCCACACGTCGCGGCACAGGTCGATGCAGATGGTGTCGATGCGGCGCTGCGCGTCGCAGACCTCGGCGATGCCGTCGTGCGGTTCGATCTGAGTGGTGTAGGGCTGCCAGTCCAGGCCCAGGGAGGTGACGAAGCGCTGCGAGAACGCGGCCCAGTCGATGTCCGGGTAGGAGGCGAGGTGGGCGTTGTAGTTGCCGACCGCGCCGTTGATCTTGCCCGGCATCTGCGCGCCGGCCAGGGTCTCGCCCTGGCGCTGCAGGCGCGCGACCACGTTGGCGATTTCCTTGCCGACCGTGGTCGGCGAGGCGGTCTGACCGTGGGTGCGCGACAGCATCGGCAGCGCGGCGTGTTCGTGGGCCATCGCGCGCAGCTTCTGGATCAGATCGTCCAGGCGCGGCAGCAGCACCTGCTGGCGCGCCTGATTGAGCATCAGCGCGTAGCTGAGGTTGTTGATGTCTTCGCTGGTGCAGGCGAAGTGCACGAATTCCAGGGCCGGACCCAGCTCGGCGTCGTCCTTGAGGCGTTCCTTGATCAGGTACTCGACCGCCTTGACGTCGTGGTTGGTGGTGCGCTCGATCTCCTTGACCCGGGCGGCGTCCTCGATCGACAACTCCTCGGCCAGCTTGCGCAGGCGCGCGGCGGCGGCGGCGGAGAACGGCTTGAGCTCGACGATGCCCGGCTCATCGGCCAGCGCCAGCAGCCATTCCACCTCGACCTTGACCCGGGCCTTGATCAGGCCGAATTCGGAAAAGATCGGCCTCAGCGCATCGACTTTGCCGGCGTAGCGGCCATCGAGCGGAGACAGGGCGAGCAGGGTGGTCTGGGAATCGGCGGACATGGCACGCGGTGGGGAGTAAGCAGTCCGCCATTCTACCCCAGCGCCCGCGCCGTGCCGGGCGCCGCCGACCCTGCCGGATCGGGCGGAAATCCGCCGCGCACTCGACGCGCGCCGCGTGCGCGGCGATCATGACGGCCGCCAGCGAAAAACGATGCCAGCACGGCGTGCGCCCTTGCGATAACCGGGCTCGCCCCAGACCTGATTGATACGACGCGCGGCGCGATCTGCGGCGCGTCTCCCCCACGACTCAATGGAGTTGGCAATGGCGAGCAAACGCAAGACCCCGGCCCGGACCTCCGGCCAGCCCGCGAAACCGGCGGCCAAATCCGCCGCCGCCGGGTTCCGCCTCGAACACGACAGCATGGGCGAACTCAACGTTCCCGCCGATGCCTTGTGGGGCGCGCAGACCCAGCGCGCGGTGCAGAACTTCCCGATTTCCGGCCAGCCGATGCCGCGCGAATTCATCCGCGCCCTGGCCCTGGTCAAGGCCGCCGCGGCGCAGGTCAACGGCGGGTTCGGCCTGCTGGACGCCGGCGCGGCCAAGGCCATCGGCGCGGCCGCGGGCGAAGTCGCCGCCGGCCGCTTCGACGCGCATTTCCCGATCGACGTCTATCAGACCGGTTCGGGCACTTCCAGCAACATGAACGCCAACGAGGTCATCGCCACGCTGGCCTCGCGCGCGGGCAAGCACAAGATCCATCCGAACGATCACGTCAACCTGGGCCAGAGTTCCAACGACGTGATCCCGACCGCGATCCGGGTGTCGGCGCAGTTGGCGGTGGTGGAGTCCTTGTTGCCGGCGCTGAAGTATTTGCGCAAGACCATCGAGAAGCGGGCCAAGGAACTGGCCAAGGTCACCAAGACCGGGCGTACCCATCTCATGGACGCCATGCCGCTTACCTTCGGACAAGAGTTCGGCGCCTGGGCCGCGCAACTGGATTCGGCGCAGCAGCGCATCGAGGACAGCCTCAAGCGCCTGCGCCGGCTGCCTATCGGCGGCACCGCCATCGGCACCGGCATCAACGCCGATCCGCGCTTCGGCAAGGCGATGGCCAAGGCGCTGTCGGCGGCGACCGGCACGCGTTTCGAATCGGCCGCGGACAAGTTCGAGGGCCTGGCCGCGCAGGACGATGCGGTCGAACTGTCCGGCCAGCTGAGCACGCTGGCGGTGGCGCTGATGAAGATCGCCAACGATCTGCGCTGGATGAACTCCGGGCCGCTGGCCGGCCTGGGCGAGATCGAATTGCCGGCGCTGCAGCCGGGCAGTTCGATCATGCCGGGCAAGGTCAATCCGGTGATTCCCGAAGCGCTGGCGATGGTCTGCGCGCAGGTGATCGGCCACCACAGCGCGATCACCGTGGCCGGGCAGAGCGGCAATTTCCAGCTCAACGTGATGCTGCCGCTGATCGCCTTCGACCTGCTCGATTCGATCCGCCTGCTGGCCCGCAGCATGCCGCTGCTGGCAGACAGCGCGATCGCCCGGCTCAAGGTGCGTGAAGCGCACGTGCGCGAAGCGCTGGACCGCAATCCGATCCTGGTCACCGCGCTCAATCCGATCATCGGTTACGAAAAAGCCGCGGCGATCGCCAAACAGGCTTATAAGGAAGGACGGCCGGTGCTGGAGGTGGCGGTGGAGACCAGCGGCCTGTCGGAGAAACAATTGCGCCGCCTGCTCGATCCGGGCGCGCTGACCCGCGGCGGCATCCAGGCCGGCGGCGCGGGAGGGGGAGGTTGAGCCGGGCCGCGGCTTCGCGCAAAATCCTCGCGCGTCGCGTCAAGGCCAGGTGAAGGTTTTAGCGCGTAAATGTTCCAGGATTTTGTTTCGCGACCGAATTGGGGGTTCCGTTGTCGGCCCTTGGATATCCTCGGCGCGCACAGGGGGGATTAACCGGCATCGCGCCGGATATTCTTTCCGCGTGTCGGACAGGGGGCCGCGCCGGGCTGCGACTAGGGGCCATGCGGATTGGACCGTTACGGTCCCAAGGCTATCTTTATCCGCGTACAGATTCCCTGGCGCGCCGTCCTCGCGGCGTTGCGCCGCGGATCCGGCGGTTTCGGCCGCCGGGCGCACCCGCCGATACCCGGCGAGGGCGGACGGTTATTGAGCGGTAACCGTGGCGCCATGCCGGGTTTCATATTGGCGGTTTATGTAGTCCGTTCCGCGCGGCGCCGGATGCTCCGCGCGGACGAGTTTCTCCCCCAGAAATCACTGGTCCGATCCGACCAGCCATAACGATGGAGCATCGCTCATGAAGTCCAGGCATTTTCTTCGGTACGCCGCTGTCCTCTCGCTGCTGGTTTGCGCTGCCTGCAAGCCGCAATTCATTCCCTTCGGCGAGAGCGTCAAGATCGATCTGACCGCGAAGGCCGCGCCCGCGGCGGCGCAAGCCGCGCAGGCCACGGTCGCTCAAGTCGCACCGAAGCACTGACCGGTCGCCCCGGGCCGGGACTGGTTCCGGCCCGGGCATCGGTAAAGCAACGGACAAGGTGAGCGACGGTTTCGCCGTCGCGCGCCGGCGCAGGCGTTCAAGCCCGCGCGCCGGCTCACACAGGTTCGCGGTTTCTCTTCGAGTCTCAACGCGGCGCGGCCGCCGCGGGCCGCGAACCCACGCAATCACGCTGCGCATCATGCGGGCCGCTCCGGCCGGCGTGATGCGTTCGCGTGCGCGATCGCTTGAGCGCGGATGACAGCGCCGCGGGCGCTTGGCATAGTGAGCGCGCGGGCTGGGAGCGCCCGCACGGCAGCCCGTCTTTCACGACGGCGACTTTGGCATTTGCCCGCCGCTACCAACGCTCAAGGATGCGATATGAACCGTGCCATTTCCGGCAAGCCCTCGGCGGCTTTCGTCGGCGCTTCGTGGACCGCGCTCATGCTCGGCGCACTGGCCTATTTGATCGGCCTGTGGAACGCGAGCATGCAACTCAACGAAAAAGGCTACTACCTGACCCTGCTGCTCTACGGCCTGTTCGCGGCCGTGTCGGTGCAAAAGGCGGTGCGCGACCGGATGGAAGGCGTGCCGGTCACGAACATCTACTACGGCCTGGCCTGCGTGTCGGTAGTCAGCGCTCTGCTGCTGCTGTTCATCGGCCTGTGGAACGCGCAGATCAGCTTCAGCGAGAAAGGCTTCTACGGCATGGCTTATGCGTTGAGCCTGTTCGCGGCGATCGCGGTGCAGAAGAACACCCGCGACAGCGGCGCGGGCATGGGCTCGGGCGACGAGCTGGAATAAGCCGGCGTCGCGGGCCGGATATCGGCCACCGGCCTTGCTCGCGCAAGGCCGCGTGGCGAACGGCGGGCCGCGACTCGCGGCTCGCTTTGATCTAGCGGCGGCAATCCTTCGCCACGTCGGCGTCGATCTTGGCGAACGGCGCGAACGCCGGCAATGAAGCGCGCAGTTCCTCCTGCGCGCCGCGCAGGCTGGCGACGCGGTCGCACATCTTCATCGCCTGCGCCTGCAGCTTCGAGGCTTCGGCTTCGACCTTCTTGCCGATCTCCTCCGGCTGGCCCTTGCTCAGCTCCTCGAACGCGGTGCTCACCGCCTGGCCGGCCATCGCCGCGCCGGCCTTGCCGATCGCGACGCCGTCCTGGCCGACACCCATGGCCTGTTCGTAGTACCGCCGGCTGATCGCCTGCTGCGCCGCGCTCAGGGTTTGCGCCTTGCCGTCGATGCTCAGGGCGCCGTCGGGGGCGATTTCGGCGCGATGCTCGCCGTCGCCCTTCACCAGCACATGGTCGCCGACCATGTTGATGTGATCGATCACCGAAATGTGGATCGAGCGTTCGGGCGACTTCGAGCAGCCCGCGCTCGACACGCTCAGCGCCAGGACGGCGAGCACGGCGACGGGATGCAGCAGCGAAAGCGGAGCTTTCATGACGGAGTCCTGAGCGCGCGCGGCGCTGGCGGTAGGAGGGAAGCGGCGGCGCGTGCGTACACGCGCCGTCGCGGGTCAGTCTTCCTGCGGAATGTCGATGCGGCCGGCGACGCCGCGGTGATGCACCGAGCCGCTGCCGACGCTGCTCACGCGCAGATTGCCGCGCACGTCGCTGACGTCCAGGTCGCCCGAGCCCAGGCGCTTGAGTTCGACCGAACCGCCGACCTGGTTGAGTTCGACATCGCCCGAACCGACCGAGCCGATGCTGACGTCGTGGGCGATGCCGCGCGCCTTCAGATCGCCCGAGCCCAGGTGCAGCAACTGCAGCGAGCCGATCTTGTCCAGGTCGATATCGCCCGAGCCCACTTGCGCGGTGACCAGGCCGCGCACGCGGCTGATGTTGATGTCGCCGGAGTTCACGTCCGCGCTCAGCGCCGACACGTTCTCGACCGAGGCGTCGCCGGAGCCGACCTTGAGCTGCACCATCAGGTTGTCGGGCACCGTGGCGTGCAGCTTCATGTGGCGCTGGCCGTTGAAATTCAGGCTGATCTTGTCGGCGTGCGCGGCGGTGACCACCAGCTTGTCGCCGACGCGTTGCTGGGTCAGGGTCAGGCCGGCCAGGTCGGCGGCGTTGGACGCGCAGGCATAACCTTCGACCGCGCCCTTGGCGCCGGCGGCGCCCTTGACGCTCAGATCGTCGGAGCCGATCGCGAACACCACGGCTTTGACCCCGGCCAGATCGAGTTGCAGGTTGCGCGGCTGGGCGTTGTCGCAGCGGTCGGCGGCTTGGGCGGCCAGCGGCAGCGCCATGGCGGCGCAGAGGAGGGCGATAGGCAGGCGCATTTGGGCGCTCCGGATAAGGGTGGAAGCTTAGAGATGCGGCGAAGGCGCAAACGGTTGAGGCCGTCCGGCGGCGCGCAGCCGCCGATCCCGCCCGCGGGGCGCGCGGGCGGGAGGCGCGGACTCAGCCCTCGTCGCGCCAGCGGCGCAGGCGGATCGCGGCGTAGACCATCGCCGCGCCGAGAACCGCGCCGATCCACAGGTCGATCGTGGTCAGGGCGTGCAGGCTGCTGGTGATGTTGATCGACTGGGCCAGCGCTTCGGGACCGTGCGTGGCCGCGTTCTGGGCGTTGGCGGCGACCTGTTCGTTGAAGAACCAGGTGCCCGGCACCACGCTGAGCAGTCCGCGCAGGCCGACCGTGTACCAGACCGCGCCGTGCGGGATCTCGATGCCCGGCATGATGTCGAGGAAGCTGATGAACACGCAGGCCAGCAGCGGGATCACCACCGCCCAGACGAAGGGCACGCTGCGCGCCCACGCCGAGCACAGCATCAGCCAGCCGATCGTCGGCAGTGCCCACAGTGCATAGACCGGGATCGCCAGCGCGATCTGCGCGATCAGTTGCAGCGGATGGGCCTGGGTGAAGATCGCCGAAGCGCCGTCCAGGCCGTTGAGCACGGCGGCCAGCCAGGCCAGCACCCACATCACCAGTCCCACGCCCAGCCCGATCACCGCCGCCAGCAACGGCGCCAGCACCAGCGCCCACACCAGCTTGGACAACACCGCCTGCGTGTCGGAGACCGGCAGCGACTTCCAGAACAGGATGCTGCGGTCCTTGCGTTCGTCGTAGATCGAGCCCAGGGCGTAGAAGAACACCACGAACACGAACACCGTGAACACCATGCCCAGGCCGCCGGCCAGGGCGATGTCGCCGACCCCGCCGAGGCTGTCGCCGCCGCTCATGTGGACGTTGACGCCGTCGCCGCGGTTGGCGGCGACCTTATGGAACAGTACGGAACCGGCGAGGATGCCGATCACCGCGAAGCCGATCGCGATCAGTCCGGCGATCAGCGGCCCCCACAGGAAACCGCCGCGGTGTTCCCAGAACTCGCGCTTGAGCAGCATCTTGAAGATTTGCTGCGGCGGGAAGGCGGCCACTGCGCGCGGTGCGGCCGGGGTGGTCAGGTCTTGGGCGGCGGCATTCATGCGTAGGTCCCCTTCATGGTGGCGACGAACAGGTCGGCCAGGCCCGGCGTGCGGGTTTCGCCCAGGCCGGTGAGCTGGGCGGCGTTGACGCCGTCGAACAGCATCACCGTCTTGCCGAAGGGCAGGGCGCGTTCGTCCAGCGGTCCCAGGCTGCGCGCGTGCTCGGCCTTGTCGTGGTCGATCAGCACTTCGGTGAAGCGCTCGCCGAGGTTTTCCATCGGGCAGTCCAGGACGATCTTGCCGTCGCGGATGAACATGACGTCGGTGAGGATGTGTTCGATCTCCTCGACCTGGTGGGTGGTGATGACGATGGTCTTGTTCTCGTCGAAGTAATCCTCCAGCAGGCGCTGGTAGAACTGCTTGCGATACAGGATGTCCAAGCCCAGGGTCGGTTCGTCCAGCACCAGCAGGCGCGCGTCGATGGCCATCACCAGGGCCAGGTGCAGTTGCACGATCATGCCCTTGGACATTTCGCGAACGCGCAGGTCCGGCTTGAGCAATGTGCCGTGCAGGAAGCGCTCGCACTTGGCGCGGTCGAAGCGCGGATGCACGCCGGCGACGAAGTCGATCGCCTCGCGCACCTTCAGCCAGCGCGGCAGCACCGCGACGTCGGCGATGAAGCACACATCGCGCATCAGTTCGTCGCGCTGGGTGCGCGGATCGCGGCCCAGCACCGACAGTTCGCCGTCGAACGCGATCAGGCCCAGGATGGCCTTGAGCGCGGTGGTCTTGCCGGCGCCGTTGGGGCCGATCAGGCCGACGATGCGGCCGGCGGGGATGTCGAAGGTGGTGTCGTTGAGCGCGAGCTTGTTGCGGTACGCCTTGCGCAAGCCGCGCGCGGTGACGATGTGGCCCGGATCGATATGGATGGCATTGGTCATGGTGCGTCCGCCTTGTGGTTGCCGGCGTTGTCGGCCGCCGCGCCGCCGAGCAGTTCCTGCGCGCTCAGGCCCAGTCGGGTGATGCGCTCGATGACCAGCGGCCATTCTTCGCGCAAGAAGCGTTCGCGCTCGTTGATGAGCAGTTTCCTTGCGGCTTCTTCGGTCACGTACATGCCCAGGCCTCGGCGTTTTTCGACCAGCGACTCGTCGGCCAACTCCTGGTAGGCGCGCGAGACGGTGATGGGGTTGAGTTGGTATTCGGCTGCGACCTGCCGCACGGAGGGCAGGGCATCGCCGGGCTTGAGCACGCCGTCGAGCATCATCGCGACGACGCGCTCCTTGAGCTGGCGATAGATCGGAGCGCCGTCGCTCCATTGGATTGCGGTCATGGCTCAGCCCCGCGTCAGGAAGGAGAAATAGGGCATAACGAGATTGCTTCGGTTGCGGCGCGAGGCGGTCCCGGCTTTGCGCTTGGGTTCGGTGCGTGCCGGCTCCGCGGCTGCAATGGGTTCGATGGCGTTGGCCATCGCACTGAGATCGGCGACATCGCCGGCGAGCACGCCGGCGAATTGCGCCAGTTCGCTGGCGCTGGCCGCGTTTTCGAGACGGGCGGCGCTGGCTTCGATCCTGCGGGCCGCGCCGCTGACGTCGCCGGAGCGCCTGCGGGCGCGTTCGAGGAAGCCGCGGTCGAAACTGATACGGGCCTTGACCGCGCCCAGATCGACTTCGATCGGGCGGGTGGCCGGCATGTCGCCGGCGAACTGGGCCAGGCCCTGCGCCGGCGTGGCGACCGGGCCGGGCAGCGGAAGCATGATCACCAGGCCCAGGACCAGGGCGCCGCCGGCGGCCATCAGGGCCGATATGGAGTTGTGCAGCTTGCGGTTCATGGGGACGTCCTGCTCGTTAGTGGGCCGGTGTTGTATGCAACTATAACACCTAAACACGCCGAGTCAACCGGCGCGGACCCAACTGAAGACATAGGCGTCATACTTGGGCCCAGCCTCGTCCCACGCGGCCCTCGCCCTGCGGCGACGGCCCCTCCCACCGTCCATCCGAGCCCGCCCCCGATGACTTTCCTGTCTCAATCGAGTCCGCGCCGCGCCCGCGCCGCCGGTTCCGTACTGCTGCTGTCCCTGGCCCTGTCCGCCGGCGTCGCCGCCGCGGCCGGCACCGGTCTGCTCGACCGCAGCTTCCGTCCGCTGGCCGGCAAGGTGCCGGTCGATCTGGCCAAGGCCTACGGCGGCGACGTCGTGCTGGTGGTCAACACCGCGAGCAAATGCGGCTTCACCCCGCAGTTCGAAGCCCTGGAAGGCCTGCACGCCAAGTACAAGGCGAAGGGCTTCGCCGTGCTCGGCTTCCCCTCGGGCGACTTCAAGGCGCAGGAATTCGAGGACGAGAAACAGATCCAGGAGTTCTGCACGCTGACCTACGGCGTGAAGTTCCCGATGTTCGAGAAAGTGCACGTGATCGGCGATCAGGCCACGCCGCTGTACAAGGACCTGACCAAGGTCTCCGGCGAAGCGCCGAAGTGGAATTTCCACAAGTATCTGATCGGCCGCGACGGCAAGTTGATCGCCAGCTACGGCAGCAAAGTCACTCCGGACGATCCGGCGGTGGTCGCGGCGATCGAGCGCGCGCTGGCCGCGCCCTCGGCCAAGGCGGCCAAGCCCGCCGGCAAGACGGCCGCGGCGGCGGCCGGCAAATAAGCCGCGGCTGCGAAATCCAGGCCGATCGCGCGCGGATTTGCGCGCGCGGTCCGGTTTCGCGGCGGCGCCCGCGGACCGGCTGCGGAACTTCGCCGCTTGTCCGCCGTCACACTGGAACATTGCCGCATCAGGCTGGGCCCGCGACAATGCCGGGCTGGCGCCGGATCGCGGCGCACACATTACGTAATCAGGACAAGCAACCAGGAGCTGGACCCCGATGAAGGCTTTCGTGCGCGGCGCTGCCGTGTTGATCACCACCGCAGCGCTGTTCGGCGGCGCCGCTTCTGCTCAGGACAAGACCGTGCTCGCCAACGACCGAGAAAAAATCAGCTACGCCATCGGCATGGACGTGGCGTCCTCGCTCAAGCCGGTCGGTCCGGACCTGGATGCGGCCGCGTTCGAACGCGCGGTCAAGAACGTATTCGACGGCGGCAAGCCGCTGATCACCCAGGACGAGGCGCGCACCGTCGACACCGCCCTGCGCGCGCGCATCGCCTCGCGCGAAGGCAAGCCCGCCGCCGGCGCCGCGCCGGGCGCTACGCCGCCGGCGGTGGACAAGAGCAAGGTCGGCCTGCTGATCGGCACCTTCATGGTCGGCCCGGCGCTGCAGCAGATCAAAGGCGAAATCGAACTGCCGATCCTGGTGCAGGCCGTGCGCACTTCGCTCGGCGGCGGCAAGACCCTGCTGGCCGACGGCGACGCGCGCACTGTGCTTACCAACTTCAGCGAGAAGATGCAGGCCAAGATCAAGGCCGAAGCCGCCGCCGCCGGGGACAAGAACCTGCAGCAGGGCGTCGCCTTCCTGGCCGAGAACAAAAAGGTCAAGGGCGTGTTCGTGACCGGTTCGGGCCTGCAGTACATGATCCTGCGCCAAGGCTCGGGCGAGCGTCCCAAGCCGACCGACAAGGTCAGCGTGAACTACAAGGGCACGCTGCTCGACGGCAAGACCTTCGACAGTTCCTACGATCGCGGCCAGCCCGCCGAATTCCCGGTCAACGGCGTGATCCAGGGCTGGCAGGAAGGCCTGGCGATGATGCCGGTCGGCAGCAAGTTCAAGTTCTGGATTCCGGCCGAGCTGGCCTACGGCCCCAACGGCGCGCCGCCGAGCATCGGCCCCAACGCGACGTTGACCTTCGAAGTCGAGTTGCTCGACATCCTGTGATTGCGCTCCGCGTGCGGCGACGCATGCGGCCGTAGCGTAGCGTTCGACCGCCGGCCGGCAGCGTGTTGCCCGCCGGCCCGGTTTCCCACCTATCCGGTTATCAGTCTCCTAGGAGTGCAGTTTGATGAAGCCTTTCATGCGTAACACCGCCCTCGCGTTCGCCGTGGCCTCGATGGCGTTGTTCGCCTCCGGTTGCGACAAGACCGGCAAGCCGGCCGGCGACAAGGCCGCCGAGGCCAAGCCCGGCGACAAGGCGGCCGACGGCAAGGAGGTCAAGGTGCTCGGCGGCATGAAGACCGAAAAAGAGCAGGAAAGCTATCTGATCGGCTCGGACATGGGCCGTTCGCTGGAACTGCTGAAAGACGATCTGGACATGGCCGTGCTGCAGAAGGCCATGCAGGCCAACATGAAGGGCGACAAGTCGCTGCTGACCGATGAGGAAGCGCAGCAGATCCGCCAGCGCCTGCAGGAAAAGGTGCGCAACAAGCAGGTCGAGAAGATGGTCGCGATGGCCAAGAAGAACCAGGAAGACGGCGTCAAGTTCCTGGCCGACAACGGCAAGAAGGCCGGCGTGGTGACCACCGCTTCGGGCCTGCAGTACCAGATCCTGACCGAAGGCAAGGGCGTCAAGCCCAAGGTCACCGACACCGTGCGCGTGCATTACAAGGGTACGCTGCTCGACGGCAAGACCTTCGACAGCTCCTACGATCGCAACGAACCGGCGGTGTTCCCGCTCGGCGCGGTGGTCCCGGGCTGGCAGGAAGGCATCGCGCTGATGCCGGTCGGCAGCAAGTTCAAGCTGTGGATCCCGAGCAAGCTCGGCTACGGCGAGCAAGGCACCCCGGGCGGCCCGATCGGCCCGAACGCGACCTTGGTGTTCGACGTCGAGCTGCTGGACATCGTCAAGCCCGACGCTCCGGTCGGCGGCCCGGGTTCGGCGGCCATGGGCACCGGTCCGAAGCACTGATCGATTGAGGAATAAGGCGGGAGTGGCGTAGCGGTACCCAGGCGCAGGGCAGGGGCTGCAGTTTCCGTCGCGATTGATACGCGACGCGGCTACAGTCTTCACATCCGGCGTTCGCGGTCCGCGCGCCACTCCCGTTTTCGTTTCCACCTGAAAGAGAACAACGAATGCGCGTCACCATCTTCGGCACCGGTTACGTGGGCCTGGTTACCGGCACCTGCCTGGCCGATGTCGGTCACGACGTGGTCTGCGTCGATATCGACCAGGCCAAGGTCGAGGGCCTCAACCGCGGCGTGATCCCGATCTACGAGCCCGGCCTTGAACCGATGGTCAAGGCCAACCACGCCGCCGGCCGTCTGCACTTCACCACCGACGCCGCCGCCGGCATCGTCCACGGCGATCTGATCTTCATCGCCGTCGGCACGCCGCCCGATGAGGACGGCAGCGCCGACCTGCGTTACGTGCTCGCGGTGGCTTCGACCATCGGCCGGCACATCGAGCGCCCGGTGGTGGTGGTCAACAAGTCCACCGTGCCGGTCGGCACGGCCGACAAGGTCCAGGCGACCATCGCGCGCGAGCTGGAAAACCGCGGCGTGCAAGTCGCCTTCGACGTCGCCTCCAATCCCGAATTCCTCAAGGAAGGCGATGCGGTCAACGACTGCATGCGTCCGGACCGCATCGTGATCGGCGCGTCCAATCAGGTCGCGGTGGAAAAGCTCAAGCGCCTGTATGCGCCGTTCAACCGCAATCACGAACGCATCGTGGTGATGGACCTGCGTTCGGCGGAACTGACCAAGTACGCGGCCAACGCCATGCTCGCGACCAAGATCAGTTTCATGAACGAGATCGCCAACATCGCGGAGAAAGTCGGCGCCGACGTGGAGATGGTCCGCCACGGCATCGGTTCGGACCCGCGCATCGGCTGGCACTTCATCTATCCCGGCGCCGGTTACGGCGGCTCGTGTTTTCCCAAGGACGTGCAGGCGCTGTCGCGCACGGCGCAGCAGCACGGCTACAACGCGCGGCTGCTCGACGCGGTGGAAGAGGTCAACGACAGCCAGAAGGGCCATCTGTTCGAACTGATCCAGCGCCATTACGGCGGCGACATCCGCGGCAAGACCTTCGCGGTGTGGGGATTGGCGTTCAAGCCCAACACCGACGACATGCGCGAAGCGCCCAGCCGCAAGCTGCTCGCGCAGCTGTGGGCCGCCGGCGCGCGCGTGCGCGCCTACGACCCGGAAGCCGGCGAGGAAGCGCAGCGCATCTTCGGCGAGCGCGAAGACCTGGCGCTGTGCGATTCGGCGCGCGCCGCGCTGGCCGATGCCGACGCGCTGGTGGTGGTGACCGAGTGGAAGCAATTCCGCAGCCCGGATTTCATCCGCGTCCGCCAGGCGCTGGCCGACGGCGTGATCTTCGACGGACGCAACCTGTACCATCCCGACGAAGTCGAAGCCGCGGACCTGGCCTATTACGGCATCGGTCGCGGCCGCTCGATCCTGATCGACGGCGCCTGAGCCGTCGTTCGGATTTCACCCCGTAGCCCCACCGGATTGATTGTTTTGGCCGATACCGAACTCCAGCAGCGTCTGATCGACCTGGAAACGCGCGTGGCGTTCCAGGAGCACGCGCTGAGCGAACTCAGCGACGCGCTCGCCGCCGCGCGCAGCGAAGAGGCGCGCAATTCGTTGCTGCTGTTTCGCGCGCTCGAAGAGATCAAACACATGCGCGCCGCCTTGGCGACGAGCCCGCTGACCGGCGAAGCCGCCAGCGAACCACCCCCGCCGCATTACTGATCCGACGACGAGCAATGAGCGACACTCTCCGCGACCAATTGCTGGGTCTGGGCTTCAAGCCCGCGCCCAAGCCCGAACGTACCGAGCGCAAGCCCGACGACCGCCGAGGCGGCAAGCCCGGCGCCGGCCGCGGCGACGGCAAACCGCAGCATCGCGCCGACGGCGCCAACCGCGGCGACGCGCGCAAGCCCGGCGAGCAACGCTCCGGCCGTCCTGCGCCCGCGTCCGGCGAACCGCGCCCAAATCCGAATCCGAATCGCCCCGCGCATACACGTCCCGGGCAGAAACCCGGCGACGCCCCGCGCGGCGGCAAGCCGGGACAGGGCCGTCCGCCGCGTCCGGGCCAGGGGCCGGGGCAGGGCAAGCCGCGCTCGCGCGAAGACATCGATCTGGCCAAGGCTTATGCGATCCGCGCTCAGCGCGAGAAAGACGAGCGCATCGCCGCCGAGCAGGCCAAGCAGGAAGAGGCGCGTTTGCGCCGCGAAGCGCGCGCCAAGCTGGCCGAGTTGCTCAAGGATCAGGGGCTCAATGTCGCCGATGCCGAGATCGCGCGGCATTTCCCTTACGGCGGCAAGATCAAGCGGGTTTACGTCACGCCCGATCAGCTCAAGCAGCTCAATGCGGGCGAGCTGGGCGTGGTCCAGCTTGAAGGCCGTTATGTGCTGGTGACCGCGGCGATGCTCGATCAGGCCGAAGCGGTGTTCGCGCCGGCGGTGGCTTTGCGGGTCGATCCGAATGCGACCGCGGAAGAGGATCCTTACGCCGATCCGCAATATCAGGTGCCGGACGATCTGGTCTGGTAAGTCCTGACTGGCGGTTGTCAGTACCGCTGTTGTTGCTGCTGTTGCTGTTGCTGTTGCTGTTGCTGTTGCCAGGATTTTGCTTCGGCATCGGCTTCGCTTTTGCTTAGGCTTCGCTCCGGCTTTGCTTTAGCCGTTGCCCGGCGGCGCTAGTAACTCGCGAGACCAGGGACACCCGGAGGGCGGCGCACATGGACGTGCGCCGGGTCCCGCCGTGGGCAGGATGCCCACTGCGGGACCTGCCTGCGCAAGCACCGCACTCGTGGCTTTTGACTCGAAACAGCCCAAAGCCTTTTCTTTGGTTACTTTCTTTGTGGCTTTGGACAAAGAAAGTGACCCGCCGCTTCATGGCGGAAGCGTTTAGCGTTTGATCTTGCTTGAGGCTTTTGATGTTGCTTGAGGCTTCCGATCTTGTTTGAAGCTTCTGATCTTGCTTGAGGCTTCTAAGGGCCCAACATCTCTGATCGAAACAACCAGCCCTGCGCACTCCCTCCTTCCGTCATTCCCGCGAAGGCGGGCTCCGCTTTACTTCGGCGTAGCCGAACATCCAGTGCCTTTCGTGCGAGAGCGCTTGAAGTCGCTGGATTCCCGCCTTCGCGGGAATGACGAGCAAAAAGGCAGGAGCCTCAAGCGAGAGCAAGAGCAAGAGCAAGATCAAACGCCTAAAGCTTCCGCCATGGAGCGGCGGGTCACTTTCTTTGTCCAAAGCGACAAAGAAAGTAACCAAAGAAAACGCTTTGGCTGTTTCGAGTCAAAAGCCACGAGTGCGATGCCGATGCAGGCAGGTGCCACATTGGGCATCCTGCCCAAGGTGGCACCCGGCGCACGTCCATGTGCGCCGCCCTCCGGGTGTCCTTCGGTCTCGCGAGTTACAAGCGGCGCCCAGCAACGGCAAAAGCAAAGCCGAAGCCGAAGCCGAAGCACAGCAAAGCGAAACCGAGGCAAGTCAAAATCTCGGCAACGGCGAAATCGATTGCAGATTTCGCCGGAATGACAGGCGTGAAAGATCGACTCCCATCGGAGCGATGGAATCGGAAGTCGGCTTCTGTCGAAATGACGCAATAGCGCAGATCAGAAACCCACGATCTCAGGCCCTCACAGCCGTAGCCAGCGAAGCCTCCGCGACTTCCAAATCTTCACTCGGCGCGATCGTATCGATCATCGCCTCGATCGCCCGCGCCGTTTCCATCGGACGCTCCATCGGAAACAGATGCCCGCCCTCGATCCAGGCCCAGCGTTCGCCGACCAAGCGCCGCGTCGCGGCGGTGCCGGCGTTGCGCAGTTCTCGCGAATGCGTGCCTGCGAGAAAACCGACCGGAACCCGCAGCTTCGACGACAATCCGCTCAAAGTCGTAGTCGGCAGACTGCGATAAATCCGGTATTCGATTTCACGCTCGAACGCCAGTTCGCGCGCGCCGTCGTCGTCGGCGCGGGTGCCGTGTTCGACGTAGTCGTTCAACACCCGCGCATCCCAACGCGCGAACGCCGGCTTGGCCAGGAAATGCGCGCGCACCGCGGCGCGGTCGGGCCAGTGCTTGCGCCGCTGCAGGGTCGCGCGCGTCGGCATCACCAGATTGTCCAGGCCGGTGCGGCGGCCGATCGAGACCAGATGCGCGCGCCAGCCGGCGATCAGCGGCGAGTCGAGCATGATCACCCCGGCCAGGCGCGAGGCGATCGCCGAATCGGCCAGGCGGTGCGCGGCCAGCAGGCTCAGGTAGCCACCGAGCGAATGCCCGACCAGCCAGATCCGGCGCGCGTTGCCGGCGGCCGCCTCGACCCGCGCCGCCAGCTCATCGACCAGATGCGGCCAGTTCAAGGTCACCGGATAACGCGGGTCGTGGCCGATCCGCTCCGGCCGCACGACGCGGTAGCGCGCGGCCAGCGCATCGAGCATCACGCTGTAAACCGGCGCGGGAAAACCGTTGGCATGGGAGAACAGCAGAAGATCAGGCATGCGGGCCGCGTCTGGGGAGAGGGCGGCGGCCGGGAACGGCCGCCGACACGATGACGGGCAAGAACATACCATTGCGTACTGTCCGGCGATAGGACGCCGGACGCGGCGGCCGTCGAAAATCCGGCCGGCCGGACTCAGGCGGCGGCGCGGTAACGCGGCGCGGGCTGGGATTGCATGAAATTCGGCAGCATCGCCGTGCGCGCGGCTTCGAAGGCGTCCCACTGGCCGGCGTCGTGCAGGGGCGGGATCGTCACCGGCTCGCGGCGGTCGTAACCGGCCAGGGCGGCATCGACCAGATCATCGACTTCCATCACCGCCGGCAAAGCGTCGATGTCCTTGCCCGAGCGCTCCCAGATCTCGGTGCGCGTCGCCGACGGCAGCACCGCCTGCACGTACACGCCCTTGGGGCCGAGTTCGAGCTGCAGACCCTGGCTGAGGAACAGTACGAAGGCCTTGGTCGCGCCGTACACGGTCATGCCCAGCTCCGGCGCCAAGCCGACCACCGAGCCGACGTTGACGATGGCGCCGCGGCCGGCGGCGGCGAAACGCGGGGCGACCGCGGCGCTCAGCCGGGCCAGGGCGGTGATGTTGAGGCCGATCAGCTGCGCGACCTGATCCGGAGACTGGTCGAGGAAGCCGCCGGCCCCGGCGGCGCCGGCGTTGTTGATCAGCACGCCGATGCGCTCGTCGTTGTGCAGCAAGGCTTCGAGCCGGGCCAGGGCGACCGGATCGTTGAGATCCGTGGGGACCACATCGACGGCGACGCCGTAATCCTGGCGCAGGCGCGCGGCCAGGGCGTTCAGGCGGGTCAAATCGCGGGCAGCCAGGATCAGATCGTGGCCGCGACGGGCGAAGCGGTCGGCATAGACGGCGCCGATGCCGGTGGAGGCGCCGGTGATCAAAACGGAGGGAAGTGCGCTCACGGGGAAAACCTCGGGATGGGGGAGGGGTTTATTCATGATGATTATCATGTATGAGTTATCATGATGATCGTCATGTAAGATGTCAAGCACCCGGAAGGAGGGCGTTCCATGAAAGTCAGCCGCGAGCAAGTCAGCGAAAACCGCCGTCGGATCCTCGATGCGGCCGGACGCCTGTTCCGCGCCCGCGGCTTCGACGCGGTCACCGTGTCCGAGGTGATGAAGGCCGCCGGCCTGACTCACGGCGCCTTCTACGGCCATTTCCAGTCCAAGGACGACTTGATCGCCCAGACCCTGACCCACGTGCTGACCCATACCCGCACCGGCGACGATCCGGCCGCGTTCCTCGACGGCTATCTGTCGCCCGACCACTGCGCCGATCTGGCCGGCGGCTGCGCCACCGCCGGGCTGGGCGCGGACACCATCCGCCAGTCGCCGTCGGCGCGCACCGCGATGACCGCCGGCCTGCGCGAGCAGTTGCGGCGCATGACCGCGCGCATTCCCGGCGCGGACGAGGACGAGCGCCGCCGCCAGGCGATCGGGCAGTGGTCGGCGATGGTCGGCGCGCTGATCCTGGCGCGCCTGAGCGACGATCCGGCGCTGTCGCAGGAAGTGCTCGGCCAGACCCGGGCGTGGATCGCCGGGATGCAGGCGGCCGGGACGGCGCCTGGCGAAGCGGCGGATTCGACCGCCGCGGGTTGAACCGCACGGTCTCGCCGCGCATGCGGCGTCGCCGTTCGCGAAGGCGAGGGCATCGCACACAAAAAAACAGTCGTCATCGCCATGGCTGAGATCGCTTATGGCTACTATCCAGGCTCGCAAGGATTCGCGATGCCGGAACGATCGCGGCCTGCCGTGTCTTCATGGATATCCACACAGAGAGGGAACTCATGCGCATGCTTCCGTTTGCGGGCCTGGCACTGTCCGGCCTGTTCTTCAGCCACTCCGCGCTTGCCGCCTGCGACACCGTGCTGGCGCCGGACGCGCGCTATATCGAGGCGCCGGGCTCGTACTGCCTCAACGCCGATCGCGCCCGCCAGATCGTCATCTCCGCCGACAACGTCGAACTCGACTGCCGCGGCCGTACCGTTTCGCTGCCGGCCGATCAGGTCGAAAACCATGGCGTGCACGTGCGCCGCGGCAACAACGTGATCATCCGCAACTGCCGGCTCGAACATTGGCCGGTCGCGCTGCAGGTCGAAGAATTCTCGAACGTGCAGATCCTCAACAACACCATCGTCGAACCGGCCGGCATGGCGATCAACGTATTCGGCGGCGACCGCCCCGAAGGCGACGGCCTGCGCGTGATCGGCAACCGCACGATCTATTACGACGCGGTCAACAGTTCCGATGACGCCATCGCGATCTGGCATTCGCCGCGGCCGGTGCTGACCAACAACGTCGTGGTCGGCTTCCAGGGCCGCGCCTCGATCCGTCTGGAGCGTTCGCCCGATGCGCAGCTCACCGGCAACCAGTTGCTGGATCTGCATGAGGGCGGCGCCACCTCCATCTTGTTGAACGAGTCGCCGCGCGCGCAATTGGTCCACAACACGATCATGCTGCGCCACGGCGTGAACGCACGCGCGGTGCAAGGCGCAATCGATGCGACCTGCATCGAGAACGTCTTCATCAACACCGTGTATTCGGGCTTGGAGAGCTGCGCGGTGCGGCGCTACAACGTCGAGCGCATCAACAACGATTGAGGCGAACGCGCGGCATCACTTCGCAGCGCGAGGACGCATCCATCGCAGCCGCTGATACGCGTTCACCGCATACTTTCGAGCGCGGCATCGGACGCCCGGCGTTCGCTTCGCACGGCCGATACGCGCGAAACATCCCACCAACGAAAAGGAATTCCATGCGACTGATCCCTATTGCAGGCCTGGCACTGACCGGCCTGATGCTGAGCGCCAACGCACTGGCCTGCGACACCATTCTCGAGCCGACGCGGGTGGCGATCAACGGCCCGGGCAAGTACTGCCTGAGCGCCAACCGCAGCCTGCCGATCGAAATTTTCGGCTCCGATGTCGAACTCGATTGCCGCAGCCGCACCCTGACCAATCCCGCGGTCAACGGCGGCCCCGGCGGCGGCGCGCCGTACGGTATCCGGGTCAACCCCGGCACCAAGGTGACGGTGCGCAACTGCCGCGTGGACGGTTTCCCGATCGGCATCGACATGGCCGCGCAGTCCGGCGGCCAGCTGTTGAACAACACCGTCCTGCGCGCGCAGGACACGCCGATCATGTTCCACGGTCAGGGCAATAACGGCGATCCGCTGGCCGAGCCCAACCGCATCGTCGGCAATCGCATCGTCGGTTACGTCAACAACGGCAGCCAGCCGCCCAACTGGGGTCCGGCCATGCGTTTGATCGGACTCAGCCGCGGCGTGATCAGCAGCAACGTGATCGCCGGTTACAGCGGCCAGACCGGTCTGGAGCTGATGGAGTCGCCGGACGCGCAGCTGATCAGCAACCAGTTCCTGGATTTCCACGCGGTCAACCGCATGATTCGTCTGGAACAGTCGCCGCGCGTGCGCGTGGTGCACAACACCATCATGTCGCGCGAGCCGAACGTGGCGCAGGGCATCAGCGGCGCGACCGACGCCACCTGCATCGAGAACGTGTTCATCAACACCCAGCGCTCGGGCTTCTCCGAGTGCGCGGTCACCCGCTACAACGTCGAACAGCCGGCGCCGCCGCAAGGCCCGTAAGCGGTTCGGACCCGGTCTCGGGTCGTCCGCGCTCCGCCGGCGGTGTCACCGCCGGCGGAGTTTTTGTTTGCGGATCGGCGATGCCGGATCGGAGCCGAGGCGGCAAGACATGCCTCGGCCGAGTGCTACCCGTTCAACCGCCGCTCAATCGAGCGCGGCATCGATCCACTGCAGCGAGCGATGGCCCAGTTCGCGCACGGTCGACACGCCCAGGTCGCGGATGATGCGATGGGTGCTGTGCGGCAGCGGCGATTCGTCGATGTCGTGCGGGGCGATGTTCTTGCCGGGCACGCCGGGCAGGAATTCGATGCCGCCGGCGGCGTAGCAATGCTGCACCAACGCCGAGCAATACAGCGCGCCTTCCTTGGCCAGCAGATTGCTGCGCTTGCGCAGACGGCGGCTGTGCATGGCCATCAAGGTGCCGACCAACTCGCTGATCGAATAGCTGGACAGCCCCGACAGCAGGTCGAGCCCGGCGATCTGGATCTTGCGCAGCTGTTCGTCGTTCAGGCCGAAATCGAGGATGGCGATGTTCGGAAACGCTTCGGCATCGTAATAGCGCTCGACGCGGTTTTCCTGCACGCCCAGGCGGATCTGCTTGTAGCGCATGTCCAGGTCGGACTCGATCACCCACCAGTGGCCGTCGATGCGCCGCTCGCTGAACAAGAACGCGTGCGACCACAGGCTGCGGTGGCCGTCCACGGTCAGCGGCGACTGCGCTTTGCGGATCAGCTTGTTGATGAAGTCGCGGCCGCCGCACAGGCCGATGCGGCCGGGGCCGGCGTGCTTCTCGATGAAGACGGCATTGCCGCGCGGGTCCGAGGATGCTTCGTCGTCGATGTCTTCGGGCAGGAGAATGTCGCTCATCCGTGCAACTCTCGTATCGGTCCGGTGGATCGGCAATGGCTTCAGGCCGGCGTACGCGCAGCGACCGGCGAGGGCTGGGGATCGAGCCGCGCGGGCTGGGCGGCCCGCGTCGGCGCGTCAATCCGGATCGTAATCCAGATTCGACGCCAGCCAGCGTTCGGCCTGGATCACGCTGACGCCCTTACGGCGGGCGTAGTCCTCGACCTGTTCCTTGTTGACCCGGCCGACCACGAAATACTGGCTGCCCGGATGGCTGAAGTAATAGCCCGAGACCGCCGCGGCCGGGTACATGGCGAAGCTCTCGGTCAGCTCCAGGCTGGTGTGGCGGGTGGCGTCCAGCATCTGGAACAGCGTGGCCTTCTCGCTGTGCTCCGGGCAGGCCGGGTAGCCCGGGGCCGGGCGGATGCCGCGGTAGCCTTCGTCGATCAGCGCTTCGTTGTCCAGGGTCTCGTCGCTGCCGTAGCCCCAGAACTCCTTGCGCACGCGCTGGTGCAGGCGCTCGGCCAGGGCCTCGGCGAGGCGGTCGGCCAGCGCCTTGACCATGATCGAGTTGTAGTCGTCGTGATCGGCCTCGAAACGCGCCACGTGCGGCTCGATGCCGATGCCGGCGGTGACGGCGAAGCCGCCGATCCAGTCCTGGCGGCCGGACTCCTTCGGCGCGATGAAATCGGCGAGGCAGAAGTCGGGGCGGTCGGCCGGCTTGTCGGCTTGCTGGCGCAGGAAGTGCAAGGTTCGGGAATGGGGGGTCGAGAATCGGGAATCGGAAGAAGCCTCGGCGGCCTGAGCCGATTCCCGATTCTCTATTCCCGATTCCCAGACCACGACATCGTCGCCCACCGCATTCGCCGGCCACAGCCCGAACACCGCCTTGGCCCGGATCCACTTCTCCTCGACCAGCTGCTTGAGCATCTTGCGCGCGTCGCGGTACAGCTCGGTGGCCTGCTTGCCGACGATTTCGTCGCTCAGGATCGCCGGATAGCGCCCGGCCAGTTCCCAAGTGTTGAAGAACGGCGTCCAGTCGATGTACTCCACCAGCTCAGCCAGCGGGTAGTCGTCGAACACGTGCAGGCCCGGATGCTTCGGCGCCGGCGGAACGTAATCGTCCCAGCCGCCGTCGAAACGCTGGCCGCGCGCTTTCTCCAGCGACACCAGGCGCTTGCCGTCGCCGCGGTTCTTGTGGCGCTCGCGGATCTCCGCGTAGTCCGAAGCGTTGGCGGCGACGAAAGGCTCGCGCAGCTCGATGGAGATCAGCGACTGCGCCACGCCGACCGCGCGCGAGGCGTCCTTGACCCAGACCGTCGGCGATTTGTAATGCGGGTCGATCTTCAGCGCGGTGTGCGCGCGCGAGGTGGTCGCGCCGCCGATCAGCAGCGGCATGGTGAAGCCCTGGCGCTGCATTTCGCGGGCGACGTGGCTCATTTCCTCCAGCGACGGCGTGATCAGGCCGGACAGGCCGATCAGGTCGGCCTTCTCCTCGCGGGCGCGGTCCAGAATGGTCTGCGCCGGCACCATCACGCCCAGGTCGACCACGTCGAAGTTGTTGCAGGCCAGGACCACGCCGACGATGTTCTTGCCGATGTCGTGCACGTCGCCCTTGACGGTCGCCATGATGATCTTGCCGTTGGACTTGCCGACATCGCCGGTGCGCAGCTTCTCGGCTTCGATGTAGGGCAGCAGGTAGGCCACGGCCTTCTTCATCACCCGCGCCGACTTGACCACCTGCGGCAGGAACATCTTGCCGGCGCCGAACAGGTCGCCGACCACGTTCATGCCCGACATCAGCGGGCCTTCGATCACGTCCAGCGGGCGCGTGGATTCGGCGCGCGCCGCTTCAGTGTCTTCCTCGATCCACTGGTCGATGCCGTAGACCAGCGCATGGCTGAGGCGGTCGCGCACCGGCTTGTCGCGCCAGCGCAGGTCTTCGACCTTCTTCTCGCCTTTCTTGCCCTTGAAGCGATCGGCGATTTCCAGCAAACGCTCGGTGCCGTCGGCGCGGCGGTTGAGCACCACGTCCTCGACCCGTTCGCGCAGGTCCGGGTCCAGATCGTCGTACAGCGGCAGGCCGCCGGCGTTGACGATGCCCATGTCCATGCCGGCCTTGATCGCGTAGTACAAAAACACCACGTGGATCGCCTGGCGCACCAGTTCGTTGCCGCGGAACGAGAACGAGACGTTGGATACGCCGCCGGAGATATGGCTGTACGGAAAGCGCCGCTTGAGCTCGCGCGTGGCCTCGATGAAATCGACCGCGTAGTTGTTGTGTTCTTCGATGCCGGTGGCGATGGCGAACACGTTCGGGTCGAAGATGATGTCTTCCGGCGGAAAGCCGATTTCTTCCGTCAGCAGCTTGTATGCGCGCGAACAGATATCGACCTTGCGATCGATGGTGTCGGCCTGACCGACCTCGTCGAAGGCCATCACCACCACCGCCGCGCCGTAGCGCCGCACCAGCCGTGCCTGGCGCAGGAACTCGGCTTCGCCTTCCTTCATCGAGATCGAGTTGACGATGCCCTTGCCCTGCAGGCATTTCAGGCCGGCCTCGATCACCGTCCACTTGGAGCTGTCGACCATCACCGGAATGCGGGCGATGTCGGGCTCGGCCGCGATCAGGTTGAGGTAGGTGACCATGGCCAGCTCGGAATCGAGCATGCCCTCGTCCATGTTGACGTCGAGCACCTGCGCGCCGTTCTCGACCTGTTGGCGCGCCACGACGATGGCTTCGTCGTAGCGGCTTTCCATGATCAGTTTCTTGAACTGCGCGCTGCCGGTGACGTTGGTGCGCTCGCCGACGTTGACGAAGTTGCTTTCCGGCGTGATCTGCAGCGGTTCGAGACCGCTCAGGCGGGTTTGGCGGGGAAGGGTTGCGGTCATTGCTTCAAGGGTGTCTGAATTTGTTTTTGCTCGTCATTCCCGCGAACGCGGGAATCCAGCGACTTTCGTGCGGGTGCGGTCAAAGCCACTGGATTCCCGCGTTCGCGGGAATGACGGCAGGAAGGTGGCGCGGGCGGCGAGGGAAAACTCACGCCGCCGCATCGACCAACTGCAACGGCCGCCGCGGCTCCACGCCTTCGACCACCGCGGCGATCGCGGCAATGTGCGCCGGCGTGGTGCCGCAGCAACCGCCGACCAGATTCAGCAGACCGGCGCGGGCGAATTCGCCCAGCACCGCGGCCATGTCTTCCGGGGTCTCGTCGTAGCCGCCGAAGGCGTTGGGCAGGCCGGCGTTGGGATGGGTGCTGATGTTGGCGTCGGCGATCTGCGCCAGCACGTCGATGTGCACGCGCAGGTCCTTGGCGCCGAGCGCGCAGTTCAGGCCGATCGCGACGGGCTGGTTGTGCCGCACCGAATACCAGAACGCTTCCGCCGTCTGCCCCGACAGGGTGCGGCCGGAGGCGTCGGTGATGGTGCCGGAGATCATCACCGGCAACCGCGCGCCGCGCGCATCGAAGGCTTCCTCGATCGCGAACAGCGCGGCCTTGGCGTTGAGCGTGTCGAAGATGGTCTCGACCATGATCACGTCGGCGCCGCCGTCGATCAGGCCGTCGGTGGCTTCGCGGTAAGCGATGCGCAATTCGTCGAAGGTGATCGCGCGGTAGCCGGGGCGGTTGACGTCCGGGCTCAGCGATGCGGTGCGGCTGGTCGGGCCGAGCACGCCGATCACATAGCGCGGCTTGTGCTTGCCGGCGGCGGCATCGCGCGCTTCGGCCTCGTCGCAGGCCTTGCGCGCCAGCCGCGCGCCTTCCAGGTTCAACTCGCGCGCCAGATGCTCCAGGCCGTAGTCGCTCAGCGAGATCGTGGTCGAGTTGAAGGTATTGGTCTCGATCAGGTCGGCGCCGGCGGCCAGGTACTGGGCGTGGATGTCGCCGATGATGTCCGGCCGGGTCAGGGTCAGCAGGTCGTTGTTGCCGCGCTGGTCGCGCTCGCAGCCGCAGCCTTCGCCGTGGGCGTGCTCGCCGCCGTGCTCATCGCGCGGCGCGTACAGGCGGTCGTAGCCCTGCGCGAAGCGCTCGCCGCGGTAGTCGGCCTCGGCCAGCTCATGCTGCTGGATCATCGTGCCCATCGCCCCGTCCATGATCAGGATGCGCTGGGCCAGTCCGGTTTCCAGCGCCAGGGCGCGTTCGGGGTTGATCCACGGAAGTCGGTTCATTGATCGGTCCTCACTTCTTGCCGGGCTTGCGCACCGGCTCGCCGCCGGGCTTGCGCGCCATCAGCGCGATCACTTCGAAATGCGGCGGGCGGCGCTCGCGGGTCACGGTCTGGCAGCTGACGATGTCGAAGCCGGCCTTGGTGGCGAACTTCTGCAGGTCTTTCTCGGCGAAGCCCAGGTTGACGTGGCCGAAGGCTTCGACCGCGCCGCGGTGTTCGTGCTTGGCCAGGCTGGTGACCAGCACGCGGCCGCCCGGGCGCAGCACGCGCCCGGCTTCGGCCACGGCCTGGGCCGGGTGTTCGGCGTAGGTCAGCGCGTGCATCAGCACGACCAGGTCGAAGGTCTCGTCGTCGAACGGCAGCGCATGCATGTCGCCTTCGCGCACTTCCACGTTCTTGAGCTTGCGCAGGCGCTCGGAAGCGGCGGCCACGACCTTGGTACTGGCGTCCAGGCAGATGTAGCGGTGCGAGTGCGGCGCCAGCAGCTCGGCCAGCACGCCGTCGCCGGAGGCGATGTCGAGCACGTCGCCGGGCTGCAGCAGCGGCAGCGCCGAACGCGCCAGCGCTTCCCAGGTGCGGCCGGGCGAGTAGTGGCGTTCCATGTCGCCGGCGACCGAGTCGGCCCAGTTCTGGTCGGAGGCGCGCATCGCCAGCACCGCGGTCACGCGTTCGCCGTCCTGGCGCAGCAGCGGATCGTCGCTGCCGGTGCTCAGCGTCTGCCACAGGGCACGCTGGGCGTGGTCGAGCGCGCCTTCGTCGAAGCGGTAATACGCCGACACGCCGGCGCGGCGATCGCGCACCAGTCCGGCTTCCTTGAGCTTGGACAGGTGCGTGGACACCCGCGGCTGGGCCAGGCGGGTGATCGCCGACAGCTCGGCCACGGTCAGCTCCTCGCGCTCGAGCAGGGCCAGCAGACGCACGCGGGTGGCGTCGGCGAACACTTTCAGACGGGACGACCAGCCTTCGAGATCCATGAGAGATACGCAACTCGGTTGAAAGAGACGAGACCAGGAGCGGGGACTTGGAACTTGAACCGCGACGAATCGGGCAAGGCCCAGGCTTCAACTGCTCTCCGGCTTGCGAACGCTGCCTTTCATCAACGTATCGCGATATAGCGATAAGTGTGGTGGCGAAGGGCCCTCAGGTCAAGTCGTGCGGCGGCGCAGCAAGTCAGAACGCGGACTGAAAGCGGGCGGGCGTAACGCCAGATCGGGGCAGTCCGATGGGTGGGGTTATTGCGCGCGCGCGGCTACAATTCGCGTTCGCGGCTCGCTCAACGGGCCGCGGCCCCTGAAACGGGCCGATGTGCAACGGGCAGGAGGTACCGCGTCGGCGCCATGGCGGCGACAGCGCGGCGCCGCCGGTTCGCCAGCGCTCACCGCCTGCAATCACCACATGAAGAGGTGTCGACGTGGATTTTGGCTTTACCGAAGAGCAGTTGATGATCCAGGACGTGGCGCGCCGTATCGCCCAGGAAAAGATTGCTCCCAGCGCCGAGCACCACGATCACACCGGCGAATTCCCCCTGGCGAACATCCGCACCCTCGGCGAGAACGGCCTGATGGGCATCGAAGTGCCGGCCGAATACGGCGGCGCGGGCATGGACCCGATCTCCTACGTGCTGGCGATGGTCGAAATCGCCGCCGGCGACGCCGCCCACTCGACCATCGTGTCGGTCAACAATTCGCTGTTCTGCAACGGCATTCTCAAGTTCGGCACCGAGGCGCAGAAGCAGCTGTACGTGCGCGCCATCGCCGAGGGCCGTGAAATCGGCGCCTTCGCCCTGACCGAGCCGCAGTCGGGCTCCGACGCCACGGCCATGCGCTGCAAGGCGGTCAAGCAGGCCGACGGCAGCTTCGTCATCAACGGCAAGAAGAGCTGGATCACCTCCGGCCCGGTGGCCAAGTACATCGTGCTGTTCGCGATGACCGACCCGGACAAGGGCGCGCGCGGCATCACCGCCTTCATGATCGACACCGCCAAGCCCGGTTTCCACCGCGGCAAGACCGAGCCCAAGCTCGGCATCCGCGCTTCGGCCACGTGCGAAATCGAGTTCGAGGACTATGTCGCCTCGGCCGACGAGGTGCTGGGCGAGGAAGGCCACGGTTTCAAGATCGCCATGGGCGTGCTCGACGCCGGCCGCATCGGCATCGCCAGCCAAGCCATCGGCATCGCCCGCGCCGCTTACGAGGCCACGCTGGCCTACGTGCGCGAGCGCAAGGCCTTCGGCCAGCCGATCGGCGCGTTCCAGATGACCCAGGCCAAGATCGCCGACATGAAGTGCAAGCTCGACGCAGCCTTGCTGCTGACCTTGCGCGCGGCCTGGACCAAGGGCCAGACCGAGAAGCACGGCGGCCGTTTCAGCAACGAGGCCGCCATCGCCAAGCTCACCGCGTCGGAGGCGGCGATGTGGATCGCCCATCAGGCCGTGCAGATTCACGGCGGCATGGGCTATTCCAAGGAAATGCCGCTGGAGCGGTACTTCCGCGACGCCAAGATCACGGAAATCTACGAAGGCACCAGCGAGATCCAGCGTCTGGTCATCGCCCGCAACGAAACCGGTCTGCGCTGAACACGCCGACTGAGCCGAGTCGATCAGCCTCTCGATGAAACGCTCCGCTTCATCCTGGCCCGGCCATCGCTGCGACAACGGCGGGCCGGGCTCGCAAGTCCAGGCGCGCGTCCAGGCCGCTGCCGCGACGGCGTTTTCCTCTTCGCTATTTCATTCGCACACGGCGCGCCGGGTTCAAGCCCGGCGCGCCGGTTTGGTTTTGTCCGCTACCCCCGATTCTTAAATCACTTCACGATCCAGTCAGATCCTGGCGCGGTAGTTCGGCTTTCTTCGCCGACACCCGATTTTCAAGCAGACCTCCGGTGCCAGCCATGTCTCTTGACCTCATTCCACCCGGACCTCAACGTTCCCATGAGCAATAAACCCAAAGCTTCCAAGTCCGAACCCGCCAAACGCGCCGCCGCCAAACCGGCCGCGAAGCCGGCGTCGGCCAAGCAGGCCCCGGTCAAGAAAACGACGGCGCCGGCCGGCAAAGCGGCTGCGCCGAAGAAAGCCGCCGCGCCCGGCCGCAGCCAGTCGGCGCCGCCGGTCGATGCACAGGCGGTGAATCTGCAGCCGATCATCGCCGCGATGCACAAGCGCCTGCCCAAGACGCGCCACGCCGAGGCGGAAGCCTTCGCGCAGGCGTTCTACAAGCGCATGAGCGCCGATGAGCTGCCGCAGCACCAGCCCGACGGCTGGGCGGCGCTGGCGGCGGACTTTCTGGATTACGCGCGCGACCGCAAGCAGGGCTCGGCGCTGGTGCGCTTGTTCAACCCGACGCTGAAGTCGCATGGCTGGGAATCGCCGCACACCGTGCTGCAGATCGCCAACGACGACATGCCGTTCCTGGTCGATTCGGTGACCATGGCGCTGGCCGACCAGGGCATCGGCGTGCACGTGCTGGGCCATCCGGTGGTGACGTTCCAGCGCGACAAGGCCGGCAAGCTGCTGGCGGTCGGGCAGGGCGTGGCCGAGTCGCTGATGCATCTGGAAATCGACCGCCAGACCGCCGAATCGGCGGCCAAGATCAAGCACGCGCTGGAAGTGGTGCTGGCCGACGTGCGCGCGATCGTGCGCGACTGGTCGCAGATGCGCGACAAGATGAATCAGGTCGCCGACGAACTGCCGGGCCAGAACCTGCCGATCGACGAAGACGGCAAGCGCGAGGCGCAGGCGTTCCTGCACTGGGCCGCCGAAAACCATTTCACCTTCCTGGGCTATCGCGAGTACGAAGTCGTCAAGCATGGCGGCGACGATGTGCTGCGCGCGGTCAAGGACAGCGGCCTGGGCCTGCTGCGCGGCAAGGAAGTCGGCAAGCCGCGCCTGCTGACTTCGCTGGCGGCGCACTACATGCCGCAGTCCGGCGCGGTCGACGCGCTGATCCTGACCAAGACCAATGCGCGTTCCACCGTGCACCGTCCGGGCTACATGGACTACATCGGCGTGCTGAGCTTCGACGCTCAGGGCCGTCCGACCGGCGAGAAGCGTTTCCTCGGCCTGTACACCTCCAGCGCTTACAACCGCCGCCCCTGGGATATCCCGCTGGTGCGTCAGCGCCATGCCTACGTGATGGAGCAGTCCGGCCTGGCGCCCGACAGCCACAGCGGCAAGGCCCTGCGCCACGTACTGGAAACCCTGCCGCGCGACGAGCTGTTCCAGTCCAGCGAGGACGAACTGCTCAAGACCACCTCGGGCATCCTCGGCCTGCAGGAGCGCGTGCGCAGCAAGCTGTTCCTGCGCCGCGACCGTTATGGCCGCTATTACTCGGGCCTGGTCTACATCCCGCGCGAGCGCTTCAACACCGACGTGCGCCTGCGCGTGGAGGCGATGCTCAAGGACAAGCTGCACGGCGAGCACATCGACACCACCGTGCACATCGGCGAATCGCCGCTGGCGCAGTTGCACCTGATCGTGCGTCCGAAGTCGGGCGAAGCCGCGCAAAACGGTGCGCGCGTCATCGACAACGCCGCCATCGAAGCCGAGCTGTCGGAGATCGTGCGCAATCGCCAGGACGACCTGCGCGAAGCGCTGGTGCGCAACAACGGCGAACAACAAGGCCTGGCCCTGGCCAACCGCTACGGCCGCGCCTTGCCGCCGGGCTATATCGACGAAGTCTCGGCTGGCGTGGCGGCGCAGGACATCGCCCATCTCGCCGCGCTCAGCGGCCCGGACGATCTGCGCCTGAGCCTGTGCCGCACCCGCCAGGGCGAAGGCGGCCTGCGCTTCAAGTTCTACCGCCAGCTCGACGACATCCCTTTGTCCGACGCGCTGCCGATGATGGAGAACATGGGCCTGCGGGTGATTTCCGAACACCCCTATCGCCTGACGGTGGACGGCCAGCCGGTCTACATCCAGGACTTCGAAGTCGAGACCGCCAACAACGACATCGACGTCGATCGCCTGGACGAGAATTTCGAAGAAGCCTTCGCCCAGATCTGGCGCGGCAACGCCGAGAACGACGGCTTCAACCGACTGATCCTGACCGCCAACCTGTCCTGGCGCCAGGTCGCTATGCTGCGCGCGTACTGCAAGTACCTGCTGCAGGTCGGCGTGCCGTTCTCGCAGAGCTACGTGGAAGAAACCTTCAGCCGCTATCCGCTGCTGGCGCGCCTGCTGGTGGAACTGTTCGAAGCGCGCTTCGATCCGTGCACCGGCAGTGAAAGCAAAGACGAAATCAAGGCCGGCCAGGAACGCCTGGTCCAGCAGTTCGACACCCTGTCCGGCGGCGACGCCGCGGTCATGGCCGCGCTCAAGCCGGTGATCCAGGCGCGCAGCGGCAAGCGCGACGAACAGGCCCAGGCCACGGTCGAATCGATCAAGGCGCTGCTCGACCGCGTCTCCAGCCTGGATGAAGACCGCATCCTGCGCAGCTTCATCGGCGTGATCAACGCCACCTTGCGCACCAGCTACTACCAGACCACCGCCGACGGTTCCGAACGCGGCTATGTCAGCTACAAGTTCGATTCGGCCCAGGTGCCGGATCTGCCCAAGCCGCGTCCGTACCGCGAAATCTTCGTGTACGGTCCGCGCGTGGAAGGCGTGCACCTGCGCTTCGGCCCGGTCGCCCGCGGCGGTTTGCGCTGGTCCGACCGCCGCGAAGACTTCCGCACCGAGGTGCTGGGTCTGGTCAAGGCGCAGATGGTCAAGAACACGGTGATCGTGCCGGTCGGTTCCAAGGGCGGCTTCTTCGCCAAGCGTCCGCCGATCGGCGGCGACCGCGACGCGGTGCTGGCCGAAGGCATCGCCTGCTACAAGATGTTCATCAACGGCTTGCTGGACATCACCGACAACATCGTCGGCGGCAAGATCGTCCCGCCGGCGAGAGTCGTGCGCCACGACAATGACGACCCCTACTTGGTCGTCGCCGCCGACAAGGGCACCGCGACCTTCTCCGACATCGCCAACGGCATCGCCGCCGAGCACAAGTTCTGGCTCGACGACGCCTTCGCCTCGGGCGGCTCGGTCGGTTACGACCACAAGGGCATGGGCATCACCGCCAAGGGCGCGTGGGAGTCGGTCAAGCGCCACTTCCGTAGCATCGGCCGCGACAGCCAGACCCAGGACTTCACCACCGTCGGCATCGGCGACATGTCCGGCGACGTGTTCGGCAACGGCATGCTGCTGAGCGAGCACATCCGCCTGCTGGCCGCGTTCGACCACCGCCACATCTTCCTCGACCCGAATCCGGACGCGGCCAAGACCTTCAAAGAGCGCGAGCGCATGTTCAAGCTGCCGCGGTCGAGCTGGGACGACTACAACAAGGCCCTGATCAGCAAGGGCGGCGGCGTGTACCCGCGCTCGGCCAAGTCGATTCCGCTGTCGCCGGAGATCAAGGCCGCGCTGGGCATCGAAGGCAACGCCACGGCGATGAGCCCGGTCGAGCTGATGAGCGCGATCCTCAAGGCGCCGGTGGATCTGCTGTGGAACGGCGGCATCGGCACCTACGTCAAGGCCAGCAGCGAAACCAACAGCGACGTCGGCGACCGCGCCAACAACGCGCTGCGCGTCAACGGCAACGATCTGCGCTGCAAGATGGTGGGCGAGGGCGGCAACCTGGGCCTGACCCAGCTCGGCCGCATCGAAGCGGCGCAGCACGGCGTGCTGCTCAACACCGACTTCATCGACAACTCGGCCGGCGTGGACACCTCGGATCACGAGGTCAACATCAAGATCCTGCTCAACGGCCAGGTCCAGGCGAAGAAGCTGTCGCTGCCCGATCGCAACAAGCTGCTGGCGTCGATGACCGACGAAGTCGCCGAGCTGGTGCTCAACGACAACTATCGCCAGAACCAGGCGATCAGCCTGATGGAGCGCATGAGCCTGTCGCGCCTGGGCTCCAAGCAGCACTTCATCCGCACCCTGGAATCGCAGGGCCTGCTGGATCGCCAGATCGAGTTCCTGCCCAGCGATGCCGAGATCGCCGAGCGCAAGGCGCGCGGCCAGGGCCTGACCCGTCCGGAACTGTCGGTGCTGCTGTCGTACTCCAAGCTGGTCGCGTTCCAGCAGATGCTGGATTCCGACGTGCCGGAAGACCCGTACCTGTCGAAGGAACTGGTGCGCTACTTCCCGCAGCCGCTGCAGGCCAAGTACGCCAAGGCGATGGAGAACCACCGCCTGAAGCGCGAAATCATCGCCACCGCGGTGACCAACTCGACCATCAACCGGATGGGCGCGACCTTCCTGCTGCGCATGCAGGAAGACAGCGGCCGCACCCCGGGCGAGGTCGCCAAGGCCTTCACGATTACCCGTGAGACCCTGGACGCGCGCGAGCTGTGGGCGCAGATCGACGCGCTCGACGGCAAGGTCGCCGAATCGACCCAGATCGACGCCCTGCAGGTGATCTGGACGCTGCAGCGTTCCTTCACCCGTTGGCTGCTGTCGCGTCCGGGCGCGATTCCGGACATCACCACCGCGGTCGATCGCTACCACGACGGCTTCAAGAACATCCGCGCCGGCCACGGCATCCTCGGCGACGGCGAGCGTCCGGCCCACGATGCCGCCTTCGCCGACTGGAAGGCCAAGGGCGTGCCCGAGTCGCTGGCGGCGCAGTTGGCCGCGCTGCGCTACCTGGAGCCGAGCTGCGACATCATCGAACTGGCGCGCGAGCGCAAGCTCAAGCCGGTCGATGTGGCCAAGGTGCACTTCCGCCTCGGCGAAGCCCTGCGTTTGCCGTGGTTGCAGGAGCAGATCGACGCGCTCACCGTCGACGGCCGCTGGCATGCGGTGGCGCGCGGCGTGCTGCGCGAAGAACTGGCGACCCAGCAGCGCATCCTGGTCGGCCAGGTGCTCAACATGGCCGGCGCCAACGCCGATGCCAAGGTCAAGCAGTGGCTGAGCCGCGACGACCAGTCGCTGCGCTTCACCCTGGCGATGCTGACCGAACTGGCGGCGCAGAAGACCCTGGACTATCCGACCGCTTCGGTCGCGGTGCAGCGTCTGTCGCAGTTGGCGGCGCGCGGCTGATAGCGGCGGCGGGGCCGGCGTTCGCGCCGGTCCTGCATGGTTTCGAGAATCCCCCGACCGTTCGCGGCCGGGGGTTTTTTGTAGGAGGGCCTTCAGGCCCGATGCTTTTCTTTCAGGTCGCGGCGATCTGAAAGAAAAGCATCGGGCCTGAAGGCCCTCCCACAAAAGCATTGCCGTCCCACAAAAGCGCTGTCGCGGGCGAAATCGCGAATACGTCGCGAAACCGCCGAGGCATCCGTCGCCGCGGCGATACCCGACTTGGTGCGCGGACCGCGGTCCCGACACGAATCCCCCGCATCGGCCGGGTTATGCTGACGGCATCCTTCCGGAGCCGCCGATGACCGCGACGCCACGCATCGCCTTCCTCGCCAGTCACACCGACGACGCCCAGCGCGCGCTCGCGACGCTGTTGACCCAGCACGATCAGCACCAACCCGACAATGCCGACGTACTGGTCGCGCTCGGCGGCGACGGCTTCATGCTGCAGACCCTGCATCGCCACGGCGCGCTCGGCAAACCCGTGTACGGGATGAAGCTGGGTACGGTCGGTTTCCTGATGAACCAGTACGCCGACGCCAGCGGCGACTTGCTCGATCGCATCGCCAGCGCCGAGCCGGCGGTGCTGCGTCCGCTGGAAATGGTCGCGCAGACCGAGTCCGGCGCGAGCTTCGGTTCGCTGGCCTATAACGAAGTCTCGCTGCTGCGCCAGACCCGTCAGGCCGCGCATGTGCGCATCGACCTCAACGGCCAGACCCGGCTCGACGAACTGATCTGCGACGGCGTGCTGGTCGCGACCGCGGCCGGCAGCACCGCGTACAACTTCTCCGCGCACGGGCCGATCCTGCCGCTGGGTTCGGCGGTGATCGCGCTGACCCCGATCGCCGCGTTCCGCCCGCGGCGCTGGCGCGGGGCTTTGCTCAAGGCCGACACCGAAGTGCGTTTCCGCGTGCTCGATCCCTACAAGCGCCCGGTCAGCGCCACCGCCGACTCGCACGAAGTGCGCGACGTGGTCGAGGTGATGATCCGCGAATCGCGCGACCGCACGGTCACGTTGTTGTTCGATCCCGAGCACAATCTGGAAGAGCGGATGTTGATTGAGCAGTTCACCAGCGGCTGAGTCTCTCTCTCCCTCTCCCGCTTGCGGGAGAGGGCTGGGGTGAGGGCTGAGCGCCGCAGGCGCGAATGCTCTTGCTCTTAGGTGCTGACCGAGGGCCCTCACCCCAACCCCTCTCCCGCAAGCGGGAGAGGGGCTTCAACGCCGCTTCCTATGTCAGCGGCGGTTACTGCCCTCAGCGCCGCAACCGCCCGATCAATTCGATCAGACGCCCATCGGCCAGATTAGGCAGCGCCCGCGCCTGCGCCGGATCGAACCACTGTAGCCGCACGTGTTCGTCGCCGCGCATGGCCACTTCGCCCTGCCAGGCGTCGACGCGGTAGACGGTCAGGCTGGCGCCGGCCCACATCAGCGGCTCGCCCAGTTGACTGTAGTCGGTGGCGACGACGCCGGCTTCTTCCTCCAATTCGCGCAGCAAGGCCTGTTCCAGAGTCTCGCCGGCCTCGACATGGCCGCCGAGGATGTCCCAGCAGTTCGGCGCCAGGCGCTTGTAGGCGTTGCGCAGGCCCAGCAGCAGGAGGCCGTCGCGGATCAGTACCGCGCCGACCATCGGCGCGCCGGCCTGGCTGTCGGCGGGCGGCGGGTTCGCGCTCTCGCTCATGCCGCAGCTCCCGTGCCCGCGTCGGCGCGGCCGGACAGCCGTTGCGGCAGCCGGGCGCGCTCGCATGCTTCGATCAGATAGTCCACGAACACCCGCGTCTTGCTCGGCAACAGAGTGCGACTAGCGTAGTACAGCGAGATCGAGCCCAGGTCGGCAAACCAATCCGGCAGTAGCCGTTGCAGGCGTCCGTCGTCGAGGTAGGGCAGTGCGTGCTGCACCGCGACCAGAGTCACGCCCAGGCCGTTGAGCGCGGCGCGGCACATGGCTTCGGGATCGTTGAGGACGATGCGTTCGCGGGTCAGCGCCACCGCTTCGCGCCCGCGCGAGTCGCGCATCGCCCAATGACGCACGCGGCCGGTGCGCGCCGAGCGCATGGCGATGCCGTCGTGTTCGGCCAGATCTTCCGGCTCGGCCGGCAGCGGCCGGCCTTGCAGGTACGTTGGCGCGGCCACCGCGATCACGTGCAGCGGCGCCAGCGGCCGCGCCACCATTCCGGCCGCCAGTTCGATGCCGCCCCCGATCGCCGCATCGAAACCTTCCGCGATCAGATCGACCTGACGGTTCTCCAGCAGCCAGTCCAGGCGGATATGCGGGTGCCGGCGCAGAAACTCGGGCATCAGCGGCAGCACGTAATCCATGCCGAATCCCGGCGCCATGCTGAGCTTCAAAGTGCCGGCTGGTTCCTCGCTCTCGACCGCGGCGACGCTGAGCGCGCTGTTCAAGGCCTCGACGTGCTCGCGCACCGAGCCGAGGAAGCGCTCGCCGGATTCGGTCAGGGTCAGCTTGCGGGTGCTGCGCTGGAACAGGCGCAGGCCCAGGTTGCGTTCCAGCACCGCGACATTGCGGCTTACCGCCGCCGGCGTCAGCCCGAGTTGGCGCGCGGCCGCGGAAAAACCGCGCAGATCGGCGCTGCGGACGAAGGATTCCAGGTTGGCCAGGGTTTCCACGGGTGCGCAGCCTTCAAGTAATGCTTGAAATTCATTCTAGCCATTGCCGGCTTATCCGGCATGAGTAGGGCGCGCATAGTTCGTTGCACGGCGGCGGAACCGGGTTCGAAACGACTTGAGGTTCCGGTCGATTATCCAATTTTATTAGTCACTTGAAGGAGAAACCTCATGCAGATCGGCATTCTCGGCGCGGGCCACATCGGCACCGCCATCGCTCGTACCCTGGCCCGCGCCGGCATCGCGGTTTCGATCGCCAACAGCCGCGGCCCGCAGTCGCTGGCGCCCCTGGTCGCCGAGCTGGGGCCGAGCGTCACCGCGGCCACGCCGGAACAGGTCGCGCAGGCGGATCTGGTGTTCGTGGCGATCGGTTGGTCGAAGCTGCCGCAGGCCTTGAAGGGCCTGGACCTGAGCGGCCGCATCGTGGTCGATGCCAACAACCCGATCGAGGCGCCGGAGTTCAAGCCCTTCGATCTGCACGGCCGCACCTCCAGCGAAGTGTTCGCCGACCTGGTCCCGGGCGCGCGGGTGGTCAAGGCGCTGAATCATCTGCTCGCGGAAGTGCTGGGCACCGATCCGCGCGGCCACGGCGGCCAGCGCGTGCTGTTCGTGTCCGGCGACGACGCCGCGGCCAAGGCCGAGGTCACGGCGCTGCTGCAGGGCACCGGTTACGCCGTCATCGATCTGGGCGGGCTGGTCGAAGGCGGCCGCATTCAGCAGTTCCCGGGCGGCCCGCTGGCGGTGCAGCATCTGGTCAAACAGGCCTGAGCCGGGCCGGTTTGGAGCGCGCCGGCCTCAGCCGCGCGCGCGCACCCGCCGCGCGACTTCGCTGATCGCGGCGATGCACAGGGTCAGCGCCGCGGTCGACAGCAGTTGCATGCGCGGGCCCTCGGTCAGCAGCGCCAGCACGAACACCATCGCCAGGATGCCCAAGCCCAGCCAGGTCACGTACGGGAAGGCCCACATCTTGAACGGCAGCACGGTGCCGGCGCGGTCGGCGCGGCGGCGCAGGATCAGCTGCGAGACCAGCGACAAGGTCCACACCAACAGGCAGGTCGAACCCACCACGTTGAGCAGCGCCGGCAGCACTTTCTCCGGATACAGCAGCTCCAGCGCGGTGGCGATGAAGCCGAAGGCGACGCTGGCCAGCACCGCCGCCACCGGCACGCGGCTGCCGCTGAGGTGGGCGAGGAAGCCCGGCGCCTCGCGCCGCTGCGCCAGGGAAAAGATCATGCGCGAAGCGCCGTAGAGATTGGCGTTGAGCGCCGACAGCAGCGCGACCACCGCGACCAGGGTGATGGCCGTGGCCGCGCCGGGAATCCGCGCCGCCTCCAGCACCGCCGCGAACGGCGACTTCAAGCTTTCGCTGTTCCACGGCACCACCGCGATGATCACCGCCAGCGAGCCGATGTAGAACACCAGGATGCGCCAGGCCACGGTGCGGATCGCGCGGGTGATGCTGCGCTCCGGGTCCTGGGTTTCGGCCGCGGCGACCGCGACGATCTCGGTGCCGCCGAAGGCGAACACCACCACCAGCAAGGCCGCGCCGACGCCGGCCCAGCCCTTGGGCGCGAAGCCGCCGTGGGCGGTGAAATTGGCGAAACCGGGCGAAGCCACCTCCGGCAGCAGCCCCAGCAGCAACAGCGCGCCGATCACGATGAAGGCCAGGATCGCCGCGACCTTGAGGATCGCGAACCAGAATTCGAACTCACCGAAGTTCTTCACCCCGAGCAGGTTGACGCAGGTGAATACGCTCATGAACACCAGCGACATCGCCGCGACCGGCAGCTGCGGCCAGATCGTCGCCAGCAGCCCGGCCGCGCCCACCGATTCGGCGGCGATCACGATCACCAGTTGCACCCACCACAGCCAGCCCAGGGTGGCGCCCGCGGTCGGGCCCATCGCATCGGCGGCGTAGACCGAGAACGCGCCGCTGGTCGGCCGCACCGCGGCCATTTCGCCGAGCGCGCGCATCACGATGATCACCAGCACGCCGGCGATCAGATACGACAGCAGCACCGCCGGCCCCGCGGTCTGCACGCCCACGCCCGAGCCGAGGAACAGGCCGGCGCCGATCGCGCTGCCCAGGCCCATCATGACCAACTGGCGGGATTTGAGGGCGTGGCCGAGTTGCGAATCGGCGGCGGGCGAGGCGGAGCTGATCGACATAGGGCGGTCCGGGCCTAACAGGCGGGTCGGGGCGGTGCGGAACGATACCGCGTCGCGCGACGAGGTGGGGCGCTCGCATCCCGCGCGGCACCGGGCGGTTTGGGCCGGATCGGCATCGCGCGCGTACGGCGCGGCGTTCCGCGGTGCACAATAGCCCCATGCCCGACCGTGATGCCGACCCGTTGATCGTCGCGATTTCCTCGCGCACCTTGTTCGACATGGAAGAGAGCCATGCGCTGTTCGAGCGCGAGGGCATCGACGCCTATGCCGCGTTCCAGCGCGAGCGCGAGGACGATCTGCTGCGTCCCGGCATCGCCTTCCCGCTGGTGCGCAAACTGCTCGCGCTCAACCAGGGCGCGCCGGCCGACGCGCCGCGGGTCGAGGTAATCCTGATCTCGCGCAACTCCGCCGACAGCGGCCTGCGCATCTTCAATTCGATCGCCCACCACGGCCTGTCGATCAAGCGCGCGGCTTTCAGCAACGGCGCACCGCCGTTCCCGTACATCCGGCCGTTCGGCGCGGACCTGTTCCTGTCGGCCAACGCCGAGGACGTCAGCGCCGCGCTCGCCGCCGGAGTAGCGGCGGCGACGCTGTTGCCGGCCACGCCCAATTCGAAGCTGGCGCCGCATCTGCGCCCGGACCAGTTGCGCATCGCCTTCGACGGCGACGCGGTGATCTTCGACGACGAAGGCGAGCGGGTCTCGCGCGAAGGCGGCCTGGCTGCATTCGCCGAGCACGAACGCAGCCATGCCGGCGAACCGCTGTCGGGCGGCCCGTTCCGCGGGTTTCTCGATGCATTGCACCGTCTGCAGGCGGCGTTCCCGGTCGGCCAGGACGCGCCGATCCGCACCGCGCTGGTGACCGCGCGCTCGGTGCCGGCGCACGAGCGGGTGATCCGCACCTTGCGCGAGTGGGGCATCCGCCTGGACGAAGCGCTGTTCCTCGGCGGCCGCGCCAAGGGTCCGTTCCTGGAAGCCTTCGGCGCGGACATCTTCTTCGACGATTCCGAGCACAACATCCTGTCGGCGCGCGATCACGTCGCCGCCGGGCATGTGCCGCATGGGGTTGCGAATCGCTGAGACAAAGGCGTCGGGGCTGAAGCCCCTCCCACAAAAGATTGCGTAGCCCGCGAAGTCTTTTGTAGGAGGGGCTTCAGCCCCGATGCTTTCCGCTCAGACCCGGCCGCCCCCGACCCGCTCACAGGCGAGCCGGGACAAAACCCATCGCCTCGCAATCAATTCCAAGACATCCAAAAGACCGCGCAGCCCGCGAAGTCTCTGTGGGAGGGGCTTCAGCCCCGATGCTTTCCGCTCAGACCAGGCCGACCCCGACCCGCCCACAGGCGAGCCGGGACGAAAGCCATAGTCCTGCGATCAATTCCAGGACTTCTTCACGATCTCATCGTTGCGGCAGGTGCCGGCCTTGCACTCGCGCACGCGATCGCGCAGGTACTCGCCGCGCTCGCGGTTGACCCGGTAATTGCAATCGACATTGATGGCGCCCGACGACTCGCAGCTGGTGTCGCGGTACTTGATCCAGTCCAGCTGGGTGGCCTTCAACTGCTGCTTCACCGGCTCCTTGATCAGGCCGCGCAGGTCGTTGTAAGCGGTGTTGAGTTCCTTGTCCGATTCCAGGAACAGCTTGGCGAAACAATAGGTCTTGTCGTAGCTGGTCCGGTACTTGTCGCATTCGCCCTGGGCGTTTGCGGCGAAGGAGGCGAAACCGAGCAGGCCCAGAGCCAGGGCGGAGAAAATCGCTTTCATGGAATTCCTGTCCAAACGATGTGAGTGACGATCGGTGCGGGACATGCCTGTCCCGGTGCCCGCCGCGCGCATCGGCGCCGCGGGCACGCTGCAAAGTATTTCGCGCGGTGCGCAAACGCAAGCCTGCGAGCGCGAGGCAGATGCGGCCCGCGCTCATCGCCGGAAATTTCCACGGCGGTCAGGCGCGGGCGGCCGCGCCGTTCAGGGCAGCATCTTGTCCAGCGGCAGGCGGATGTCGGTCACCTGCCAGCTCAGCCCGTCGCGGGTGAGCACGAACACCACCGGATCGCCGTCGGCGTTGTTCACCGTGGCGGTGAAGCGCGAGGGCGATTCGAAGCGATAGCTCAGATGCTTGAGCGGCTCGGCCGGTTCCACCGGCGCGTAGGTATCGCGGCCCGCGCCGCTGCCGTCGAAACGCTTGAAGACTTTGCGGCCTTCGAGCACCGCGCCGATGCCTACCGGCGTGGCGATCGCGTCCACCGCGGTGCCGGTGACGGTGCTGGCCAGGCTCAGGCCGATCGCGCCGAGCACGCTGGATTGCACGCTGGGACCGGCGCGGCGGACCAGGTAATCATCGACCTGAGCCTTGAGGCTGAGCCGGACCTGGGCGAAGTCGATGTGCTTGGACAATTCGCCGGTGTTGCCTTCCTTGACCGCGGCGCGGATGGCGTTGACGGTCAGGAACGGGCCCGCGGCGAGGTAGCCGAGCAGCAGCACCGCGATCAGAACGAGAGCGGCAATCCATTTCTTCATGACGGCGATCCAGGTTGCGGACCGTCAGATTAGCGGGGTTGGCATTACCTGGGCTTAAGGCGCCGGAGCTGATAGCCGTTCTATCGCTTGCGGCCCTCGCTCCAACCCCGGCCCCGGCCCGAACGCATAGCGTTCGGGCGTTCGGCGACGCGTGAGCCGGTGGCTCGCAAGCCGCGTCGCCTCACCCGGCTTGCGGGAGAAGGTGCCCGAAGGGCGGATGAGGGCAACCAGACCCTGCTGCCCTCACCCCAACCCCGTCCCCGGCCCGAACGCATGGCGTTCGGGCGTTCGGCGACGCGCGAGCCGGTGGCTCGCAAGCCGCGTCGCCTCACCCCGCAAGCGGGAGAGGGGCTATTTCACGCTTAAGGTATGACCTGCGCCGAAAGCCATGCTTTTAGTACGACACGCTTGCCGTCCTCAACGCCCCACTCGAGCCACCCGCTGCCGCCGCTCGATCGGCGCCAACCGCGTCTGATCGTTGAGCTCGACATCGCGCAACTCATATGGCGCGCCGTACCCCTTGGGCAATTGCGACCGATCGAACGCGAGTTCGATCCGCGCCGCGCCGCCGTCGAGCCACTGCGCGCTGTGCGCGATCGCCACTGGACGCAGCTCGCGCCGGGCGTTGCTCGCGTACAAAGTGCCGCGCACTTCGAAGCGGCCCGGCGAGGCCGCGCGCAAGGGCAGGCCGAAGCTGAGCTTGCCGGCGTCGAAGGCATACGCGCCGTCGAGCTTGGCGGTCGGCTGGGCCACCGCGATCGCGGTGCGCGCATCGCGCTGGATCTCGCCGTCGCCGGCGAACACCTGCACTTCCCACAAGCCCGGCGGTTGCTCGCCGGCGTCGCTCGGCAACGGCACCGACGCGCGCAGCGTGCCGTCGCTGGCGCGCTTGAGAGCCAGCGGCCAGCTGCGGCCCGACGGCGCCACCAGCAGCGCGCCGCCCTCTGCCTTCAGCGTGGCGTCGCCGCGCTTGAGGTCGACCACGACTTCGCGCGTGCCGCCGGCCAGGGCGTGATCGCCGCTGAGACGAGCGAGCAGGCGCACGTCGCTGCGCGGTTCGAACACGTGCACGACGTAACGGCCGCTGGCCTGGGCAACCTGCACCGCGTAGTGGCCCGGCGCGGCGTCGGCGCCGAGTTGCACCGCGGCGGTGCCGGCGCCGACCGCGAGGCCGGCGGCCTGCAGTTGTTCGGCGCCGGTGCGCTTGGCCGCGCCGATGTTGCGTCCGGCCTGGGTGATGCGCACCGCGTCGGCGGCGACCTTCGCAGCGCCCGCGACCGGGCTGACCCGGATCAACGCGCCCGGCGCGCTGGTGGCGATGTCCAGGCCGCGCTGCAAGGCGGCGCCGTCGGTTTCCTGCCAGTACTCGCGGCTTTCCACCACGGCAGGCGCGGCGTCGGCGATAAGTTCTGCATCGGGATTCAAGGCCCAGGAAAACTGCACGGGCGCGCGTTCGGACGCGGCCTTGGGCGCGGCGAGCACGGCCAGGCGTTGTGGAATCTGATCGGACTTCGCGGCCGGCAGCATCGGCGCATCGGCCGCGGCGGCATCGCTGAGCGCGGCGAGCAGGGCGAGGGTCAATATCGTTCGCATGGTCGTCGGCCTCACGGGGTCATGTCGCTGCGCAGGATGGTGTTGAGGTTGAAGCACGCGCGCCGGCTCTGGTTGTGGCTGAGCGGTTCGGCGCCGGCGGTGCGCTGCTTGTCCTGGAACCACACGCTGCCCGCGGCCGATTGGCTGGAGCAGTTGAGGAAACCGTCGGAGCAACTGTTCAACCAGTTCTGCGTGGTCTCCAGACCGACGTTCTCGGTGTAACCACCGCAATAGCTGTCGCTGTCGAACGGCGAGGAATCCACGTCGGTGCCGACCACGGCGCGGAAAGTCTTGGGCAGGGCCGGGCGTCCGGCGGTGCCGTAGAGATTGTTCGCGTTGTAGGTCGCCATCCAGCTGACCTGCTGCATCTTCACCGCGTCGGACTTGTAGCCCAGCAGCCAACCCACCGCCTGTTCGAAGGCGTTGCCGTTCATGGCGGCGTCGGCCAGCGGCGTGCCGGCCGAGGACGGCGCGATCGCGTCGACTCTCACGATCTTGCTGATGATGTTCGGGTAGCGGCTGTCGTAGGTCGGGTTCGACATCATCCAGCGCATCACGTTGCCGCCGTTGGAATGGGTGATAACGATCAGCTGGGTGATGCCGCGGGCGTTGATGAAGTCGGTGAGCTGCTGAGCCAGGCAACCGGCGGCGCGGCTGTCCCACATGTATTGCTCGAAATCGCAGTTGACCACGGTGTAGTTGGACGGATTGGCCAGGCCGCCGCGGACGCTGTCGACCATCGTGGGTTGCCAGTAATCCTGATAGGCGTTGGTCTGCTTGCCGGTGCCGTGCACGAAGGCGACGCCGGTGGCGGCGGCGTGCGCGGGCGAAGGCGCGGCGAGCAACGACAGGCCGAACAAAGGCGCGGCCGCGAGCAGCGCCGCGGCGAGCGGCCGCTGCGTGATGCGAAGCTGATGCATGTCTCCTCCCCAAGAGGCCGAGGGCGCGAGATCACGGGCGTCCTGCCCGCAGGCCTTCGGTCGATATGCCGCGCGCTCCTGCACGGCGATCGACCGAGCATACGTGGGCGAATGTTGCTGTCATGCCGCAACGCCGCAGCGCGGCGCGGTAAAACGTGATCGCCACCAGAAGCGAAAACGACTCAGCGCACAGATACGCCAAACGCGAGCGCAAATGGGCTCTGGCGGCTACCGTGTCGCGGCTGGGCGCAGCTGCGATGTTTGGTCATTTCTTTTGCGGGCAGGACGGATAAGCAGCGCCGGCCTGTCGACGTCATCGATGCGATGACTTCGATCGGGAAACCGATCCGCGCCGGTGCGGCCTAGACGCCGCCGCGATGGTCTTCGACGGGCGAAGCGCGAAGATCGTCGATGGCTTGCGCAGCCAGATCGCGCATCGACACCGGCACGCCCCAATAGTCGAAAATGCCGCCACGCCGGGAGTTCTGGCCGCATACCACGAACACGCCCGTGCCCAGTCGCCGCTTGAGTTCCGACGCCAGCCAGCCGACGAAGCCGCTGTTGTCCAGACCGTCCTGGAAGTGGAACGAAAACACAGCGAAGGTTTCTGCCGCGGGGCGATCGGCCGGCTTGAGAATGCTCCACACCTCATCGTCCGCGACCGCCGCCAAAGCCCCGCTCAACGTGTCGAGGCCGAGTTCGTTTTTCGGCAGCTCATAGAACGCATACGCACCGTCGTACCAGACCAGATCCGCAGCGGCGACGACGCGCCGCAATCGCGTCTGAGTTTGGCTTGGAGTCTCATGGCTTATGTACATGCTGCGACTCCAGATGGCGAAGAAGGGCTAACTAGAGACAGACACTGGGAATCATGGCTCGTCTGAAGCCGCTGAACCGCGCGGCCCTGACTTCCTTGCCGTTACGCGCCCGATCGCGACCGGCCCGCGTGTTCGCTTATGTCTCAGCGGCTGGCGCGGTGCTTGTCCGGCGCTGCGTGCCCAAGTGCACGGTCAGCGACAACAGCGCGCAGACCGCGCCGGCCACGAACGCCGCCGCGCCGCCGCCGTGCTGCCAGAAGAACGCCGCCATGCCCGCGCCGAGCACGCCGCCGATGCCGCCGCTGAAGCCGTACAGCATGCCTTGCGCCGAGGCCATGTCGCGCCGCGCCGGAAACAGTTCGGCCATGCGCCGCATGCAGCCTGCGTGGAAAGCGGCGAAGCTCACCGCGTGGCCGGTCTGCGCCACCGCCATCCAGGCGAAGGAGTCGGCGAAGAACGCGACCAGAATCCAACGCAGCGCAGTGGCGAGCAGACACGCCGCCATCAGCCGGTGCGCGCCGAAGCGCTGCACCAAGCGCGGCGCCTGCCAGAACATCACGATCTCGCACAGCACGCCGATCGCCCACAGCAAGCCGACCGCGAAGCCGTCGTGGCCATGCGCCTGCAATTGCAAGGTGTAGAACACATAGAACGGGCCGAAGCCCAGTTGCATCAGCATCGCCGTGCCGAGCAGGGCGCGCACGCCGGGCCGTCGCCACAATGGTTCGCGCGGCGCGCCGGCTTCAGGCGCGGGCGAGGGCGGGTCGGCGCGATGCAGCCAGGCCGCCGCGACGGTCAACGCCACCCAGGGCAGGGTGAGCCAGACGAAAGCATCGTTGCCGAGCCGGTCGAGCAGCCAACCGTAGCTGGCGGCCACGATCAGAAACCCGACCGAGCCCCACATGCGGATCTTGCCGTAATCGTGATTGCGCGTACCCAGCGCGTTCAAGGTCATCGCCTCGAACTGCGGCATCACCGCGTTGAAGAACAGCGCGAACGCGCCCATGACCACGAACAGCATCGCGCCATGATCGAACTGGAGGAAGCCGGCGAACATCGCCAGCGCGATCGCGCAACCGGCGACCAGCCAATGCCCCGGCGCGGGACTGCGGGCGACCTGCCGCGCCCAGGTCGGCGGCGCCAGGATGCGGCCCCCGTACCACAGCGCCAACATCGCCCCGACCGCATACGCGCCGTGACCGTTGGCGCTGACCCAGCGACCGATGTAAGGCGTATAGGCGCCGAGCGCGCCGTAGTAGCCGAGGTAGAACAGCGCGTAACGGCGGAATTCGGCGGTGGGCAAGCGCGGCTCGGCGATGGGGCGGACTGGCGCTCACGATACCGGAACGGCTGCGGATTCCCATCGAGATTTGCACTCGGAATCGCGGCGGGTCGGCAAGTTCGGGACGGCGATGCTCGCCGGTCGCGATCGAGCCGCGGACTGATTCAGGCCAAGCGCCCTGAACCCGCGTTTTCACTGCGCAAAGATGCGCCCGGGAGTATCCGGTCATATTCGCTCCCGGCCGGAGCTAGTATGGTTACCGCGGTATATCGAATCGAACCATCGGGAATTCAGGATGAAATCGGATATCAGATTGAAACGGCTTTCGGCGCTGGCGCTGTGCGGCGCGGCTGTGATGATGAGCGGATGCAACGCCGCCGCCCCGGCGTCCTCGGCCGCTCCCGCGGCGCCGACCGCCGCCGCAACGCCGGCCGCGGCCGCGCAACCGACGCCGCCCAAAACCGCCGCGCCGAACCAGCAGCGCGTCGCCGCCATCGTCAAGGAACTGATGGAGCAGCAATACGGCAAGAGCTTCGACGCCAAGCACTCGTGCTGGGCCTATACGCTGGAATTCAACGGCGACTCGCACGATTACTGCATGCGCGCCGACCAGACCCAATCCGTCGAAGCCGCGGGCCAGACCCAGATTTACATCGCCGCCTCCAGTGTCGCCGACATCAACGACGACCCGCGCTACGTCTATTCGCAAGTCGATTCGGGCCTGATGGGGGCGTTCCAGCTGGCGATCGACGCGGCCGGGCAGTGGACCGTGCTGGCCGCGAGCAAGGATTTGGACTTCGGCACGATCGGCGATTGCGGTTGCCGCAAGGCCGAGTTCGTCCGCCTCGGCGCCGGCACCTATGGCTGGAAATTCACCAGCGGCGGCGTCTGGCAGGGCGTGGCGGTCACCAAGTACAGCCTGGTCGCGCCGAGCGACAAGAGTTTCAAGGATCTCAGCGCGATCCCGCGCGTGACCGAGAGCGATCAAGGCACCGAATACAGCTTCAGCATCGATGCCTCCGATCCGGCCAAGGCGATGTACCCGTTGCTGGTGACGCGCAAGAGCGGCAAGACCGCGGCGGCGCCGGTGCGGGTGGAGTTCGACCCCGGCAAGGGCCGCTACGAATTGCCGGCCGCGCATTGATGGCGAAACCCTGATCCGAACGATCCAGATTCAACCGTCAGCCCAGCCTGCTCAGGAGGAGTCATGGCAACCAGAGACGAAAGATGGGAAGCGCACCGGGCCGAATTGGAAGCAGCGGCCCGCCACACCGGCGTCGATGTCGGCACGATGGTCCGCATCGCCGGCTTCGAATCAGGCTACAACCCGGCGGCGCAGCCGATCGCGCGCGATCCGGCGCGCAATACCGTGCGCCAGTTCGACGGCACGATGGCGATCTCCAGCGCTTACGGCTACGGCCAGTTCACCGGCGACACCTGGAACCAGATGATTCGCCAGTACGGCGAACAGTACGGAATCGCCGGCGCCGCGCAGATGACCCGCGCCCAGACCGACGCGCCCGAGATTCGCGCCAACACCGGCCTGCAGGCCGCGATGCTGGCCGAGCACACCCGCGACAACATGGCCGCCGGCGCGCGTCTGGGCGGGCCGAATCCCGACGCCAACGTCTATGCCATGCACAATCTCGGCGGCGGCGACGGCCCGACCTTTCTCAACGCGCTGCGCAACAATCCGAACCAGCGCGTGGATGCGGTGCTGAGCGATCGCGTCATCAGCGGCAATCCGGCGCTGTACGGCGACGGCAGCCGCACGGTGGCCGAGGCCTATGCGGTGATGGGCCAGCACATGGCGCGGTACGACGGCTATGCGCAGCAGGCCCAGCAAGGGCAGCCCGCGCAGAACCCCGCGGCGGCGACGCCGGGCGTCGTCCCGCCGGCTCCGCACGCGCCCAACGCGCCGGCCGCGCCCGCGAGCGCCGACGGCGTGTTGCGGCGAGGCGAGCACGGCAGCGACGTGCGCCAGTTGCAGGAGCAGCTCAACGCGCTGGGCGCCGTCGATGCGCGCGGCCGTCCGCTTACCGCCGACGGCAACTACGGCGAACGCACGCGCGAGGCGGTGCAATCGTTCCAGCGCACGCACGGGCTGGACGACGACGGCATCGCCGGGCCGGCGACGCTGGAAGCGATCAAGCGCAGCAGCAACGAACGCGCGCCGTTGTTGAACAACCCGAACCATCCCGATCACGCCATGTACAACGACGCGGTCAAGGGACTGGAGAAGCTCGGGCCGCAGGCGTTCAAGGATCACGACGCGCTGGAACGGGCGGCGGCGACGATGACCTACGAAGCGCGGGTGAGCGGGCTGAACAAGATCGATCACGTGGTCCAGAACGCCAACGGCACCGGCCTGTTCGCGGTCCAGGGCGAGTTGAACGATCCCGCCCACAAGCGCGTGGTGATGGACAAGCAGCAGGCCGAGAACCAGCCGATCCAGCAGTCCTCGCAGCAGTTGCAGCAGGACGTGGCGCAGCCGGCGCGGACGCAGGAGCCGCAGCAGGTCACGATGGCCGCTCCCGGGCGCTGACAGGCGCGGCCGGTATGCAGTGGATGAGGGCGGCCGATGGCCGCCTTCATCGTTTCAGCCGGCGGCGATCGCAGGACGCGAACGCCTTCGGCTCAGAACTCCAGATCCAGGGCCGCGCACAGGTAATCGGTGAACGGCGCCAGCCCGGTCAGATCCTTCTCCAGCGTCTTGAGCAGGCGCGGGCCGGTCATGGTTTCGTCGTCGAGCGCGCGCAGGGCGACGAAGTTCTTGCGGCGCAGGTCCTCCGCGAACTCGAACTCGGGCGGAAACCCGCGCGGCGAGCGCGTCAGCATTTCGCTGTCGTCCAGATCGAAGCGGCGGCGGAACTTGGGATCGTGCGCGGCCGCCTTCCAGCTGCCGGGATTGTCGAACACGAAGTGGCGGATCTTGCGCAGCGAGTCGGGCTGCGGATGCCACACGCCCGAAGCGATGAAGCATTCGCCGCCTTGCAGGTGGATGTAGAACGACGGCGCCTCGACCTGGCGGCTGCGCTCATGGAACAGGCGCGCGCCCTGCCAGTTCTTGTACGGGGTCTTGTCGTTGGCGAAGCGGGTGTCGCGATGGATGCGGAACAGCGAGCCGCCGACGGTCTTGGGCTCGCTGCGGTAATGCGGGCTGACCTGCGCCAGCACCGGCTGCAGGTCGCCGAGCAGGCTCAGGAACGGGCCGCGCACGTGCTGCTCGTAGGCGTCCTTGTGCGCGTGGAACCATTCGCGATTGTTGTTGCGCGCCAGCGAACGCAGGAACTTGAAGCTGGCTTCGGAGAAGTAGCGGCTCATTCAAAGGTCTCGAAAGCTTGAAGCGAAGCGGCGGACATCGGTTCGTGCGCGGCGACTGCGGCGGGTTTTGTGGGAGGGGCTTCAGCCCCGACGCTTTCGGCTCAGATCGCCGATGACTGAGAGATAGCGTCGGGGCTGAAGCCCCTCCCACAAACATCGCCTGCCTCACATATAGCGGCGACTGCACAGATTCCAAGCGAGCCGGCCATGAACGCAGGGCAATGCGGTTACGCGCCCGGCCGGATCGCATTCAAGCTGAAGCATTCAGATCCCGATCGATCTCGCCGGCCCAGGCTTCCAGGCGATCGAGCAGCGCCTGCTTGGCGCCGTCCTCGCCGGCCGCGGCGCGGGCCTGCAGCAGCTCGGCGCGGAAGCGGTCGAAGCTGTATTCCGACATCCCGGACTCGGTGTACAGACGCTGCCGGCGATACTCGTTCCAGCGCTGGTGCTCGGTCGCGCTCAGCGTTTGCGGCCAGTTGCGCGCGCGATAGCGGAACAGCAGCTCGGGCAGGCGCGCGTCGCGGAATTCGAACGCGGCCGCGCCCAGCGCTTCGGGCCGGGTGGTGCGCACGTTGCGGAACAGGCGCTTGTCGCCGTCGCCGATGAAGGCGTCGTAGAGCGAGGCGTCGACGTCCGACGGCGCGCGCGCCTGATCGTTGGCGTAGACCCGGCGCACCTTCTCGACCAGTTCCGGGCCGGCTTCGCGAATCTGCGCGGCGCGGCGTTCGGCCACGGCCGGATCGATCTGCAAGCGCTCGAAATCGGCCGGGCGCAGATGATTCCAGGCGATCAGCGCCGGGCAGCGATTCAGATGCACTTCCTTCAGCGCGACGCGTTCCTCGCCCTCGGGCAGATCGGCGAACGGCGTATACAGGCGGTCGGCGATCTCATCGGGCGCCAAAGTCAGCAGCGCCTGCGGGTCCTGGGCCAGATCGAACACCAGCACGCGGTTGTCGATGCGCGGATGCCGCGACAGCGGGATCACCGGCGCCGCGCACAGGCGCGCGGCCGGATAGCGCTGCGAGACATGCAGCGCCGGCGTCATCGCGATCACGTCCAGCAGGCCGGCGGCGAAGCGCTTGTCGCGCAGCCGCAGCGCGTACTCCCACAGCTTGGGCTGCGCCTGCTTGAACTTGCGGGCGATGCCGATCAAGGCGCGCACGTCCGACAGCGCTTCGTGCGCGTCACCGATGCGGACCTCGTTGGCGGTGGCCAGATGTTCGAGCTTGAACGAGGTCGCGCCGTCCTCGCGCTTGGGCCAGATCAGCCCGTCGGGGCGAAGCGCATGCGCCAGCCGCAGTACGTCGAGCAGGTCCCAGCGCGAATTGCCGCCGCGCCACTCGCGCTCGTAAGGATCGTAGAAATTGCGGAACAAACCGTGGCGCACGAACTCGTCGTCGAAGCGCAGCGAGTTGTAACCGGCGCTGCAAGTCTCCGGCCGCGCCATTTCGTCGAAGATCAGCGCGAAGATTTCCGCCTCGCTGACGCCGTCGCGCAGGGCGTCCTGCGGGGCGATGCCGGTGATCAGCGTGGCCGCGGGCGAGGGCAGCAGATCGTCGGCGGGTTTGACGAAGACGCTGATCGGCGCTTCGATTTCGTTGAGGTCGGCATCGGTGCGCATCGCCGCGAACTGGGCGATGCGGGTCGTGCGCGGGTCGGCGCCGAAGGTTTCCAGGTCGTAGAACAGAAAGCTCGCGGGCATGGTCAGGCGTCCGCCGGCAACGGGGTCAGGCGTTCGCGCACCGCCGCATCGACCGCACTCCATTCCAGCGAATCCAGGCTGTCGTGGCCGCGGGTGAGTTCGACCAAGAGCTCGCGCTGGCGCTGGCCGCGTTCGAAGGCGACTTCGTACGGCATCCGGTGGAAAGTCACCATCGCGTAGCGCGGCATGAAGCGATCCGGGTGGCGCTCGGCCAGTTCGCGTTCCAGTGCGCGTTGCAGCAGGTAGTCGTCGTTGTCGACGCGGTCGCGCATTTCCAGATAGTTCTCCAGCGCCATCGCCTGGATCGCGCGGGCGCTGCGCAGGCGTTGCTGCTGGAAATCGGCGAAGGCCTGGGCGCGGTCGTTGCCGGCGAGCAGGCGCTCGGCCAGGGCGACGCAGTCTTCGAAGGCGCAGTTCATGCCTTGACCGTGGAACGGCACCATCGCGTGCGCGGCGTCGCCCAGCAGCACGGCGCGGTCGTCCAGATGCCAGCGATCCAAGTACAAGGTCGCCAGCAGGCCGGTCGGGTTGTGCTCGAAATCGCGTTCCAGTTGCGGGATCAGCGGCAGGGCGTCGGCGAAGTCGCGCTCGAACAACGCGCGCGCCTGGGCGCCGGTGCGGATGCTGTCGAAACTCGGCTCGCCCTCGTTGGGCAGGAATAAGGTGACGGTGAAGGTGCGTTCGTCGTTGGGCAGGGCGATGCACATGTAGCGGCCGCGCGGCCAGATGTGCAGGGCGTTGGGCTCGACGCTGAAGCCGCCGTCGGGCGCCGGCGGGATTTCCAGTTCCTTGTAGGAATGGCCGAGGAATTCCGTGCGCTCGCCCAGATCGGTGGCCTGATTCATCGCCGCGCGCAGCGCCGAACCGGCGCCGTCGGCGCCGACCAGACTGTCGAAGACGATCTCGTGCGTGCTGTCGTCGCGATCGTCGTTGAAGCGGGCGATGCGCGCGTCGAAATCGACCGAGCTCAGGCCGCGGTGGAAATGCAGCTTGGCGCCGGCGTCTTCGGCGATCTGCAGCAGGATCACGTTGAGCTCGCCGCGATGCACCGACCAGATGACCTCGCTGTCGTCGCGGCCATAACGTTGCAGATCGGTGCGCCCGTCGAGGAAATGCACCATGCGCCCGCGCATCATCACCGCCTGCGCCATGACCGCCTCATCCGCGCCGGCCAGCCGCAGCGCGTGACGGCCGCGTTCGGCCAGCGCCAGATTGATCGAGCGGCCGCCGGCGTAACCCTTCAGGCGCGGATCGCCGCGCTTCTCGTACACGTCCACCTGCCAGCCCTGGCGGGCGAGCAGGGTGGCGAGCAGGGCGCCGGCGAGACCGGCGCCGATCAGGGTGATGTGGTTGGGGGTATTCAAGTGGTAAGCCCTGCCATCGACTGCGTGTTGATTGGTTGTCGGGTGAAACCCTCCAGACCGTCATTCCCGCGCAGGCGGGAATCCAGAGACTTCAGAACGTACTGGCGATGTCCGGCCACAGATCCCTCCATGTCGGGTTGATGTCCTCGATCTGTCGAATCTTCCATTCCCGGTTCCATTTCTTCAGCCGTTTCTCGCGAAGGATCGCGCTTTCCATCGTGTCGTGCATTTCGTACCAGACCAGCCGATCGACGCTGTAGCGAGTGGCGAAACCATCCGCGGCATGCTCGCGATGTTGCCATATCCGCCGGACCAGGTCGGAGGTGACGCCGATGTACAAGGTGCCGCGCTTAGCGCTGGCGAGTATGTAAACGGCGGGAGACCTGGCCACATCGGCCTCACTCTGGATTCCCGCCTTCGCGGGAATGACGGCAGGTGAGGGCGCCGGGGCTCATGGATTCGCCGGACAGATGAACCATGGCGTTCGCCGCGCCGTGCGATCGGTTCAACCGCGCCTCCAATTCTCCACCACCTCAGTAAACCGCAGCACATCCACATGCGTGTTGTACAACGGCGCCGGCGAGATGCGGATCACATCGGGTTCGCGCCAATCGCCCAGCACGCCGTGTTCGGCCAGATAGTCGAACAAGGCCCGCCCCGCCGGCCGGCCGGTCAGGCCGCGGCCGTCGATCACGCGCAGCGACAACTGACAGCCGCGCTGTTCCGGTGCGGACGGGGTCAGGATGTCGAGGGTGTCGCTCAGGCGGTCGCGGATCAGGGTTTCCAGGTAGCCGGTCAGGCGCCGCGATTTCTCGCACAAGGCGCGCATGCCGACCCGGTCGAACAGATCCAGCGACGCGCGCAGCGGCGCCAGACCCAGGATCGGCGGATTGCTCAGCTGCCAACCGTCCGCGCCCGGGGTCGGCACGAACTGCGGGCCCATGCGGAAGCGGGTCGAGGTCTCATGCCCCCACCAACCGGCGAAGCGCGGGCGATCGCTGTGGGCGTGGCGCTCGTGCACGAAACAGCCGGCGACCGCGCCGGGGCCGGAATTCAGATATTTGTAGTGACACCACACGGCGAAATCGACGCCGCTGTCGTGCAACGCCAATTCGAGATTACCGACGCCATGGGCCAGATCGAAACCGCACACCGCGCCCTGCGCATGCGCCAGTTGCACGATACGGTTCAGATCGAACGCCTGCCCGGTGCGGTACTGCACGCCCGGCCACAGCACCAGCGCCAGACGCGGGCCGTGCTGGGCGATGGCGCGCTCGATGCTCTCCATCGAAATCAGCCCGCCGGGTTCGTCCGGCTGGAGTTCGATCAGGTCGGTGTCCGGGTCGAAACCGTGAAAGGCGATCTGCGAGGCGACGGCGTAGCGATCCGACGGGAACGAGCCGGCTTCGATCAGGATCGCCGGTCGCTCGCGCGTGGGCCGGTAGAAGCTGACCATCATCAAATGCAGATTGGCGGTCAGCGAGTTCATCGCGACCACTTCGTGCGGCAGCGCGCCGACCACGCGCGCCAGCGGTTCGCGCACCAGTTCGTGGTACGGCATCCACTGCGCCTGACCGGTGAAGTGGCCTTCGACCGCTTCCATCGCCCATTTGTCCATGACCTCTTCGACATGCGCGCGCGCCCCGCGCGGCTGCAGGCCGAGCGAGTTGCCGACGAAGTAGGTCTGTTCCCGGTCGCGGTGCTTCGGGATCAGGAACTCGCCGCGCAAGCTCGGCAGCGGGTCGGCGGCGTCGAGCGCGGCGGCGTGGGCGGGCGAATGCAGGTCGGTCATCGCAGTCCAGAACAAAAGTGGGGCGGGCAGTGCGGGGCGAGGCTCATGCGAAGCGCGACTTCGACAGCCCCAGCCATTCCAGCGCGGTGCCGTGATACAGCCGCGCCTGCTCGGTTTCGCCCAGGTTCAACGACGCGATGCCGGCGCCCGGCGTCTGTTCGCCGAGCGGGAAGGGGTAGTCGGTGCCGAGCATCACCCGCGACACGCCGCAGGTATCGAGCAGGTATTGCAAAGCGCGCGGATCGGCGACCCACGAATCGAAGTAGAACTGCGACAGGTAATCGCGCGGATTGCGCGGGTTGTCGGTCGCGACCAGATCGGGGCGCATGTTGAAGCCGTGCTCGATGCGGCCGATGGTGTAGGGGAAGCTGCCGCCGCCGTGAGCCAGGCAGATCTTCAACTTCGGCAGACGTTCCAGCACGCCGCCGAACACCAGACAGCAAGCCGCGCGCGATTGCTCGGCCGGCATGCCGACCAGCCAGGGCAGCCAGTACTTGGGCATGCTGGGCGTTCCCATCATGTCCCAGGGATGGACCAGGATCGCCGCGCCCAGATCGGCGGCGGCTTCGAAGAATTCGAACAGTTCCGGCGCGTCGAGATTCCAGTCGTTGACGTGGCTGCCGATCTGGCAGCCCTGCAGGCCGAGCTGATCCATGCAGCGCTCCAGCTCCTGCACCGCCAGCCGCGGCGATTGCAGCGGCACCGTGCCGATGCCGGCGTAATGGCGCGGATTGTCGCGACAGGCCTGGGCCATGTGATCGTTGAGCGCCTGATGCAGCTCCAGCGCCTGATTGGCCTTGGCCCAGTAGCTGAACATCACCGGCACCGTGCTGATCACCTGCACCTGCACGCCGAAGCGCGCGTAGTCGTCGATGCGCTCCTGCGGGTCCCAGGTCTTGGACCAGATCTCGCGGAAGAACTTGCCGTCCTTGTAAATGCGATGGCGGCCGTCGTCGGTGTGGTGAATCACCGGGAAGCGATCGTCGCCGAACTTGCGCGCCAGATCGGGCCAGTCGCGCGGCAGGTAGTGGGCGTGGGTATCGATCTTGAGCATCGCGGCCTCAGGTGTCCGGCATCACATAGCGCGCGGGCGCCGGGTTGAGGTGACCGCAGTTCTTGCAGGTGCGGTGCTCGCGCGAGGAATAGAAACGCTCGAACACCGGCGGGAAGTCGGTCTCGATGTTGTGCAGGTGGAAATATTCCTCGTAGATCTTGTGATTGCACTGCTCGCAGAACCACAGCAGGCCGTCGTCTTCGTGCGGCAGGCGCTTGCGCTCGATCACCAGCCCGATCGAATCGGGCATGCGCTGCGGCGAATGCGGCACGCGCGCGGGCAGCAGGAAGGTTTCGCCGGCGCGGATCGGGATGTCGCGCACCGCGACGCTGCCGTCGGAAAGCGTGTCCTGGATGCGCAGAACCATCTCGCCCTCGAGCTGATAGAACCACTCCGGGCCTTCGTCCCAGTGATAGTCGGTGCGCTGATTGGGGCCGCCGACCACCATGACGATGAAGTCGCCGACATAGATCACCTTGTTGCCGACCGGCGGCTTGAGCAGATGGCGATGCTCTTCGATCCAGGCGGCGAGGTTGATCGGTCCGGGAAGCATGGTTCTTACTCCGTTGCGGCGCCGCGCAGGTGCGCGATGCATTTGAGTTCGATCGCGATCGGCGTGGGCAGCGCGGTGATGCCCAGCGTAGTGCGGCACGGGGCGCGGTCGATATCCGGGAAATACTCCGCCCACACCGCGTTGTAGGCGGTGAAATCGCGCTCCATGTCGGTCAGGTACACGGTCACATCGACCAGATCGTCCCAGCTCGCGCCGCTGGCCTGCAGCACCGCGCGCACGTTGGCGAACACCGAGCGGCATTGCAGATCGATGTCGTAGGCGATCAGCCGCCCCTGCGCGTCATGGACATTGCCGGGAATGGCGTTGCTGGCCGCGTCGCGCGGGCCGATACCGGACAGGAACAGCAGATCGCCGACCCGGCGCGCATGCGGGTACAAGCCGACCGGCTTGGGCGCATCGCCGGTGCGCACCGACCGGCTCATCGCGGCGAACCGCCGTGGGTGGAGTGGACCTTGGCGATGGCGCGGTCGTAAGCCGGTTGCAGGCTCTCGAACGAATCCACGTTCATGCCGGTGTCGTGCACGCGGCCGTTGCGCAGGCTGTAGACCCAGCCGTGCACGCTCAAGGGCTGGCCGCGCGACCACGCGTCGCGCACCACCGTGGTCAGGCAGACGTTCTGCACCTGCTCGATCGCGTTGAGCTCGCACAGGCGGTCGTGACGCTCGCTTTCGTGCACGTGGGCGATGCAGCCCACATGCTTGTCGGCGACATCGCTGACATGGCGCAGCCAGTTGTCGGCCAGGCCCACGCGCAGCCCGTGCAGGGCCGCGTGCACGCCGCCGCAGCCGTAGTGGCCGACGACCAGGATGTGCTTGACCTTCAGCACATCGACCGCGTACTGGATCACCGACAGGCAGTTCAGGTCGGTATGCACCACCACGTTGGCGATGTTGCGGTGGACGAAGACCTCGCCCGGCGCCATGTCGATGATCTGGTTGGCCGGAACGCGCGAGTCCGAGCAGCCGATCCACAGATACTCCGGCGCCTGCTGATGCGAGAGGCGGTCGAAGAATTGCGGGTCTTCGGCGTTGATGCGTTCGGACCACTCGCGATTGCGTTCGAGCAGATCGTCCAGCGTAGTCGAAGCGCCGGCGTTGACCTCGCCGGCCGCGCCGGAACTCTTAGAATTTGAATCCTTGGAACTCATGCTGCGGTCATCCCAGGTGAAGACCGACGTTCTTCGCGTCGGTGAAAAAACGCATGGCCTCGACGCCGCCTTCGCGGCCGAGGCCGGACGCGCCGGTGCCGCCGAAGGGCGTGCGCAGGTCGCGTTGCAGCCATGTGTTGATCCAGACCATGCCCACGTTCAGGCGCGCGGCGAGGCGGTGGGCGCGGTTGAGATCGCGCGTCCACAGCGAAGCGCACAGGCCGTAATCGCTGGCGTTGGCCAGGGCCAGGGCATGTTCGTCGTCGTCGAAGGCCTGCAGTGTCGCGACCGGCCCGAAGATTTCCTCGCGATTGCTCGCGCAGTCCGGGCCCAGGCCTTCGATCAGCGTGGGCGCGACATACCAGCCCGGCCGATCCAGCGCCGTACCGCCGCACAGCACGCGGCCGTCTTCGTCGCGGGCGCGGGCCAGCGCCGCCATCACTTTGTCGAAATGCGCCTGCGACACCAGCGGGCCGAGCGCGGTGGTCTCATCGCTGGGCTCGCCGATCTTCAGCGCGTTCGCGCGTTCGACCAGCGCGTCGCGGACTTCGGCGTAGATGCCGCGCTCGATCAGAATGCGCGAGGCGCACAGGCAGATCTGCCCGGAGTTCTGGAACGCCGAGCGCACCAGCACGTCCAGGTTCGCGCGCCAGTCGCTGTCAGCGAAGATCAGTGTCGGGTTCTTGCCGCCCAGTTCCAGCGAGACCTTGCGCAGCAGCGGCGCGGCGATGCCGGCGATGCGCCGGCCGACCGCGGTGCTGCCGGTGAACGACACCGCGCGCACGTCGCGGTGGCCGACCAGCGGTTCGCCGACCTGCGGCCCCAGGCCGTGCACGATGTTGAGCACGCCGCGCGGAAAACCGATCTGCGCGCACAACTCGCCGAGCATGGCCGCCGTGGCCGGGGTGACCTCCGACGGCTTGGCCACCACGGTGTTGCCGGCGGCGAGCGCCGGCGCGATCTTCCAGGTGAACAGGTACAGCGGCAGGTTCCACGGCGAAATCGTCGCGACCACGCCCAGCGGCGCGCGCAAGGTGTAGTTGAGCCCGGCCTGGCCGTGATGGGATTCGCTCGCGAACTGGGTCGCGGCCTGGGCGAAGAAGCGCAGGTTGGCGACGGCGCGCGGAATCTCGGCCTCGCGCGCGAGCCGGATCGGCTTGCCGCCGTCGCGCGATTCGGCCTGGGCGAACTCGTTCAGGCGCCCCTCCAGGGCCGCGGCCAGGGCTTCCAGCCAGTGCGCGCGTTCGCTGTGGGGCAGGCCCGACCAGGCCGGGAACGCGGCCTTGGCGGCGGCGATGGCGGCTTCGACATCCTCCGCGTCGCCGGCGGCGACCTGCGCATACGGCTGCGCATTGGCCGGATCGAAGACGTCGAGCCAACGGCCGCCGGCCGCATCGCGCGGCTCGCCGTCGATCCAGTGCCGGAATCTATGCATGCGCCAAGCTTAACGCGTGGGCGTGATGGCGCCCATAGCGCGGCCGGGCGGGTGCGGGCAGGGCGCTCGCGCAAAGGCGGCGCGAACGCCGCGGCGCAGCGATCGACCGGGCCAGGCGTTCGTGCGTCGCCGCATGGCGAAGGCATCGCCGCGATGCATCCTTCGCTTCATCGTGCGCTCACCGCGACATCACGGCTTTGCCGATTGAGCTGTCACGATTTCGTCGTAGGTCGAAAGTAATGCCTCATGCGCCCGATGCGCGAAACCGCCTGGACCAAGCGTTAAAAACGCTCGATCGAGGCGATCGACAAATGCGCAGACAGCGCCTCTCGGCACTTGACGCGCAACTACGACGCTGCGCACATTCCGGCGGGGACACTTTCATCCATGCCTGGCGATCGCCACGCGCGCTCGTGGGCCACAACGGCGGAACCATCTCGTGGATAGACGCAACTTTCTGGGCATGTCCGGACTCGGCATCGCCGGGCTCATGATTCCCTTCGGTAATCTCATCGCCGCCGAGGATTTGCTGGCGCCGCTGGATGTGGGCAAGAAAAAGGTCTGGGCCGACGCCGCGCTCAACGCCGCCCGGGCCGCCGGCGCCAGCTATTGCGACGTGCGCATCGGCCGCTATCTGCGCCAGTTCGTGATCACGCGCGAGGACAAGGTCCAGAACGTGGTCAATACCGAATCGACCGGCATCGGCATCCGCGTGCTGGTGGACGGCGCCTGGGGCTTCGCCGCCACCAACCAGCTCAACAACGACGCGGTGGCCAAGGCCGCGCAGCAGGCCGCGGCGATCGCCCGCGCCAATTCCAAGAGCCAGACCGCCAAGGTCGAACTGGCCAAGGCGCCCGGCGCCGGCGAGGTCAGCTGGAAGGCGCCGATCCGCAAGAACGCGATGGCGGTGCCGCTCAAGGACAAGGCCGACCTGTTGCTGAGCGTCAACGCCGCGGCCATCAACGCCGGCGCCGACTTCGTCAACTCGATCCTGTTCCTGGTCAACGAGCAGAAATACTTCGCTTCCACCGACGGTTCGTACATCGACCAGGACGTGCACCGCATCTGGGCGCCGCTGACGGTCACCGCCATCGACAAGGCCAGCGGCAAGTTCCGCACCCGCGACGGCCTGTCCGCGCCGATGGGCATGGGCTACGAATACCTGGACGGCGCGGCCGCGGGCAAGATCGTCTCGCCCAACGGCGTCACCACCTATCACAAGTCCTACGACATGCTCGGCGACGCGGTCGCCGCGGCCAAGCAGGCGCGCGAGAAGCTCACCGCGCCCTCGGTCAAGCCGGGCAAGTACGATCTGGTGCTCGACCCGTCGCACACCTGGCTCACCATCCACGAATCCATCGGCCATCCGCTGGAGCTCGACCGCGTGCTCGGCTACGAAGCCAACTACGCCGGCACCAGCTTCGCCACGCTCGACAAGCTCAAGGCCGGCTTCAAGTACGGCAGCGAGCAGGTCACCGTGTTCGCCGACAAGACCCAGGAAGGCAGCCTGGGCGCGGTCGGCTACGACGACGAGGGCGTCAAGACCAAGCGCTGGAACCTGATCAAGGACGGCGTGCTGGTGGACTATCAGGCCATCCGCGATCAGGCCCACATCCTGGGCAAGACCGAGTCCGACGGCTGCTGCTATGCCGATTCGTGGTCGTCGGTGCAGTTCCAGCGCATGGCCAACGTGTCGCTGGCGCCGGGCAAGAATCCGCTGAGCGTCGCCGACATGGTCAAGAACGTGGAGAACGGCATCTACATCATCGGCGCCGGTTCGTTCTCGATCGATCAGCAGCGCTACAACGCCCAGTTCGGCGGCCAGCTGTTCTACGAGATCAAGAACGGCAAGATCACCGGCATGCTCGAAGACGTGGCCTATCAGATCCGCACGCCGGAGTTCTGGAATTCCTGCGCCGCGGTCTGCGATCAGAGCGATTACCGCTTCGGCGGCTCGTTCTTCGACGGCAAGGGCCAGCCCGGGCAGGTCTCGGCGGTCTCGCACGGTTCCAGCACGGCGCGGTTCAACGGCGTCAACGTCATCAACACCGCCCGCAAGCTCGGCTGACCGGCGCAGGAGAATCCAACATGAGCATTTTCACCGAAGCCCAGTCCAAAGCCATCCTCGACAAGGTCATCGCCCTGTCCAAGGCCGATGAGTGCACCGCCAGCCTGACCGGTTCGATCGAAGGCAACGTGCGGTTCGCGCTCAACAACATTTCCACCAGCGGCATCGTCAGCGACGTCAATCTGGCCGTGCAGGTCGCCTTCGGCAAGCGCGTGGGCACCGCCACCATCAACGAGTTCGACGACGCCGCGCTCGAACGCGTGGTCCGCCGCGCCGAGGATCTGGCGCGCCTGGCTCCGGAGAATCCCGAGTTCATCCCGGCGATCGACAAGCAGACCTACAAGTCCAGCCCGACCTTCAGCGCCGCCACCGCCGCGATCACGCCCGATTACCGCGCCAAGGTCGCCGCCGACGCGATCGCGCCGTGCCGCGAAAACAAGCTCACCGCCGCCGGCTTCCTGGAAGACGGCCAGAGCTTCGTCGCCATCGCCAACAGCAAGGGCAATTTCGGCTACCAGACCTCGACCGGTTTCAACTACACCTGCACCGTGCGCACCGACGACGGCCGCGGTTCGGGCTGGGTCGGACGCAACCTGCAGGACTCGACCGACTTCAAGGGCGAGGCCGACGTGCGCGTGGCCATGCGCAAGGCCACCGAATCGGCCGAGGCCAAGGCGCTGGAGCCGGGCAAGTACACGGTGATCCTGGAGCCGCACGCGGCCGCCGGCCTGATCTCGTTCATGATGGGGTTCTTCGACGCGCGCCAGGCCGACGAAGGCCGCAGCTTCCTGTCCAAGAAGGGCGGCGGCAACAAACTCGGCGAGCTGGTCTACGACTCGCGCGTGAACATCAGCGCCGACCCGTGGGATTCGCGCGCGCCGGTGCTGCCCTGGGACCAGGACGGCCTGCCGCGCGAAAAGATGGCGATCATCGAAAACGGCAAGGTCGCCTCGCTGAATTATTCGCGCTACTGGGCGCAGAAGCAGGGCAAGAAAGCGGTCGGCGCGCCCGGCAACCTGCTGATGGCCGGCGGCGACAAGTCCACCGCCGAGCTGATCAAGGGCACGCAGAAGGGCATCCTGGTCACCCGCACCTGGTACATCCGCATGGTCGATCCGCAGACCGTGCTGCTGACCGGTCTGACCCGCGACGGCACCTTCTACATCGAGAACGGCGTGATCAAGCACCCGGTGAAGAATTTCCGCTTCAACGAATCGCCGGTGATCATGCTCAACAACATCGAAGAACTCGGCCGTCCGGTGCGCGTGGCCGGCGACGAGTCCAGCTTCGTGATGATGATCCCGCCGATGAAGCTGCGCGATTTCACCTTCACCTCGCTGTCGGACGCGGTCTGACCGAGTGACGCGGGCGGCGCGGCCGGTACATCGGCCCGCCGCCCGCCGCTTCGCCGCCGCATCACGCCCTTCAGCTTCCGAACGAGTCTGTCCGCTGTGCAACGACGCGACTTCCTCAGTTTCACCGGCCTGGGCCTGGCCGGCCTGGTGCTTCCCTACGGCCGCAGCATCGCCGCCGAAGCGTTGCTCGAACCGGTCGACGCCGCGCTGCGCCGGCGCCTGGCCGACATCGCGCTGAACGCGGCGCGCGAAGGCGGCGCGGACTACTGCGACGTGCGCATCGGCCGTTATCTGCGCCAGTCGGTCATCACCCGCGAAGCGCAGGTGCGCAACATCGTCAACGCCGAATCGGCCGGGATCGGCATCCGCGTGCTCAGCCAGGGCGCGTGGGGCTTCGCCGCCGTCGCCAATGCGAATCCGGACACGGTGGCCGCCGCGGCGCGCCAGGCCGTGGCGATCGCGCGCGCCAACGCCCGGGTGCAGACGCGCAAGGTCGAACTGGCGCCGGTCAGCGGCGTCGGCGAGGTCCGCTGGGCCACGCCGGTGCGCAAGAACGCGATGGCGGTGCCGATCAAGGACAAGGTCGATCTGCTGCTCGCGGTCAACGCCGCCGCGCTCAAGGCCGGCGCCGATTTCGTCAACTCGACCTTGTTCGCGATCAACGAACAAAAATACTTCGCTTCCACCGACGGCAGTTATATCGATCAGGACGTGCACCGCATCTGGCTGCCGCTGACCGCGACCGCGGTGGACAAGGCCAGCGGCAAGTTCCGCAGCCGCGATGGTTTGTCCGCGCCGATGGGCATGGGCTACGAATACCTCGACGCCGATCCGGCCGGCAAATTCGCCTTGCCCGGCGGGTTGACCGGTTACGGCCGCTCTTACGACGTGATCGAGGACGCCGCCGCCGCCGCGCGCCACGCCCGCGCCAAGCTAAAGGCGCCGTCGGTGAAACCGGGCAAGTACGATCTGGTCCTGGACCCGTCCAATCTGTTCCTGACCATCCACGAGAACGTCGGCCATCCGCTGGAGCTCGACCGCGTGCTGGGCTACGAGGCCAACTACGCCGGCACCAGCTTCGCCACCCTGGACAAGCGCGATCAGGGCTATCGCTACGGCAGCGAGGTGGTCAACTTCGTCGCCGACAAAACCCGCCCGGGCAGCCTGGGCGCGGTCGGCTACGACGATGAAGGCGTGAAAACCCGCGAATGGGATCTGATCCGCGACGGGATCCTGGTGGACTATCAGGCCACGCGCGATGAAGCGCATCTGCTCGGCCACAAGCAGTCGCACGGTTGCAGCTATGCCGATTCGTGGTCGAGCGTGCAGTTCCAGCGTATGGCCAACGTGTCGCTGAAGCCGGGCAAGCAGCCGCTGAGCGTGGCCGAGATGATCAAGGGCGTGGAGCGCGGTTTGTACGTGCACGGCCGCGGCTCGTATTCGATCGACCAGCAGCGCTATAACGCCCAGTTCGGCGGGCAACTGTTCTTCGAGATCAAGAACGGCCAGGTGACCGGCATGATCGAGGACGCGGCCTACCAGATCCGCACGCCGGAATTCTGGAATTCCTGCGTGGCGGTGTGCGACGAACGCGACTTCCGCCTGGGCGGCTCGTTCTTCGACGGCAAGGGCCAGCCCAGCCAGGTTTCGGCGGTGTCGCACGGCTCGAGCACCTCGCGCTTCAACGGCATCAACATCATCAACACCGCGCGTGCGCTGTAAGCAATGGGCGTGATCGGCCAGGCCGCTTCATCCGTCGCCGCGGTGCGCGGCGCGGGCAGGGCGCCGTGAACCGGGCGCAGTTCCTGCGGCTGATGCTCGGCGCCGCCGCCGGCGCGTGGCTGGCGCGTTCGCCGCCGGCGCGGGCGGGCGCCGACTACGATTTCTGGTTCACCCGGCTCAAATACGATTCCGGCGACTGGGACGTGGATCAGCGCATGCCGGCGAACCTGATCACCTCGCTGATCGACTACACCAACCTGCGCGTGGACCCGAAGGAACACGTGCTGGCGCTGGCCGACCCGAAGATGTTGACCGCGCCGTTCTGTTATCTGGCCGGGCACAAGCTGGTCGAGTTCAATCCGGACGAGCGGCGCAATTTCGAACGTTATGTGCGCAATGGCGGCTTCGTGTTCGTGGACGATTGCAATCACGACATCGACGGCTTGTTCGCGAAGTCGTTCGAAGCGCAGATGGCGAAGATCTTCGGCGCCAAGGCGCTCAAGCGCCTGCCGAAGAACCACGCTATCTACCGCAGCTTCTTCGTCTTCGACGGCCCGCCGGCGACCGGCTTCGAACTCAACGGCTGGGGCGACGATCTGGTGCACGATTATTTGCGCGGCATCGATATCGATGGGCGGCTTGGGTTGCTGTACAGCAATAAGGATTATGGCTGCGAGTGGGACTACGACTGGCGCAACAAGCGGTTTTTGGCCGAGGACAATACGAAGTTCGGGGTCAATATCGTGATGTATGCGTTGAATTCGTGAGCCGGGAGTAGGGCGTCGAGTTAGTGATTGAGCAAAGACGCGGCTGCTGTTGCCCCCTTTAAAAAAGGGGGCGGCGACCGCGAAGCGGACGCGGGGGATTTGCTTTTGCTGTTGCTTTTGCCGTGGAAGAGCAAAGCAAAAGCAAATCCCCCCTAGCCCCCCTTTTTCAAAGGGGGGAACTTTGACGCGGTGTTTTAAAGAGGCATCGTTTTACGGAAAAGACAGAAAACTCGTTGGCAGGCAGTAGGGCGCCAAGGGAGCGATTGAACAAGGACGCGACGGCAGTTGCCCCCTTTGAAAAAGGGGGCGGCGACCGCGAAGCGGACGCGGGGGATTTGCTTTTGCTGTTGCTTTTGCATTGGAAGGGCAAAGCAAAAGCAAATCCCCCCTAGCCCCCCTTTTTTAAAGGGGGGAACTTTGACGCTGTCGTTTGGGGCAGCGTCGTTTCATGGGAAGCGTAGATGAATACGAACGTGACAAGCGGCGACGAAACCGAACTGAAAGCGCAACTGGCTCGCCTTAGCGAACTGCGCAGCGCGATCGCGCAAGCCATCGTCGGCCAGGACGAAGTCGTCGAACAGCTGCTGATCGGCCTGCTCGCCGGCGGGCACTGCCTGCTCGAAGGCGTGCCCGGGCTCGGCAAAACCCTGCTGGTGCGTTCGCTCGGACAGGCGCTGGAACTGCAGTTCCGCCGCGTCCAGTTCACTCCCGACCTCATGCCCAGCGACATCCTCGGCACCGAGCTGCTGGAGGAAGACCACGGCACCGGCCACCGCCATTTCCGTTTCCAGCCCGGGCCGATCTTCACCAGCCTGCTGCTGGCCGACGAACTCAACCGCACCCCGCCCAAGACCCAGGCCGCGCTGCTGGAAGCGATGCAGGAGCGCACCGTCAGTTACGCCGGCGTCACCCACGCGCTGCCGGCGCCGTTCTTCGTGCTGGCGACGCAGAATCCGCTCGAACAAGCCGGCACCTATCCCTTGCCCGAAGCGCAGTTGGACCGCTTCCTCCTGCATATCCGCGTCGGCTATCCCAGCGAGCGCGAAGAACACGACATCCTGCAGCAGACCACCGGCTCGCACAGCGCCAAGGTACCGCGGGTGATGGACGGCGAGGACGTGCTGGCGCTGCAGGCGCGGGTGCGCGAAGTGCATCTGGGCGAAGACCTGCTGCTGTGGGTGACGCGACTGGTGCGCGCGAGCCGTCCGGACGAGCGCTCGATCGCGGAAGTCAAACAATGGGTGAAATGGGGCGCCGGCCCGCGCGCCGGCCAGTCGCTGGTGCTGGCGGCCAAGGCGCGGGCGTTGTTGCACGGGCGCTTCGCCGCGACGCGCGAGGACATCGCCGCGCTGGCCGCGCCGGTGATGCGCCATCGCCTGCTGCTGTCGTTCGCGGCCGAGGCCGAGAACAAGAGCGCCGACGACGTGATCGCCGCGTTGCTGCGCGGCGTGCCGTTCCCGGACGGCTGAGCGGCGGTGAACGGCATCGCGATCGGCCATCGTGCCGGCGTCGCCGCGATCGCGGCGGCGGGCGCGCGTGCATGCGCGCTTGGCCGCGGGAGCCGCCCGTGCACGATCTGATCCCGCCGAAGGTGCGCGCGCGCCTGCGCAATCTGCACCTGACCTCCAAGCGCGCGGTCGGCACCCACGGCATCGGCATGCACAGCAGCCGCAGCCGCGGCGCCGGCCTGGAATTCGCCCAATACCGCGCCTACGAGCCCGGCGACGAACTGCGCCAGATCGACTGGAAACTCTACGCGCGCTCGGACCGCTTCTTCGTGCGCGAGGCCGAACGCGAAAGCCCGCTGGCGATCTGGCTGCTGCTGGATGCCACCGCCTCGATGCGCCAGGAAGACGCGGCGCGGCCGGGTTGGTCGCGGCTGGACGCGGCCAAGGCCCTGAGCGCCTGCGTGGCCGAACTGGCGCTGCGCCAGGGCGACCGCTTCGGCCTGATCGTGCTGCGCGGCGACGGCCTGCGCCTACTGGCGCCCGCGGCCGGCGCGCGCCAGCGCGATCGCCTGCTGCTGGAACTGCACAACGTGTCGGCGCAGGGCGCGTGGCCGGCGGCCGAGCAACTGCGGCCACTGTGGGAACGCATCGGCGCCGGCGATCTGGCGCTGATGATCGGCGACGGATTCGACGAAGACGCGGTCGCCATCGCCGAGCGCCTGGCCTCGGCGCGGCGCGAAGTGCTGAGCCTGCGCATCGTCACCGCGGAAGAACGCGATTTCCCGTTTCGCGGCGGCTACCGCTTCCGCGACCCGGAAACCGGCGAAGAACTGCTCGGCGACGGCGCCGCGCTGCGCGATGAATTCCTCGGCCGCTTCGCCGCCGCGCGCAAGGCGCTGGACGCGCGCCTGGACGCCAGCGGCATCCGTCACGCCGAGTACGTGCTCGACGAAGAACTCGATCTGCCGCTGCGCCGTCTGTTCGGCGCGCGCGATGCGATGGAGGCGTCGTGACGCCGGTGCTGTTGCTGCCGATCGGCCTGGCCGCGCTGGCGGCGCTGGCGATTCCGTTGCTGATCCATCTGGCCCGGCGCAGCGAACAGCGCCCGACCGATTTCGCCGCGTTGCGCTGGCTGCGGCAGAAACCCAAGCCGCGTCATCGCATCCGTTTCGATGAGTGGCTGTTGCTGGCGCTGCGCCTGCTGTTGCTGGCGGCGCTGGCGCTGCTGCTGGCCCGGCCGGCGTTGTTCGGCGCGCATAGCGACAGGCCCTGGGCCGTGGTGGTGCCCGGTGTCGATGCCAAGGCCGCGGCTGCGCAAGCCGGATCGAAGGAAGTGGAATGGCATTGGTTGGCGCCGGGATTCCCGTCGCTTGATCGCCCGGCGCCAACTTCGCCGCAGCCGGTCGCCAGTCTGCTGCGCGAACTGGATGCGACCTTGCCGGCTGAGGTCGCGTTGACGGTGTACGCGCCGCGACGGCTGACCGGCGCCGATGGCTCGCGCCCGCAACTGTCGCGGCCGCTGCAATGGCGGATCATCGACGGCGCCGCAACCGATGTGCCTGCGCCGACGCCGCCGCGTTCGTCACCGACGCAGATCCGCTACGCCGCCGATCGCGCCGCGGCCTTGCCGTATCTGCGCGCCGCCATCGCCGCGGGCGCTGATGCGAACGCCGCGGGCGATCCCGCATCGGCGTCCATCGCACCGATCGAACAAACCTTCGACCCGCAGGGCCGCTCGCTGATCTGGCTGGCACCCGGCCCCGTGCCCGCGGCGGTGAGCGCGTGGGTGGAGCAGGGCGGCAGCGTGCTGATCGATGCCGACAGCCGCTGGCCCGGCGCGGCGTTGCGATTCGACGCGCCGGTCTGGCGCGACGGCGACGGAACGCTGCGCATCGAAGGCGCGTCGTTCGGGCGCGGCCGCGTGCTGCGCCTGACAGGGCCGTTGTCGCCGCGCGCCTGGCCGCAGATGCTGCAGCCCGGATTCGCCCAGCGCTGGCTGGCTGTGTTCGAGCCGGCCGCCGCGCAACCGGCGCGAGTGCTGGCGCAGGACTACACGCCGAGCGCCGGCGGGCCGTCGTTCGCGCGACCGCCGCTGGACCTGCGTCCGTGGCTGGCGTTGCTGATCGCTGTGTTGTTCCTGATCGAACGCTGGTTCGCCACCGGCCGTCGACGCGGAGCGGCGCCATGAGCGCGGCGCAGCGTTTGCACCAATATCTGCGCGATGCGCGGCGCCGGCGCGGTGTCGACCTCGCCTTGACCTTGCTGCCGTGGCTGACGCCGGTCGCGCTGCTGATCGCTCGTTGGCACGGCATGGCGCCGGCATGGATCGCGTTGCTCGTGGGCTTGTGCTTGATCGGCGCAATCGCCTGGTGGCATGGCTTGCGATTGGATACGGCGTGGCTGATCCGCCGGCTCAACGCCTTGCGCGCCGACATGGACGACAGCGCCGATCTGCTGTTCGCGCGCGAGGAAGGTCTGAGCGGGCTGCAGCGCCTGCAACAAGCGCGGCTGCGGCAGCGGATCGAAACCGCGCCGGCAACGGAGCTGCGCCCGGCGTGGTCGCGGCGTCGCTCGATCGTGTCGCTGTTGCTCGCCGCGTTCGCATTGGCGGCGCTCGCACTGTGGCCGGCCGCGTCGACGCCGGCGGCGCTCGATCGCTTATCGCCATCGCCGCAAATCGCCGCCGCGCCGGGCCAACCCCGGTTGATCCAGCAGGCCTTGCGCATCGACTCCCCGGCGTACACCGCGCTGCCGCCGCGCAATGAGCCGAGCCTGGAAGGCCGCGTCGCCGAAGGCGCGCGACTGCGCTGGACCCTTCGCTTCCAACCGCAACCCAGCGCGGTGGCGCTGGTGTTCCACGACGGCCAACGGCTGACGCTGAGCCGCGCCGGCGAGGACTGGAGCGCGCAACGGGTCATGATGAAGTCGGTGCTGTACCGCATCGAAGCGACCGCCGCGCCGCAAGCGCAGACACGCAGGCTCTATCGCATCGACGTCACGCCCGACCGGGCGCCGCAGCTGCGCGTGCTCGAACCCGATCGCGGATTGAGCCTGATGACGCCCGGGCAGAAGGCGTGGCCGCTCGCGTTCGAGGCCAGCGACGATTACGGCCTGGCCGACAACGCGCGGCTGCGCATCACCCTGGCCCAGGGCAGCGGCGAGAACATCACCTTCCGCGAGCAATTCGTCAGCGTGCGCGGCAGCGGCGGCGCGCGGCTGAAGCGTTACCAGCACCGGCTCGATCTGGCCGCGCTCGGTTTCGCCGTCGGCGACGATCTGATTGTGCAACTGGCGGTCGACGACAATCGCGCGCCCAAGCCGCAGAGCGCCTTGAGCCCGAGCCTGATCCTGCGCTGGCCAGCCGATCTGGGCAGCGAGGCCACCGGCATCGAGGGCATGGTCAAGACCACCTTGCCGGCCTATTTCCGCAGCCAGCGCCAGATCATCATCGACGCCGAAGCGCTGATCGCGCAGCGGCGCAAACTCGACGGCGAGCATTTCCTCAAGCGCTCGGACGAGATCGGCGTGGATCAGCGCCTGCTGCGTTTGCGCTACGGCCAGTTCCTCGGAGAAGAAGCCGAAGGCGAGCCGAAGCTGCCGACCAGCGACAGCGAACAAACGCCGGACGACGCGCACCCGGCCGAGGCCGGCGCCGCGGCCAAGACCGAGGCGCACGACGACCACGACGATCACGGCCACGCGCCCGACGCCAAGCCGCCGGTGTTCGGCGAAGAAGGCTCGGTGCTGGAGCAATACGGCCACACCCACGATCACGCCGAGGCCGCGACCTTGCTCGATCCGCAGACGCGCAAGCTGCTCAAGTCCGCGCTCGACGAGATGTGGCAGTCGGAATTGCATCTGCGCCAGGGCCATCCACAACAAGCCCTGCCGTATGCGTACAAGGCGCTGGCCTTCATCAAGCAGGTGCAGCAGGCCAGCCGCATTTATCTGGCGCGGGTCGGGCCGGAGTTGCCGCCGATCGACGAAACCCGGCGGCTCAGCGGCGAACGCAAGGGACTGGCGCGGCGCGGCGATGAGCTGCGCGCGGCCACCGCGTCCGATCCGACCCTGACCGCGTTGTGGCGCGAACTCGAACCTGGCGCGCGCGGCGCGGCATCGGCGTCGATCGACTACGCCGCGCTGGAGCGTTGGCTGCGCGAACACGATGAGCGCGTGCCCGATCCGCTGGCCTTCGCCGCCGCGTTGGCGGCATTGCGCGATCAACCCGAATGCGCGAGCTGCCGCGCGCAGCTGCGCGGCCTGTTATGGCCGCTGTTGAACCGGCCGGCGGCGTCGGTGCGGCCGCGCGACGGCGGCGACGCCAGCGACCGACGTTACTTCGACGCCTTGCAGCAGGCGCGGCCATGAGCGCGGGCATGAACATCGAACTCGCCGTCGCCATCATGCTGGGACTGGCCGCGATCCTCGCCAGCGCGCGACTGCTGTATCGCCAGTACCGCAGCGATGCGGCCACGCGCTCGCGCGGCTGGCGCATGGCTGTGTTGCTGATCGCGCAACCGGTGATCGCCGCGCTGCTGTATTTCGCCGTATTGCCGCCGCGCCTGCCGGGCCAGGCCGGAACCATGATCGTCAGCACCGCCGGCGCCGCCGCTGGCGCCAGTGAGGGCGCCGGCGATATCCGCGTGGCCTTGCCCGAAGCGCCGCCTGCCGCGGTCGGCGAGCGCGTTCCGGATCTGGCCAGCGCGCTGCGCCGTCATCCCGGCACGCAGCGGCTGCGTGTGCTCGGCGCGGGTCTGCCGCCGCGCGATCGCGACGCCGCGCGCGGGCTGGCGATCGAATTCGTCGCCGCGCCGTTGCCGCGCGGACTGAGCGGACTGTGGTCGCCGGCGCGGGTCGGCGAAGGCGAAGAGTTCTGGCTGTCCGGGCGGGTGGAAACCATGCCCGGCGGCAGCGTGGAATTGCTCGATCCGGGCTCGCAGCGGGTGGATCGCGCGGTGCTGCGCGGCGACGGCGGCTTCGCCCTGAGCGCGGTCGCGCGCAGCGCCGGGTTGGCGATGTTCCAGTTGCGTTTGCGCGATGCGCGCCAGCAGGTGATCGAACAGGTCGACGTGCCGGTCGCGATCGAAGCGCGGCCGGCGCCGAAGTTGTTGTTGCTGGCGGGCGCGCCCGGCCCCGAGCTCAAGTATCTGCGCCGCTGGGCCGCCGACGCCGGGCTCAAGCCGCACACGCAGATCAGTGTCGGCGCGGGGCTGCAGCTCGGCGATGCGCCGTTGAGTTTGAACGCGGCGACCTTGGCCGGATTCGATCTGCTGGTGCTGGACGAACGCGCCTGGGAGTCGCTCGGCGAGACTCAGCGCAACGCGGTGATCGCCGCAGCGCGCGGCGGCCTGGGTGTGTTGCTGCGCGTCGGCGGGCCGTTGTCGCCGCGCACGCGCGCGCAGTTGCGCGAGCTGGGTTTCGAGCCCGGCGCCGGCGCGGATGCGAGCGAGCTGCGTCTGCCGGTGATCGGCGCCGACGAAGCGGCCACGCGCGCGCGCCTGGGGCCCGGCAGCGTCGATGCGCCGCGTCCGCGCGATCAAGCGCCGGCCGAGGCGCCGGCATTGACGCGGCGCGTGCTCGCGCTCGACAGCGCCGGGCTGCAACCGCTGGCGCGCGATGCCGACGGCAAGGCGTATGCGGCATGGCGTGCGCTCGGGCAGGGACGATTTGCGCTGTGGGGCCTGAGCGACAGCTTCAAGCTGGTGCTGGCCGGGCGCGACGATCTGCATGGCCGGCTGTGGAGCGATGCGTTGTCGACATTGACCCGAGCGCGTTCGAGCGAATCGGCGCGTATCGACGGTTCGCCGCGCCAGGATGAGCGCACGCGCGTGTGCGGCCTCGCCGACGGCGCGCAGGTTCTGCCGCCGCGCGGGCCGGCGGTGGCGCTGGTGGTCGATCCGGACACTGGCCGCGAGCGTTGCGCCGGGTTCTGGCCGAGCTCGGCGGGCTGGCATTCGTTGCGGCAAGGCGAGCGCTTGCTGCCGTTCTATGTGCGCGCTCGCGACGAAGCGCCGGGGTTGCGGGCCAGCGAATTGCGCGAAGCCACGGCGGGGTTGAGTCTGGAGTCGATGCAGCGCGGTGGCGCGGCGACGGGAGCGCAGGCCGCCGATGGCGAACGCGGCTCGCCGTGGCCGTGGTTCTTCGCCTGGCTGGCGCTCAGCGCGGGTTTGTGGTGGTTCGAGCGTTCGCTGCGCGGTCGCTATCTAGCGGCCGAGTAGGGCAGGCACTTGAGGGTGTTGCGGAGATTTGATCGAACAGCATCGGGGCTGAAGCCCCTCCCACAAAAAACTCGACGCCTCGCGAAGACCGGGCAATCTTTTGTGGGAGGGGCTTCAGCCCCGACGCTGTTCGGTCAGCAGCAGCGAACCCCAACCCTCAGATCGACTGCATCCGCCCGCCATCCACCGCCAGACTCACGCCGTTGACGTAGCCCGCCGCCGGCGAACACAAGAACGCGATGCACGCGGCGATCTCCGCCGCTTCGGCGAAACGGTTGAGCGGCACGGTCCTGCGCATGGCCTCGATCACCGCGTCCTCGCTCTGGCCGGTGTTGCGCGCGCGATCGCCGATGATCTGCTCGATGCGCGCGGTCTTGGTATAGCCGGGCAATACGTTGTTGACGGTGATGCCGTCGATGGCCAGTTCGCGCGACAAGGTCTTGGCCCAACTGGCGACAGCGCCGCGGATCGTGTTGGACACGCCCAGGCCGACGATGGGTTCCTTGACCGAGGTCGAGATCACGTTGACCACGCGGCCCCACTGCGCCGAGCGCATGCCCGGCAGCAACGCGCGCACCAGGGTCTGATTGGCGATCAGGTGGCGCGCGAACGCATCCTGATAGGCCGCATCGAGCGCGGTATGCGCCGGGCCGCCCGGCGGGCCGCCGGTGTTGTTGATCAGGATATGCACCGGCTTGCCGGCCGCCAGCGCCGTTACCTGCGCGCTCAGCGCGGCGGCGTCGCCGACGTCGGCGGCGATCCAGCCGTGCGCCTGCGCGCCGCTGCGCGGCAGGGCTTCGGCGACCGCGGCCAGGGCCTCGGGGCGGCGCGCCAGCACGGTGACGTCGCAGCCGAGCAGGGCCAGTTCGTGCGCGCTCGCGCGGCCGATGCCTTCTGAGGCGCCGCAGACCAGGGCGTGTTTGCCGGTGAGGTTGAGGTCCATGCGGGTCTCCGGATGCGGCGACGGTGAGTGTTCGTATTGCGGCGCGCGTCAGTGGCGCGGCGGCAGCTTGCGCATCATCAGCGCGGCCAGCGCCTCATCGTTGCCGGCCTGCGGCGGCGTCAGCTCGGCCAGGGAGAAGCCGCGGCTTTGCGCGTCGTCTTCGTCCAGGCCGGTGAGTTCGACGAACTCCGCGTCCATCAGCGCCGCACGCGCGGTGTCTTCGCTGTCGTAGGGCAGGATCTTGCCGTCGCTGTCCAGGACCTCGGCGGTGCCGGCTTCGAGCACCCGCAGCCGCGCCCAGACCAGGGTGCGGCCGAGCGTGGCCAGCCACCATTGTTCGTTTTCGTACATATCGTTCATCAGGACACCACGGAGGAAAGCAGCCAGAGCAGGCCGGCGCAGGCCAGCGACGCGAACACGATCAGCAGCGACACCCGCGCCGGCGTCGCCAGACCGTCGAGATTGCGGTCGGCGGCGGCGCGATAACGCTGGCGCAGCAGCCAGTTCCACGCCGCCGGATGCACGAACGCGGCCTCGCCCAGTTGCCCGCGCAGGGCCGGATGGCGGTCGCGCAGATGCACCAGCGCCAGCGGCCAGAAGATCGCGAAGGCGCAGAACGCGGACACCGCTATGCCTACGAAGGTCAGGGCCAGGAACAGGATCACTTGGGCATTACCTCATTTACCGGACGAAGCGGCGATGCGAGCCGAACTACCACTTGGCGATTCAAGTCGAGCGCCGTGCCGTTTCACGCGTATCGCGTAATTTTCAGACCGTCATCCCCGCGAAGGCGGGGATCCAGGGCTGTACCGCGACATGGCTGCGAAGTCTCTGGATCCCCGCCTTCGCGGGGATGACGAGCGAAAAAGCGAAGGCCAAAGCGCACGCTTCGCTTGGCGCGTGTCGCGAATCAGAACTCCGCATTACCCGGCGCGCGCGGATACGCGATCGCATCGCGGATATTGCTCAACCCGCACACGTACACCACCAGGCGCTCGAAGCCCAGGCCGAAGCCGGCATGCGGGACCGAGCCGTAGCGGCGGAAATCGCGGTACCAGCCGTAATGCGCCGGGTCCAGGCCGAACTGCGCCATGCGCGCGTCGAGCACGTCCAGGCGCTCTTCGCGCTGGCTGCCGCCGATGATCTCGCCGATGCCCGGAGCCAGCACGTCCATCGCCGCGACGGTTTTGCCGTCGTCGTTCAGGCGCATGTAGAAGGCCTTGAAGTGCTCGGGGTAATTGGTCACCACCACCGGGCGGCCGACGTGCTGCTCGGTCAGCCAGCGCTCGTGCTCGGTCTGCAGGTCCAGGCCCCATTCGACCGGGAACTCGAACTTCTGCCCGGACTTCTGCAGCAGGCTGATCGCATCGGTGTAGTCGATGCGTTCGAACGGTGCGTTGACGAAACCTTCAAGCCGGGTCAGCGCGGTGGGTTCGACCCGTTCGGCGATGAAGGCCAGATCGTCGGCGCGTTCGCTGAGCACGGCGCGGAACAGGTACTTGAGGAAGTCCTCCGCCAGCTGCGCGTTGGCGGCCAGGTCGTTGAACGCGACCTCCGGCTCGATCATCCAGAACTCGGCCAGATGGCGCGTGGTGTTGCTGTTCTCGGCGCGGAAGGTCGGGCCGAAGGTGTAGACCTTGCTCATCGCCAGCGCGTAGGCCTCGGCGTTGAGCTGGCCGGACACGGTCAGGAAGGTTTCCTTGCCGAAGAAGTCGCGCGAGAAATCCACCGCGCCTTCCTTGTCGCGCGGCAGGTTGACCAGATCCAGCGTGGACACGCGGAACATCTGCCCGGCGCCTTCGGCGTCGGAGGTGGTGATGATCGGCGTGCTGATCCAGAAATAACCGTTCTCGTGGAAGAAACGGTGCACGGCCTGGGCCAGCGAGTTGCGGATGCGGGTGACCGCGCCGAACAGGTTGGTGCGCGGGCGCAGGTGGGCGAACTCGCGCAGGTACTCCAGCGTGTGCTGCTTGGGCTGCATGGGGTAGGTGAGCGGGTCCTCGACCCAGCCGACCACTTCCAGCTTGCTGGCCTGGATCTCGTAGCTCTGGCCCTGGCCTTGCGATGCGACCAGATGGCCAGTGGCGATCACCGCGCAGCCGGCGGTGAGGTGCTTGACCTCATCGTCGTAATTCGACAGCGCATTGGTGGCGACCACCTGGATCGGCGCGAAGCAGGAGCCGTCGCTGACGTTGACGAAGCTCAGTCCGGCCTTGGAATCGCGCCGGGTGCGCACCCAGCCGCGTACCGTGACCTCGCCGCCCGCCGGGATCTTGCCCGCGAGTGCCTGTTCGACGCTTACCACCGTCATGTCGTGCCGCCTTAGCGCAATGAAAAGTGAGGGACGGCGATCATAACGGATGGGACCGGCGCAGCGCGCCGGCGGCGGCGCCCGTAGACTGCGCTATCGATCACGGGTAGGGGCGTGGCATGAGCACAATCGGGGCGGGCGGCAAGGGCCGGATCGGTGCGCGGCGATGGTTGCGGGCCGGCGCGCGGACGGCGCGGGCGTGGGCCGCGCTGGCGCTGCTGTGCTGCGCGGGCGGCGTATCGGCGCAGGAGCCGATAGCCAAATCGCCGCTGCTGCCCGAGCCGGAGATGGTCTCGCTGGATGAAGCCCACGCCGCCCATTTCGCCGGCCTGGCGCTGAGCTGCGTGGGCCGCGAGTACCCGAACAAGATCGCCCACCGCCTGGAAGGCGCCGGCGATGTCGCCGCGCCGAGCAGACTCTATCCGGCGTTTTTCGGCTGTTACGACTGGCATTCCTCGGTCCACGGCCACTGGCTGCTGGCGCGGCTGGCGCAGCGCTTTCCGCAGGCGCCGTTCGCGGCCCAGGCCCGCGCGGCGCTCGCGCGCAGCCTGACCGACAGCAATCTGGCCGGCGAACTGGCTTACCTGCGCCATGCCGACGAGAGTTTCGAACGCCCCTACGGCCTGGCCTGGCTGCTGCAACTGGGCGCGCAACTGCGCGGCTGGGACGATCCGCAGGCGCGGCAATGGGCGAAAGCGCTGGAACCGCTGGAACGCGAGGCATCGCAGCGGCTGCAGCGCTGGCTGCCCAAGTTGACCAAGCCGATCCGGGTCGGTGAACACAGCCAGACCGCGTTCGCCTTCGGCCTGGCCCTGGACTGGACCGGGATCAGCGGCGACAACGCCCTGCGCGAGGCGCTGATCGCCCGCTCGCGCTTCTATTACCTGGGCGACCGCAACTGCCCGCTGGCCTACGAGCCCTCGGGCCAGGACTTCCTCTCGCCGTGCCTGGCCGAGGCCGACCTGATGCGGCGGGTGCTGCCGGCGCCGGAATTCGCCCGCTGGCTCAAGGACTTCCTGCCGCAGATTCCGCGCCGCGCCCGCGCCGACTGGCTCACCCCGGGGTTGGTGCTGGACCCGGGCGACGGCAAGCTGGCGCACCTGGACGGCCTCAATCTCAGCCGCGCCTGGATGCTGGAAGGCATCGCCCGCGGCCTGCCGCCGCGCGACCGTCGCATCGGCGCCTTGCGCGCGGCCGCGGCGGTGCATCGCGAGCTGGGGCTGATCGCGGTCGGCGACACGCATTACGCCGGCGCGCATTGGCTGGGCAGTTTCGCGACCTATCTGCTGGCGCCGCCGGAGTCGGAACCGGCGTCGGGCGCGAGCGCGGCGGGTGGGGGCGGCTGACCCGATCGCGGCCGATCGGCGCCGATCGAAGCCCGAACCCCAACCAAGCCGGGCGCCACGGCCCGATTCAGCCCGGCTTGAACCGGCCGCACATGCCGCCATATCGGGTACAGCCCCCGAATGCCGGACTGATAAGATTCCGTCATCGGTGAACCATCGCAGCCGGCCGGACCGACCGGCTCAGCCAGTCCGTCGAGCCGCATCCTACGAGTACCGTCATGCCCGTCACCCTCGCTCCCGCCGCTCTTGCCCGCGTCCAGACCTTCCTGGCCGAGACGCCGACCGCCCTGGGCCTGCGTTTCGGCGTGACCCGTACCGGTTGCTCGGGCTGGCAGCACACCGCCGACCTGGCCCGCGAAGAACGCGCCGGAGACACCGTGTTCGAACAGGACGGCGTGCGCATCTACGTCGATCCGATCAGCCTGCCGCTGGTCGAAGGCACCCGCATCGATTTCCTCAAGCAGGGCCTGGGCGAGATGTTCGTGTTCCAGAATCCCAATGCCACGGCCGAGTGCGGTTGCGGGGAGAGCTTCACCACGCAGGTAGACGCGGCCTGAAACCGCGCGGCCCGAAACCGGGCCGGCGGATTCCCATCACTTCTCCGGCTGGCCGGTAGGCAAGCCGTCGGTGGCAGCGCGGCAGTCTGCGGCGAGACGGTCGCAGACGCGCACGGGCTGGTTGTTTTTCGGGCCCATGCTCAACCGGACCAGCGAGATGCCCAGTGCGCGCGGATCCTGGCCGATCCCGAGCTGCTGCGGCGAGGTCGGCTGCGGCACGCGGATCACCAAGGTCCGGGCATCGACCACATCCGGAAAGTCCAGCGTGTGGACCTGCGCCGTGGCCCCCAGTTGCAGCGGCCGCTCCACTTGGCCGAGCGCGATGGCGAAGGGTTGACCGACGTTGGGCCCGAACGCGCTGGCTTCGATAGTCACTTGCAGGTCGCCGGAGATCGGCTCATTGAAAGCGAGCACGACTTCCTTGTCCTGCGACCAGCGTCCGAACGATTCCGGCGCCGCCAGGCCTTGCGCCGATTTCACCGAAGCCGGCAGCGGCTTGCTGAAATCCAGCGTGTCGCGCTTGCGCAGCCAGTAGACGGTGAAGCCCTTGTACGCCCGCTTGCGGTGATAACTGCCGGGCGGCAGCTGCCAATCGTCGAACAACACCGCGCTGTCGCGCGTCCAGTCCAGACCTTTGTCGAAGCCGCCGGCGGGATTGGTGGCGACGACTTCGAGCGTATTCGAGTCGGCATAGAACTTCGCCTTGAGCAATCCGGCATATAGATCGCCGACCAACTGCCCATCTCGGGCGACATCGGGGTACTGGGTCCGCAGCAACTGTCCTGCCTGCACGAACTCGTCGACGTAGGTGCGCGAACGCGTCGTCACCGTCGCCGCCGTCGTGCCCGCGGCGACGATCAGCACGTAGTAGCCCAGGGCGGCCAGACGGGCCTTGCGCAGATCGCTGAAAATGAAACTCAAGCAGGCGATCGCGCCGATGCCGCCGATCAGCGCCGGCAACAGGCGCCGGCCCTGGACCCAGCTCAGTTCCGGCGAATCGACGAAATACGGGGTGTAGAGCCGAAGCCCGATGGTGGCCGCATACAACATCAGCAGCGCGATGATCACGGTCGCGGCACGGGTGAGCGTCTTCTTCCACGCCGCCGGATGGGCCTCCAGTCCGCGCCAGGCGAGCGCGCCGAGCAACAGCAGCGGCAAGCAGAAATCGTAATAGCGCTGGTGCAGGCGGCCGATGTTTTCGCTGTAGCTCATGCTGGCGGTGAAGTACGCGGTGATGGTCACCAGCGCCGCCAACATGGTCAACCCGAACAGGACCGCGCTGCGTGCGCGTTGCGACTGCTCGTCGTTGCCGCGCACCAGATTGAACACGGCGGCGACAAGCAGCGGCCCGAACAGCATGCACAGCCCGATCACATGGCCCCAACCGGACTTCATCGTGTTCCAGATCAGCGCATCCAGCGGAAGCTGTCCCTTGCTTACGTTCGCCTGGGTCGAATAGAACTCGCCCATCAAGCTCAACGCGCCCTTTCCGCCGAGCGCATAGCCCAGGCCGAAGCGAACCGCGAAGAACACCACGACGGTCGCGGCCAGTACGATCAACGCCGGTTTAAGCCGGCCCCGCACTCCGGGCCACAGCGCGTCGATCAGCACGAAAGCGCACAGGCCGCCCAGCAAGAACAAGGCATGCAGCTTGACCAGGCACATCAGGCCGAGCATCGCGCCGCATTGGACCGCGTAGCGCCAGGGCCGGGCGGCATACGGACGCAGCGCCACGAAGCTCAGCACCCAGAACATGAAGAAATACAGCGATTCGGGCATGAACAAGGTGGCGAACGAATTGGCCGGCGCGGCGATCGCCACCAGCGCCAGCGCCACGGCTTTGCCCGGGCTGGTGTAAGGCTTGAGCACCGCGTAGATGAAGGGCGCCGCGGCCACGAAGAAAATCGCGTTCAACCAGCGTGCGCAGCTCAAAAAGTCGGCGCCGCATTGATTGGTCAGCCGGAATATCCACAAATACAGATAGGACGGGATTTTCGCATCCGCGATCGGGGCCAGGCGCGAGTTGGAGCTGTAAGTCCATTCATCGCCGAATACCGATGCGTACAGGCCGGTATCGCGCGTAATAATCGCCGCCAACACCGCGACGGCGCCGAGCGCGAGAACTGCATTCCAGTGATTGAAACGGGTCGGCTGATCGGGCTTCAACAGAACATGTCCTTGCGATGAAGATGAGGTGCGCGGCCCCGGTGCGCGTCGCCGGTCGGCTGTCGAGCCGACGCGAGCGCGGGTGCCGCACCATTATCTATTGCGATGCGTGTCAGGCAGCAGGGGAGCGATGGTGCGGGCCGGGACATTGGCCACGTCGAAGGAAACGAAGGCAAGCACGAACTGCAAACCCACGATCAACGGCAGCGCCGCCAGCATCACCGAGCCGGCCGGCGTGGTCACGCCCAGCTGCATGGACGAGAACCACTGCCAGCAGCCGTAGATCAGGCCGAAGGCGATCAGCACGCTGCCGAAGGCCAGCTCCAGCGACGCGGCCGACATGTCGCGCAGGAAGTAGTTGTAGAAGATGCGCTTGAAGAAATTGCGGATGTGCTTGCCGAGGAACTCGCCGAAGATCTTGCGGATGTGCAGGTTGCTTTCTTCGTCGGCGTAGACCGCGTCCATCGGGATGTCCAGCACGGTCGCGCGGGCGATGTTGAGCCGGAACAGCAGATCGGTCTCGAAGAAATAGCGACGGCTGATGCGGTCGAAGGGCAGGTGCGCGGCGACCCGGGTGTGGATGGCGGTGTAGCCGTTGGTGGGGTCGAAGGTGTTCCAGTAGCCGGTCGACAGCTTGCTCAGGAACGACAGGCCGGCGTTGCCGATCAGGCGGATCTTGGGCATGCGCTGGATCTGCGACAGATCGTAGAAGCGGTTGCCCTTGGTGTAGTCGGCGCGGCCTTCAAGGATGGGCTGGACGAAGATGGGCAGCAGGCGCGGGTCCATCTGGCCGTCGCCGTCGATCTTGACCGCGATGGTGAAACCGTCCGCCGCCGCCGCCGCATAGCCGGTCATGACCGCGCCGCCGACGCCCTGGTTGACCTCATGCCGCAGCACCACCACGCGCGGGTCGCGGCAGTTCTCCGCGACATAGCGTCCGCTCTCGTCCGGGCACTGATCATCGACCACGTAGACGCGCTCGACCTCCGGCCCGATCGCGTCGATGACGGCCAGGATGTGCCGGCGCACCTTGTAGCTGGGGATGATCACGGCGATCCGGTCGGGCGCGGGGTGGGTAGGCATCTGTGTGGCGAATCCCGAATGAGCGGACGTGCGCTGCCGCGACAGCGGGCAGGGCATTGATATGACTGAGATTTTTTCACATGGTAACGAAATGGAACGTCGCCGATGTGAGCGGGTTCACGGCCGGTTAGGGAAAGACGCGTCTCGCCTGGCCGATCCGGATCGCGCATCGGCATGTCTGGCCCCCATCTTTCGTCACGCGGCCGCGCCCGGGGCCGGCGGCTAGACTGCGACGCTCGCCTCGCTGGAAATCCCACATGCTTCGTTCCGTGCTGCTCGCTTCGGCCCTGGCCTGCGCGTGCGCGACTTCCGCCGCCGCCGCGCCGGCGGCGTCCGCCACCGCCACGCCCGCCCGCAACGCCTCCGCGCAAGCCTTGTTCCGATTGTTCGACGCGCAATGGGAACGCGGCCTGCGCGAAAGCCCGGAAGGCGCCAGCTACAACGGCGACAAGCGCTTCAACGACCGCTGGACCGACCAGAGCCTGAGCGCGATCCAGGCGCGCGCCGAAGGCGATCGCAAGGCGCTCGCCGAGCTCAAGGCGATCGATCGCGGCCAGCTGTCGGTGGACGATCAGCTCAACTACGACGTATTCGCCTGGAACCTGGAAAAAGCCATCGAGCGGCAGAAGTACCGCGAATACCTGATGCCGCTGAGCCAGCAGGGCGGGGTGCAGACCCTGGACGGCGTGGTCGAGGCGCTGAGCTTCACCGAGGTCAAGGACTACCGTGACTGGCTCGCGCGCATGCGCGCGGTGCCGACAGTGATCGAACAGAACCAGGCGCTGCTGCGCGAGGGCGTCAAGGCCGGCCTCACTCCGCCGCGGGTGCTGATGCAGCGCGTGCCGGGCCAGATCGCCAAGCAGGTCGTGACCGATCCGGGCAAGAGCCCGTTCTACAAGCCCTTCGCCCGTTTCCCCGACGCCATCCCGGCGGCCGAGCGCAGCGCGCTGCAGGCCGAGGCCAAAAAGGTGATCAGCGAAACCCTGGTGCCCGCCTATCGCCGCTTCGGCGAGTTCTTCGACAAGGACTACCTGCCGAACACCCGCACCAGCATCGCCGCCGCCGATCTGCCCGATGGCAAGGCCTATTACGACTTCCTCGCCGCCGACTACACCACCACCGACCTGAGCGCCGATGCGATCCACCAGATCGGCCTGAAGGAAGTCGCGCGCATCCGCGCCGAGATGGAGAAGATCAAGAGCGAGGTCGGCTTCAAGGGCGACTTGCCGGCGTTCTTCCATTACCTGCGCACCGATCCGAAGTTCTTCCACAAGACCCCGGCCGAGCTGCTGGAGGCGTATCAGGCCACGGCCAAGCGGATCGATCCGGAACTGGTGAAGATCTCCAAGATCATCCCGCGCCAGCCCTACGGCGTGCGTCCGATCCCGGACAACATCGCGCCCGACACCACCACCGCCTATTACCTGGCCGGTGCCGTGGACGGCAGCCGCGCGGGGTTCTACTACGTCAATCTGTATAAGCCCGAGATGCGCCCGACCTGGGAAATGATTCCGCTGTCGCTGCATGAAGCGGTGCCGGGCCATCACTTCCAGTTCGCCCGCGGCCTGGAACTGCCCGACGCGCCGATGTTCCGCCGCACCGGCTACTTCGTCGCCTACGGCGAGGGCTGGGGCCTGTACGCCGAGCGCCTGGGCTACGACATGGGCCTGTACGACGATCCCTACGACCGCATGGGTCAGCTGTCCTACGACATGTGGCGGGCGGTGCGGCTGGTGGTCGACACCGGCATGCACGCCAAGGGCTGGAGCCGCGAGCAGGCGATCAAGTTCTTCACCGACAACGCGCCCAAGACCGAGCAGGACGTGGTTAACGAGATCGACCGCTACATCGGCACCCCGGGACAGGCGCTGGCGTACAAGATCGGCCAGCTCAAGATTTCCGAGCTGCGCGAGCGTTCGCGCCAAGCGCTGGGCAAAGACTTCGATGTGCGCGACTTCAACGATGAAGTGCTCTCGACCGGCTCGGTGCCGCTGAGCGTGCTGGAGAAGCATATCGATGCGTGGATTGCCGGTAAGAAGCGCACCTGATTATTTAATTCAATTACTTACGGCATATATTTAAGGTTTTACGCACACGGGCGCTGTGATCGGATCACGGCGCCCGCCGCGCGGCCGCAGGCCTGACGCGGACTTATGGCGAGGGCTGGGCAACGGGCCGGCCCGGCGTCCGTCCGGGCCTCGGGCCCGCATCCGCATCGCCGGCCCCGTTCGCCGCCCTGGCGTCGATTTGCACGTAAGCCCCTGTCCCTGCCATACTTTCCGGCTCCCACATGGCCTGCGGCCGTGTCGGGACCTTGCTCCACCGGACCCGATGCGGGTCTTGGGGGGCTGAATCGGGTCGCCCCCGGCGATCCCTCATCCACAAGGAATCACACCATGCGTCATTACGAAGTCGTGTTCCTGGTCCATCCGGACCAGAGCGAGCAGGTGCCGGCCATGATCGAGCGCTACAAGTCGCTGATCGAAGCCGGTGAAGGCAAGATCCACCGTCTCGAAGACTGGGGCCGCCGTCAGCTGGCTTACCCGATCTCGAACCTGGTCAAGGCTCACTACGTCCTGTTGAACATCGAAGTCACCCAGACCGTGCTCAACGAGCTGGTCGACGGTTTCCGTTTCAACGATGCCGTGCTGCGTCACCTGGTCATGAAGCGCGACGAAGCCGACACCGAACAGTCCCTGATCATGAAGTTCAAGGACGAGAAGGGCGACAAGCCCGAGCGTGGCGAACGCCGTCGTCGTGACGATGACAGCGACAACGCCGTCGGCACCGCCGACAGCGCCGAAGACAACGCCGAAGCCGCCTGAGGATTGCCCCCATGTCCAAGTTCTTCCGTCGCCGCAAGTTCTGCAAGTTCACCGCCGAGGGCGTCAAAGAGATCGATTACAAGGATCTCAACACCCTGCGCCAGTATCTGACCGAGACCGGCAAGATCGTGCCGAGCCGCGTCACCGGCACCAAGTCCAAGTACCAGCGTCAGCTGGCCACGGCGGTCAAGCGCGCTCGTTTCCTCGCGCTGATCCCGTACACGGACAACCACAACGCTTGAAGCAAGTAGTTCGTCCGCTCAGCGGACGAACTCTTCCTCCTCCTCTCCCGCTTGCGGGAGAGGGCAGGGGTGAGGGGCCACCAGATCGCAAAGTTCTGCATAGAACCCGCATCTGGCCTCCTCACCAACACAAATCCCGATTCCAGCTCTTCGGACAGCGAATCCCGCTGCGGACCTACAGGCCCGCTAACGAATACGGAGCAATCCCATGCAACTGATCCTCCTGCAGAAAGTCACCAACCTCGGCAACCTCGGCGACAAGGTCAACGTGAAGCCGGGCTACGGCCGCAACTTCCTGGTCCCGCAGGGCAAGGCCGTTCCGGCCACCGCCAGCAACCTGGCCGAGTTCGAAACCCGTCGCGCTGAGTACGAAGCCAAGGCCAAGTCGCAGCTCGAAGGCGCCGAAGGCCGCAAGGCCAAGCTGGAAGGCGCCACGGTGACTGTCCACGCCAACGCCGCGACCGAAGGCAAGCTGTACGGTTCGGTGACCCCGCGCGATATCGCCGAGGCGCTGACCAAGGCCGGCTACCCGGTCAACAAGTCGGAAGTGATCATGGGCGAAGGCCCGATCCGCCGCACCGGCGAGTACGACGTGCTGATCCACCTGCACGCCGACGTCGAAATCACCGTCAAGGTCACGGTCGCCGGCGAAGTCGCCTGATCCGAGCCTGACGCGGTACGAACGAGGGCGCCGCGAGGCGCCCTTCGTTTTTTTGCGACGGCGGATTCGCAGCGCCGCGGTTGCTGGGTGGAGCGTGAGGGGCCCGTGCTTTCGCCGTCGTTCGCAGAGAGTCGGCGCAGATCGCTCGATCTCATCGCTTGCGACGACAGTGTGCGATAGAAGCACAGCTTATCCCGCTCTTATCCACAACCTTATCTGCAACCAGAACGGCGCTTTCGCATCTACTATCGAAATCCGGTTCCGATTCGCCATCGTGCGGCGCTCGCCCTGAGCCCGCTCGGAAGATCGGCCGGCACGCCAATGACCAGTTCCGGGCCCTTGCGGGCTCGATCGGCCGCGTTGCGGCCGAAACGACGAGGATCGTCTCCCCGATGAGCGCACGTGCCGGCGGATTCCGTGGCGAAAAACGTTTCGAGACCCGCGCCGAACAGCGCATCGACCAACTGCGCGTCCCGCCGCAGTCGGTGGAGGCCGAGCAGGCCGTGCTCGGCGGCCTCATGCTCGCGCCCGACGCCTACGACCGCGTCGCCGACCAGATCGTGGAAGAAGACTTCTATCGCCGCGATCACCAGCTGATCTACCGCGCGATCCGCGAGCTGGCGGAAAAGAGCCGCCCGTTCGACGCGGTGACCCTGGGCGAATGGTTCGAATCGCAAGGCCTGACCGAACAGGTCGCCGGCGGCGCCTACCTGATCGAACTGGCCACGACCACGCCGTCGGCGGCCAACATCACCGCTTACGCCGAGATCGTTCGCGACAAGGCGGTGATGCGCAAGCTGATCGAGGTCGGCACCGAGATCGTCAACGACGGTTTTCAACCCGATGGCCGCGACAGCGGCGAGATCCTGGCCAAGGCCGAGCAGCAGGTGTTCGCGATCGCCGAAGCCGGCGCCCGCGGCCGCACCGACTTCACCCCGGTCACCAAGGCGCTGTCGGAAGCCTTCGACGTGCTGCAGACCCGCTACGCCAACGGCGGCTCGGTCACCGGCATCCCGACCGGCTACACCGAATTCGACGAAATGACGGCCGGTCTGCAGAACACCGACCTGCTGATCCTCGCCGCGCGTCCGGCGATGGGCAAGACCGCCTTCGCCCTCAACATCGCCGAGCACGCCGCGTTCCGCACCAAGAAAGCGGTGGCGGTGTTCTCGATGGAAATGTCCGCCAGCCAGCTGGCGCTGCGACTGATCTCCTCGGTCGGCCGCGTCAACGCCCAGCGCCTGCGTTCGGGCCAGCTCGAAGACGAAGATTGGGCGCGCGTCACCGGCGCGATCCGCCAGCTGCGCGAGGTCAAGATCTTCATCGACGACACCCCGGGCCTGTCGCCGGAAGTGCTGCGCGCCAAGTCGCGCCGCCTCAAGCGCGAGCACGACCTGGGCCTGATCGTCATCGACTACCTGCAGCTGATGTCGGTGCCGGGCAACAACGAAAACCGCGCCACGGAAATTTCCGAAATCTCGCGTTCGCTCAAGCATCTGGCGAAGGAACTCAACCTGCCGGTGATCGCGCTGTCGCAGCTCAACCGCTCGCTGGAACAGCGCGCCGACAAGCGCCCGGTGATGGCGGACTTGCGCGAATCGGGCGCTATCGAGCAGGACGCGGACGTGATCGTCTTCATTTACCGAGACGATTACTACAACAAGGAAACCTCGCCGGACAAAGGCCTGGCCGAGGTCATCATCGGCAAGCAGCGTTCCGGCCCGACCGGCTCGCTCAAGCTCAAGTTCTTCGGCGAGTACACCCGCTTCGACAACCTGGCCCACGATTCGGTCGGTTCCTTCGAGTAAGTCCGCATCCGCCCACGCCGCCCCGCATCGGCCGGGCGGCGGCTGGGGCAGGGCATTGCCGCATTCGCCGGCGCGCCTGCCCACCGATCCAAACCTCCCGCATCCAAACCGCCGCCGGTCGGGCCAAGGCCCGCCGCCGTGGCCGGCAGTTGCCGTGTGCAAGGCCGGAACGGTAGCCTTGCCGGTGTTGCTCCAGTTCGTCTGAACTCACACAGGAAGTGTCATGGTCGATTCCCGATTCCGTGCGGGCGCCCGCGCCGCCGCCGTGCTGCTGGCCGCGACCGCGGCTTTGGCCGCGTGCAAGGCGCCCCCGGCACCGGCCGCGCCGAGCGCCGCCGCACCCGCGGCGCCCGCCGCCGCGACGCCTGCGCCGGCCGCCACCGTTTCCCAGCAAGGACAGCCCGACATGTCGTCTCTGCAAGATGCGTTGAAGAAGGACATGGCCTACGCCGATCTGCGCAAGCTCGCCCTGGACGGCGGCTGGCAGCCGGTCGTGGACCCGCAGTGCCGGACCCAGGTGGTCGGCCACGACGAACAGACCTGCAAGGAAAACCCGGACCTGGCGATCTGCCGGGCCTGCACCGACATCCCCGAGCTGAGCGCCTACAGCGGCGACGGCTACGCCACCACCCGCTTCAGCCACGATGCGCAGCGCCTGGAAGTCACCAGCTACGGCATGATCGAAGACTGGAACGTGGCCGGCGCGGACTCGCGCCTGCGTGTGACCGAATGGAGTTTCAGCAAATAACACCGGGCCGGCCGCGCTGAGCGGTCGCCGGATCGGGCCCGGGCCCGGCGCGCGATCGCGCGCCGCCCGCCGGATCAGACTCACATCAAGATGTTTCCACCCAGACGTTTCCACCAGACGTTACAGAGGAACCCAGCAAACGCCTGCCAGTGAACCCCGGCAGGTCGCGGTGCAGTCAGGGCCGCAAGCGGCACGGATTAGCAAGGATCCGTGCCGCGAAGTGCAAGTCGGACACCCGTCCCGCTTGCCATGGCCGGAGCTGATTCAGGACGAAACTCTCCGGATACGCCATCCAACCACTTGTCGGTAAACGGAGATTTCCAACATGAGCAATCCACTGAGCGAGCTCCTGGAGCGCGGCGAAGGCGGCTATGGTTCCTATAACCGCGGCCGCGCCGGCGATGCCAACGGACGCACCATCGATTTCTCGCAGATGACCCTGGGCGAACTGCAGCGTCGCCAGCATCTGCCCGCGGGCAATCCCGACCGCCTGTTCGCGGTCGGCAAATACCAGATCATTCCCGGCACTATGGACCTGGCCGTGGCCAGCCTGCGTCTGGACCCGAACCAGCGCGTCACCCCCGAGCTGCAGGAGCGGATCTTTTCCGACTACCTGATCTCGCGTAAGCAGCCCGGCATCCGCGACTACATCACCGGCCAGCCCGGCGCGAGTTTGCATCGCGCCCAGGACCAGCTGGCCGGCGAATGGGCCAGCGTGGCCGATCCCGACACCGGCCGCAGCCGCTACGGCGGCGTCGGCGGCAATGCCGCCTCGATCTCGGCGCCCGACGCCGGCCGCGCCCTGCAGCAGATGCGCACCAACTATCAGGAAGCGATCGGCCGCGGCCAGACGCCGGAACAGGCCTGGCGCACGGTCACCGACGCCGGCCCGACCCGCACTCAGACCCAGACCCCGGCCAATCCGCTGGCCGACGGCGCCCTGAGCCGCAACGAGAGCGGCGAACCGGTGCGCCAGCTGCAGCGCAACTTGAACCAGCTCGGCTTCAAGGACGAGCGTGGACAGGCGCTGGAAACCACCTCCGGCGTCTACGGCGCACACACCGCGGCCTCGGTGCGCAGCTTCCAGCACGCCAACCATCTGCCGGAAACCGGCGTGGCCGATCGCGCCACTCTGGCGGCGGTGCAGACGCAACTGCAATTGCCCGAAGCCAGCCGCAACCATCCGGCCCCGGCGACGCCGCAGCCGCAGGGCACCGGCCATTGGCCGGCGCCGGGCAACACCACCATCAACCATGCCGACAAGCCGGGCGAAGGGCAGGGCGAATTCGGCACCTCGCGCGGCGGCGGCGCGCGCACCCACAAGGGCGTGGACATCGTCGGCCGCGAAGGTGACCCGATCCAGGCCTACAGCGGCGGCACCGTGCACGTGAAGCCCAACAACGGCGCCGCCGGCAACATGGTCAGCATCGATCACGGCAACGGCGTCACCACGGTCTACATGCACATGCGCGACATCAACGTGCGCGACGGCCAGCATGTCGAGCCCGGCCAGCAGATCGGCACCATGGGCCGCACCGGCAACACGCCGCGCCAGGGCGATACCCATCTGCACTTCGAGTATCGCGTCAACGGCGTCGCGGTCGATCCAATGCAGCACCTGACCGTGCCCGGCCGCGGCCAGACCACGCCGACCGCTCCGACGGCTCCGACCACCCCGGCACCGACGCCGGCCACCCGCGACGCGATGGCCGACGGCGTGCTGCGCCAGGGCGAACGCGGCGCCGACGTGCGCGGTCTGCAGCAGTCCTTGAACCAGCTCGGCGTGCGCGACGAGCGCGGCCAGCCGCTGGAAACGCGTTCGGGCATCTATGGCGAGCACACCGCCGGCGCGGTGCGCAATTTCCAGAGCGCGCACAATCTGGAGCCGACCGGCATCGCCGATCAGCGCACGCTGGACGCGATCGGCCGGCAACTGCCGCAGGGCCGGGTGACCGCCACCGCCGAGGTCAACGCACCGACCGCGCCGGCCGCAACGCCGACGCCGGCCGCGCCGCAGAACACGGCACCGGCGGCACCGTCGCCGACGCCGAATACGCCGCCGGCTCCGCGCGACGCCGCGGCGCCGACCGCACCGGCCGCGCCGTCGCCGAACACGCCGCCGGCCCCGCGCGAAGCCGCCCCCGGTCCGCTGATCACCGACGCCTCGCATCCCAACCATGCGCTGTACACCGCCATCGGCCGGCAGATGCCCGGCGCGCGTCCGGAAGCCGTCGCCAACGTCACCTTGCAGGCGATGGAGAACGGCATGACCCGCCCGGAGCAGATCGGCACCGTGTGGAAGAACGGCAGCGACGTGCTGGTGCAAGGGTCGACCCCGGGCTTCCACGTGCGCGTGGACACCCAGGCGCCGACCCCGCCGATGCAGCAGATGAGCGACCACATGGCCAAGCAGAGCCAGCAGCAGGACCTGGAGCAGCAACAGCGCCAGCAGTTGGCGGCTCCGGGGCGTTGATGGTTTGGCTCGGGTGAGCCAGGCGATGATCGGATGAGTCCGGCGATTGCCGGGCTTCGCAGTTGGCTCTCGGCTGGCTGTTGATCGATCCGCATGTGCACGAGACAACCGGCCCCGCTTCGGCGGGGCCGCGTTGTTGTGGGGCCCGGTATCGCTCGTGTAGCGGCCTGCTCAAAGTTTCTGCTTCGGGCGGCGTTTTTTTTGCTCGTCATTCCAGCGAAGACAGGCGCCGTTTTAACTTCGGCGGAGCCGAACATCCAAAGACTTCAGGGCCATCCTTCCAGGCCGTCATTCCCGCGAAGGCGGGAATCCAGAGACTTCAGCGCGATCCTTTCAGATCGTCATTCCCGCGAAGGCGGGCTCTGCTCTACTTCGGCGAAGCCGAACATCCAGAGCCTTCAGCGTCATCCTTCCAGTCCGTCATTCCCGCGAACGCGGGAATCCAGTGACTTCAAGCGTTCTCGCACGAAAGGCCCTGGATTCCCGCGTTCGCGGGAATGACGAGCAAAAGCAGAAACTTTGAACCGGTTCTAACGCACCGATACGCGCCAGCCACACTGCGATCTCGCGCACCATTTGCGCAAAATCGGCATGCCCCCGATCGCGGTACGATGCTCCTCGCCGCCAACCCCCGCCATGCAGTCGTGAGGACCCCCGTGAGCAATCCGCTGAGCGCACTGATCGAACGCGGCTCGGGCGGATACGGCGCCTTCAACCGCGGCCGCAGCGGCGACTCGCAGGGCCAGCGCATCGACTTCTCGCGCCTGACCTTGCGCCAGGTGCAGAACCTGCAGCATCTGCCGCGCAACGATCCCGACCGCCTGTTCGCGATCGGCAAATACCAGCTGATTCCCTCCAGCGTCGATCTCGCCGTGCGCGCGCTCAAGCTCGATCCCGCGCAAGCCTTCGATCCGCAATTGCAGGAGCGGATCTTTTCCGAGTACCTGATCGTGCGCAAACGCGCGTCCGTGCACGCCTACATCGCCGGCCGCGACGGCGCGACCGTGCAACAGGCGCTGGCGCAGCTCGCCGCCGAGTGGGCTTACCTGGGCGGCACGCCGGCCGATGCGTCCGCGATCGCGATCCCCGCCGACGAAGTCGCGCAGGCGCTGGAGCAGATGCGCGCGCAATACGCGGAGGCGATCGGGCGCGGGCTCGCCGGCAAGCAGGCGTGGGCCCTGGTGACTTCGGTGGACGACGAATGACGCGGTGAGGCTGCGGCTTGCGCGCAAGCCGAAATGCCTCCGCTCCGCACAAACGAAAAGCCCCGCTGCGACGCGGGGCTTTTCGTTAGCGAGCCGATGATGCGCAGCGCAGTGCCGCCTGCCGGGATCAACCGGTCCGGATACCGCTCAAGTGCAAGGACCTTCCCAAGCCAGCCGCCGTTCGGCGCCGCCCGCATCCTTGATCACGAAGCACTGCTCGGCGTCGGACTGGGCGAAGCTCGGCAGCTTCGGGCAATCGATCATCTTCGCCGTGTCGTACAGCGAGGCCGCCTGGCTGGTGATCGGCTCGACCGCGCCGGAGGCATCGGTAGCGAAGGCGCCGCGCTGCCACTTGTCGTCCACCCGGAACTGCAGTCGCTGCCCGTCCAGGCCGATCAGGTCCGAGCCCATCGGCTTGCCCCAACGGGTCAGTTCCTGGCCCTTGGCATCGAACTCGACCACCGAGTCGGGCAGCAGCCACGGGTCCGACAGCGGAATCGAGTCGACCTTGACGATCGGGTAGCGGCCGCAGCCGTCCTCGCCCCAATCGACGATGCGCGGGTCTTTCGACTCTTCGCTCTTGGCCGCGAAAGAGAACTGGTAAACCGCCTTGGGCGCGGGCGCCGCGGCAGGCGCGGGTTGCGCGGCCGGCGCCGTATTCGCGGCGGGCGCGGGCGTCGCCGCCGGCGCGGCGGTGTCGGAGGGCGCGCCGGCCTTGCAGGCGGCGAGCACGAGGCAGAGCGTCATGGCCGGGATCGAGCGATTCATTCGCGGGAACTCCTTGAGGCGGCGCGGTGGTCGTGTGAGCGGTCGGGCAGGGCGGCGGCATCGCAAGCGCGGCCTGCCGATGCGGCGAATCATAGGTCAGTTTCGCCGCATCACGAACGGGCCCGGCCGTCGCCGCGACGCTCGCGCGCGAGGCCTGCAGGCCCCGCTCGGTAGCCCAAGAAGCCGCCGCGAGCGATTGTTGACCTCGCGCACGCTATGAAGTTTTGTTGCCTGCAACCGGTTTCTTGAATGCGCCCGTTCAGCCAGTTCGGGCTAGCCTGCGTCCGCGGTGCACGGATTCGTCCACGGATTGACGCGTTGATGACGAGTCGCGGCGCATCGTAGCCATTGCCCCCCAACTCCATCGGTGAGTTATATGAATTCCAATATCAAGACCATGATCGCCGCCGTACTGATGTCCTGCGTCATGGTGACCGGCGCCGCGGGCGCTCAGTCCAAGTCGTCCAAGAAGACTCCGCATTGCTACAACGTCGAAGTGCAGCGTCCGAAGCAGATCAAGGACCAGCACAAGATCGCCGGCACGGCGATCGGCGCGGTGGCCGGCGGCTTGCTGGGCAACCAGGTCGGCGGCGGCAACGGCAAGAAGCTCGCGACCGCGGCCGGTGCCGTGGGCGGCGCGTTCGCCGGCCGTAAGATCCAGGAACACCAGCAGAACAAGACCGAGACCGTGATCGAGCGCCGCTGCGACTGATCCGCGGCTTCCGGCCGCAAGGTCCGGAGGCAAACAAGAAACCGCGCGTGGTTCTCCACGCGCGGTTTTTTTATGGAACGGCCTTCGGGCCCGATGCCTTATCCCGGTTCTTTCGCGACGCATTCGTGCTGCTGATCTTCCGCCGCATCGACGGCAAGTTGTATCTGGCCGCGTTTACCCGCGAATTCCAGGCCGTCGTCGAACCGCTCTATCAGCAGCAATGGTTCTGATTCCGGCGCGTCGCGCGGTTTGCACGGCGTGCCGCCTAGTCCCGACTTCACATTGGGCTCATAGGCCGGGCAGGGGCCTTCGTTAGACTAGGCGGCATGGCACGACCGACTTGCGCAAACATCCACACCGACGCGCTGCGTCATAACCTCGCCCAGGCCCGGGCGCTTGCTCCGCACAGCCGGGTGATGGCCGTGGTCAAGGCCGACGGCTACGGCCACGGGCTCGAACGCGTCGCGCGCGCGCTCGAAGGCGCCGATGCGTTCGGCGTGGCCGCGCTGTCGGACGCCGACCGCCTGCGCGCGGCCGGGTTGTCGCAACCCATCGTGCTGTTGTCCGGCTTCGACGAAGCCGACGATCTGCCGCAACTGCGCCGCCTCGGCGTGGAGACGGTGGTCCATCACATCAGCCAGATCGAAATGCTGGAGCAGGCCGCGCCGGGCGATCCGATCCGCTGCTGGCTCAAGGTCGACAGCGGCATGCACCGGCTCGGCTTCGCCCCCGAGCAGGTGCGCGAGGCCTATGCGCGCCTGAGCGAAGCGGCCAGCGTCGCCGACGGCATCGTGCTGATGAATCATTTCGCCAGCTCAGACGAGTTCGACGGCAACTCGCCCGGCAGCCGCCAGACCCGCGAACAGTTAGCCGCCTTCGCCGCCGCCACCGAAGGGCTGCGCGGGGTGCGCTCGCTGTCCAATTCCGCCGCCGTGCTCGGCTGGCCCGAAGCCCACGCCGACTGGATTCGTCCCGGCGGCCTGCTGTACGGCATCAGCGCGGTGGAAGGCCGCACCGGCGCCGACTTCGGCCTGCGCCCGGCGATGACGCTGTCCACGCGCCTGATCGCGGTCAACCGTGTGCGCAAGGGCGAACGCATCGGCTACGCCGCGACCTGGCAAGCGCCGCAGGACATGCTGATCGGCGTGGCCGCGATCGGCTACGGCGACGGCTACCCGCGCGCCGCGCCTTCGGGCACGCCGGTGCGCGTGGCCGGCCACGACACCCAGGTCATCGGCCGGGTGTCGATGGATCTGATGACCATCGACCTGCGCGGCGTGCCCGCGGCCAAGGTCGGCGATCCGGTCGAATTGTGGGGGCCGGAGCTGCCGGTCGAACGCATCGCGCAGATCAGCGGCACGATCGGTTACGAGCTGACTTGCTCGATCACTCGCCGGGTGCGTTTCGTCGAAGCCTGAGCGTCGGCGGCGTTCGGCGCGGCGCATTCGCGGCGCCGTGAACTGCATCGGGAAAATCGTCCGCCGATAGCGGCCCTTGCTCTTGCAAGCACTCTTCTTGTGCCTGGCGGTTCAGCTGGGTCAGGAAAATTGTGCGGGCGGGGTAGGGAGACGCCGCTTTGGGACCGTTAGCAATGAGATCGGGCAACGCCCGATGGCGGCTCCGACCGGAGTCCGGCCGATCATTGCATTCGGGGTTTCGATGAAGCAGAGCAAGTTGATGTGCGCGCTGGGACTGGGTCTGGCGACCATGATCGCGTCGGCCGCGAGCGCGGCCCAGGAAGGCCCCAACCCGAACCGCGTCTGGGTCAAGTTCAAGTCCGCCAACGCCGCCGGCTCGGCATCCGCGCGCAGCGCGCTGGCCACGCCCAACCTCGGTCAACGCATCCAGGCCCTGCGCAGCAAGCTCGGCGCGGCCAAGGCCGGCGAGGCGGTACTCAACTACCAGTTCGACCGCATCAACGCCGCGGTGATGACCCTGGCCTCGCCCGAGGCTGTGAAGGCGCTGCGCGCCAACCCCGAGGTTGAATCGGTCGAGATCGACCAGCCGCGCTACCTGCAGGCGCAGAGCGTGCCCTACGGCATCGACCAGGTGCAGGCGCGCGATGCCTGGGACGCCAACCGCGACGGCGTCATCGACACCGGCGCCGCCACCGGCGCGGGCATCAAGGTCTGCATCATCGACTCGGGCCTCAACAAGAACCACGAAGAGTTCGCCGGCCTGACCATCACCGGTTATCCGACCGGCTGGGACACCGACACCTGCGGGCACGGCACCCACGTCGCCGGCACCATCGCCGCGGCCAACAACAGCGCCGGCGTGGTCGGCGTGAGCCCGGGCAAGGTGTCGCTGCACATCGTGAAGATCTTCGGCAGCAACGGCTATAACGGCAGCGGCCATGGCCAGTGCTCGTGGACGTATTCTTCGACCCTGGCCGATGCCGCGCAGCGCTGCCAGGCCGCCGGCGCCAAGGTCATCAACATGAGCCTGGGCGGCCCCACCGCCAGCACCGCCGAACGCACCGCGTTCCAGACCGTGGCCGACGCCGGCGTGCTCAGCATCGCCGCGGCCGGCAACGACGGCAACAACACCCAGAGCTATCCGGCCGGTTACACCAGCGTGGTCTCGGTGGCGGCGGTGAACTCGGCCAACGTCAAGGCCGACTTCTCCCAGTTCACGCCCAAGGTCGAACTGGCCGCGCCGGGCGTGGACGTGCAGAGCACCTATCCGCTCAAGAACGATCCGCTGACCGTCGGCACCTCCAGCTTCGCCGCGACCCCGGTCGCCGGTTCCAAGCAGACCACCGCCAGCGCCGGCTGGGTCAACGGCGGCCTGTGCCAGACCTCCTCCAGCACCTGGCGCAACAAGATCGTGGTCTGCCAGCGCGGCACCAACACCTTCCTGGACAAGATCACCAAGGCCAAGAGCGGCCGCGCCACCGGCGTTGTGATCTACAACAACGTGGACGGCGCCTTGAACATCGGCCTGTACACCGGCACCGCGCCGAACCTGACCCCGACCACCTCGACCCTGCCGGCGGTGGGCATCAGCAAGGCCGACGGCGAATACCTCGTCGCCAATCTGGCCGGCCAGACCGCGACCGTGGATGCCGCCCCGTCGGTGGCCAACAACGCCTACGAGACCATGAGCGGCACTTCGATGGCGACCCCGCACGTGTCCGGCTCGGCCGCCGTGGTGTGGAGCGCCAAGCCCACCGCGACCGCACAGCAGGTGCGCGACGCGCTCGACGCCACCGCGCTGGACATCGACGCGGCCGGCCGCGACGACAACACCGGCTGGGGTCTGGTGCAGATTCCGGCGGCGATCGCCGAGTTGCAAGCGCAGTAAACGCACAGGTCGGTTCGAACCGGCAAACGGGGGCCTTCGCGGCCCCCGTTTTTTTGTTTCGCAGCGGCCCGGACCGGCGCGCGTGCGCACGCGTCCGCACCGGCGCGGACGCAGGCGATGGCGCCGGGTTTTCGTGCGGTCGATCCGGCGGATGCATCCGGAAAATTTCGCGGCGGCCATAAATTACGCGCCCTAGTTGGCTTGCTGTTTGCTGTCGAATTCATCATCAGTCCGCATCACGTCGCTCGGGTACGCAAGTTCCGTGCATTCCGTGAGTTAGGACAAGTCTGAAAAGCCAGCGCCGCCATAGGGGACGCGGGCCGTGCCGTCGTTTTCGTCCTTGACCCGGTCGCCATCCGTCAACGGATAGGTATCGGCCGGGCTCAACCTGCTTCACAAAGCTCAGGGGACGACACGATGAAGCAGACCAAGCTGGCAGGTGCGATGTGTGTGGCGCTGGCCACGATGTGTATCGCGAGTGCGACTCAGGCCGAAACCGCTACCGGCACGAAGCGGGTATGGGTCCAGTTCAAGGAAACGCCGACCTCGGTGCCCAAGCTGTCCACGGACCCCAAGGCGCTGCTGGATCAGATCGCCGCACTCGTGGGCCAGGCGCACGAACGCATGAACGCCAACGTGCGCGGCGTGAATGCGCGGCTGGCCCAGCGCAAGTTCGGCCAGGCCAGGCAGCACTATCTGTTCGAAGGACTCAACAAGGCGGTGTTGACCCTGCCGTCGGCCGCGGCGCTGGAGGACCTGCGCAAGGATCCTTCCGTGGAGTCGGTCGAGATCGATCCGGAGCGCTATCTGCTGGCACAGGACACTCCGTGGGGCGTCAATCACATCCAGGCCAGCGCGACCTGGGATGCCGACGGCGACGGCGTGATCGACGCCGGCGCGCCGACCGGCGAGGGCATCAAGGTGTGCGTGATCGATTCGGGCCTGAAGCGCTCGCATGAAGATCTGGCCGGGGTCACGATCACCGGCATCAACAATCCCAACGCCACCGAGGGCTGGGATGCCGACACTTGCGGCCACGGCACTCACGTTGCCGGCACCATTGCTGCGGCCAACAACGACATCGGCGTGGTCGGTGTGAGCCCGGGCAAGGTGTCGCTGCATATCGTCAAGCGGTTCGCCGGCGTCGACTGCAAGCAGGCTACTTACGCTTCGGACACCGTCGCCGGGATCAAGCAGTGCGAGGCCGCCGGGGCCAAGGTCGTCAATATGAGCCTGGGCGGGACGATATCCTCGAGCACCGAGAAGAAGGAATTGCAGGCGGCGGCCGATCGCGGCGTGCTGGTGGTCGCGGCGGCCGGCAACTGGGCCTTGACGGGAGCGCCCAGCCTGTTCGGCACCACCCCGCCGAACCCGCTGGGGTATCCCGCGTCCTATCCGAGCGTGTTGTCGGTGGCGTCGGTCGACTCCGGCAACCAGCGCGACCCGAACTCCGAGTTCAACAGCGAGATCGACCTGGCCGCGCCGGGCGTGGGCGTGCGCAGCCTGGGTCTGGCCACGGGCGACCCGCTGCTGGTCGGCAACTCCAGCATGCCGGCCGACGTCTTCAATGGTTCGGCCGGTTCCAGCGCCAGCGCCGGCTGGGTCGACGGCGGCCTGTGCAAGGCGTCGTCGGCGACGTTCAAGAACAAGGTCGTGCTGTGCCAGCGCGGCGAGATCAATTTCGGCGTCAAGGCCAGCAACGCGAAATCGGGCGGCGCACTCGGCGTGGTGATCTACAACAATGCCGACGGCCCGCTCAAGGCCGGACTGTTCAACGCCAGCGGGACGGCGATCACCCTGACCATTCCGGTGGTCGGCATCAGCAAGGCCGATGGTGAAGCCATCCTGGCCGGCATGGTGGGACAGGTCGCCACGGTCAGCGGCAAGCAGATCGCCAACGACAGCTCGTATGCGTACATGACCGGCACCTCGATGGCCTCGCCGCATGTCGCCGGCGCGGCTGCGGTGGTGTGGAGCGCACGCCCGAGCGCGACGGCGCAGCAGGTTCGCAATGCCTTGCTGACCACGGCGAAGGACATCGACGTTGCCGGCCGCGACAACAACACCGGTTGGGGCCTGGTCCAGATCAAGGCCGCGGTCGAGGAGCTCAAGCGCGCGCCGTAATCGGTCCGGAGCGATCCGAATCCGGGGGTCGGCAAGGGCCGGCCCCTGCTGGACTACCGTTGAGCCGCGATCGCCGCTTCCCCCGGGAAGCGGCGATTGCGCTTCCAGGCCGGGCACCCCGGCCCGGATCGCGCATGCCGCTGCCGTCGACGCCGGTGGCGACGGCATACTGAGTGCCCGTCGAGCGCGCCGCCCCGATGCCCGAAGCCCCACCTCTCGCCCTGGTCTGGTTCCGCGACGACCTGCGCCTGGCCGACAACCCGGCCTTGCGTGCGGCGCTGGACGCCGGCTACGTCCCGGTGCCGATCTACATCCATGCGCCGGACGAACACGGCACCTGGCGGCCCGGCGGCGCTTCCGACGCCTGGCGGCATCGCTCGCTTGCCGCGCTCGATACCGACCTGCGCAAGCGCGGCTCGCACCTGCGCCGGTTCTTCGGCCCCAGCCTGACCACGCTGCAATCGCTGGTGCTGGCCACCGACGCCCAGGCGGTGTTCTGGAATCGCCGCTACGAGCCCTACATCGAAAAGCGCGACACCAAGATCAAGCAGGCGCTGCGGCGCATGGGCCTGGAGGTGGAGAGCTACAACGGCGCGCTGATGTTCGAACCGTGGACGCTGCGCACCAAGCAGGGTGGGCCGTTCAAGGTGTTCACGCCGTTCTGGCGCGCCGCGCTGGCGAACTGGAAGGACGAGCCGCTGTGGGAGCCGCCGGCGTCGCTGCCCGACACCCGCGAAGGTCCCGAGGGGGTGCCGCTGGCGGCGCTCAAACTCGCGCCGCAACGCGACTGGGCGGAAACCTTCTGGGAACACTGGACGCCCGGCGAAGCCGGCGCGCACGCGGCGTTGGAGACGTTCGTGGACGGCGCCTTGCGAGGCTATGCCAGCCAACGCGACCGGCCCGACCGGGTCGGCACCTCGCGGCTGTCGCCGCATCTGCATTTCGGCGAGATCGCACCGTGGCGCGCGGCCGCGGTACTGCAGCGCGAGCGCAACGCCGGCAATGCGCGCGATGTCGAGTCGGCGATCCGCGAACTGGGCTGGCGCGAATTCGCCCATCACCTGCTGCATCACTTTCCCGACACGCCGGAGCAGAACTTCAATCCGCGCTTCACCGATTTCGCCTGGGCGCGACTGTCGCAGCCGAAGTTGGAGGCGTGGCAGCAGGGGCTGACCGGTGTGCCGATCGTCGATGCCGGCATGCGCGAGTTGTGGGCCACCGGCTGGATGCACAACCGCGTGCGCATGATCGTCGCCAGCTATCTGACCAAGCACCTGCGCTATCACTGGCGCCATGGTGCGCGCTGGTTCTGGGACACCCTGGTCGATGCCGATCTGGCCAGCAACACCCTGGGCTGGCAGTGGGTGGCCGGCACCGGCGCGGATGCGGCGCCGTATTTCCGCGTGTTCAATCCGGTGACGCAGGCGGAGAAGTTCGATCCCGACGGCGACTACATCGCCCGTTGGGTGCCCGAACTCGCCGCGTTGCCGGCGCCGTTGCGGCATGCGCCGTGGCGCGATCCGCAGGCGCTGCGCCGGGCCGCACCGGACTATCCGCCGCAGCCGCTGGTCGATCTGGGAGCGGGGCGCGATGCGGCGTTGGAGGCCTACCGCAAGTTGCGGGAGTAGCGGGGAAAGAAGGTAACGACAGAAACCGGCGAAGCTACGCATCGGCCGACGAGGTGATGTCGCTATTGCCCGCGTTCCCTTGATTCGCCGTTCTTCTCACCATTGCCTGTTCCCAATTCCCTATTCCCGGCTCCTCGCGTTGACGCCCCAACCAGCGCGTGATTCACTCGCCGGACACGTTGGGAGGGCGCATGGCCAAGGCTGAATCGGATGCACCGCCGCGCAAACGCGCGCGCCGCGAAGCGATGTCGCGGGTCGATACCGCATGGTTGCGGATGGAACGTCCGACCAATCCGATGATGATCACCGGCGTGCTGATGTTCGCCGAGCCGATGTCGGTCGATGCGCTCAAGCGGGTGATCAAGCAGCGCTTCCTCGCCTACGCCCGGTTCCGCCAGAAGGCCGTGGACACCGCCGGCGGAGCGTATTGGCAGACCGACGACGACCTCGACCTGGACTGGCACGTGCAGCACACCGCGCTGCCTGGACGCGGCGGCAAGCGCGTGCTGGAGCGCTTCGTCAGCCAGCTCGCGTCCAGTCCGCTCGATGGCAGCCGGCCGCTGTGGCAATTCCATCTGATCGAGCGCTACAACGGCGGCTCGGCGCTGGTCGCGCGCATTCACCACAGCTATGCCGACGGCATCGCCCTGGTGCAGGTGCTGCTGTCGCTGACCGACACCACCGCGCAGCCGGCCAAGGGTAGCGATCTGGCCCATGCCTGGCTCAAGCAGGACGGCGCCGATGTCGCGCGCCGCGTCGGCGCGGTCGATCGCTACATGAAGCTGGGCAGCCGCGCGATCGAGAAGGGCATGGAGATGTACCGCGACCCGACCCTCGCCGCGATGCTGGCGAAGGAGGGCGGGGAGATCGCCCGCGAACTGTTGCATGCGCTGTCGCTGTCCGACGATCCGCCGTCGATGCTGCGCGGCAAGCTCGGCGTGTCCAAGCGCGTGGCCTGGGCCGAGCCGCTGGACCTGGAAGAAGTCAAAGCGGTCGGCCGCGCCTGCGACTGCACCGTCAACGACGTGCTGATGGCGACCGCGGCCGGCGCGCTGCGCAGCTACATGATCGAACGCGGCGATCAGGTCGACGGCATGACCCTGCGCGCGACCGTGCCGGTCAACCTGCGTCCGCTGGAGCATGCGCGCAAGCTCGGCAATCACTTCGGCCTGGTGTTCCTGGATCTACCGGTGGGCGAGAGCAATCCGATCCGCCGCGTGGAGCGGGTCGCTGAGTGCATGAATAATCTCAAGAATTCACGCCAAGCTATTGTTGCATTTGGACTTTTGGCCGCGCTCGGCATGGCGCCGGCGCAGGTGCAGGGCTTGGCGCTGGAGTTGTTCAGCCGCAAGGCCACCGCGGTGGCGACCAACGTCCCCGGGCCGCAGCAGCCGCTGTACATGGCCGGCAGCCGCCTGGACGAGATGATGTTCTGGGTGCCGCAGACCGGTTCGATCGGCGTGGGCATTTCGATCCTGAGCTACAACGGCCGGGTCCACTTCGGCCTGATCGCCGACGGCAAGCTGATCCCCGATCCCGACGCGGTCATCAGCCGCTTCGGCGCCGAGTTCGACAAGCTGCTGTATCTGGCGCTGATGGGGAATTGGGACTTCACCTTGGATGCGGAAGGTGCGGACGCGTTGATGGCTTGATGGTTTGAGGGTTTGAGGACTGGGGTTCCGGAACGGAACCTCGATTCGGGAGTCGGGCTGCGTACCCGGGTCTCGTCGTAACCTACCTGCCGTCACTTGTCCTGACGTACTTCCTGTTCGTGTCCTGCCTTCATTCGTCGCAACCCACCAACCTTCAATCGCACTCACCTACCGTCATTCCCGCGAACGCGGGAATCCAGGGCCTTTCGTGCGAGAACGCTTGAAGTCGCTGGATACTCGGCTACACCGAAGTAAAGCGGAGCCCGCGTTCGCGGGAATGACGTTCTTGAAGGATGACGCTGAAGTCTCTGGATTCCCGCCTTCGCGGGAATGACGATAGGTAGGTTGCGAGCAGTGACCGTAGGTGAGTGGGCCGATCCATCTTCGCGATGACACAGACCAGTGCCGCGGCCCCCCTCGCGAGAACAACGGCAGTCGGCCGCGCAGCCACCCGACGCCCAATTCCCTATCGCATCGCCAATTCCGTACCGCCGCCTGAACAGGCCTGGGCCCTCGTCACTCGCCACCAACGGCGGCGTGATTAGCTTGTCTGCGCTCCGCCACACAGACGAGGAATCCCATGAAGACCCAGCTCAAACTCGCCCTCGCGGCCGCCGCGATGACCGCGCTGCTCGCCGGCTGCGCCACCGGTGGCGGCGGTTACTACGGCGGCCAGCAGCAGCCGTATCCCAATAACCAGTATCCGCAGGGCCAGAACCCGCCGCCGCAACAGCAGGGCGGGATGAACCGCACGCAGAAGGGCGCGCTGATCGGCGCCCTGGCCGGCGTCGCCGCCGGTCTGCTCAGCGGCGACGACGCCACCGAACGCCGCCAGCGCGCCCTGATCGGCGCCGGTGTCGGCGGCCTGGCCGGCGGCGCGATCGGCAACTACCAGGACCGCCAGGAACGCGCCCTGCGCGAGCGCATGTCGGGCACCGGCGTGGACGTGGTCCGCCAGGGCGACAACATCACCCTCAACATGCCCAGCAACATCACCTTCGCCTTCAACAGCGCCAACCTGGAGCCGCAGTTCAATTCGGTGCTCGACAACGTCGCCAGCACGCTCACCGAATACAACCAGACCATCGTCGAGGTCGCCGGCCACACCGACAGCATCGGCTCCGACGCGGTCAACCAGCGCCTGTCCGAGCAACGCGCGGCCAGCGTCGGCAACTACCTGATGTCGAAGGGACTGGTGCGCGACCGCTTCATTCTCACCGGCGCCGGCAAGACCCGCCCGATCGCGAGCAACGACACCGAACAGGGCCGCGCGCAGAATCGCCGCGTCGAAATCACCCTGGTGCCGGTGCGCTCCTGAGGCATCGGCCGCGATATCGATCGGCGTAGTCGCGGCGGCGACGCACATCGCGCCGCGCTGCCCGGCGCAGGTCGCGCCGCGATCGATCCAGGCACCGGGCCGGCTTACGGCCCGGTGCTTATAGTTAGAAATCATTTAATAATTCACGCGCTCGGCTTGCATGCCCCCGCACCGGGCGCGATTGGTTTCATAGGGAATCAAGCGATTTTTCAGGCGTTACAATGCCCGGGTCGATGCGCGATTCAGCGCTCGCGTTTCGATGCCGCCGTTGCGACTTTGGTCGCACCGGCCGATGGCCCACCCTGTGCTAGTAATGAGCGACAGTGAATCCCCGTATCGACGGCATGAGCCTGCGCATCGCGCTATCTGACGATCACCCGGTGGTGCGGGCGGGCGTGCGCGCGCTGTTGGAATCGGCCTCGGCGCTCAACGAAAACTGGCGGGTGGTCGCCGAAGCGGCCAACGCCGACGAATTGCTGACCCTGCTGGCCAGCACGCCGGTGGATCTGCTGATCACCGATTTCTCCATGCCCGGCAGCCGCGCCGGCGACGGCCTGAGCCTGTTGGGGCAGATACAACGCCGTCATCCGCACCTGCCGGTGATCGTGCTGACCATGATCGGCAACGTGCCGGTGCTGCGTTCCATCGTGGACGCCGGGGTCAAGGGCCTGCTTGACAAAGCCGCCGCCGGCACCGAACTGCCACAGGCCGTGCGCGCGGTGATGCAAGGCCGGCACTATTACGGTGAGGCGCTGCGGCCGATGCTCGACAGCGTGCGCAGCGGCGGCGAGCGCGAGGAGATCGCGTTGTCGCCGCGCGAAGCCGAAGTCCTGCGCCTGTTCGCCGCCGGCAGCAGCGTGTCGGAGATCGCCGCGCAACTGCATCGCAGCAAGCAGACCATCAGCCGCCAGAAGACCGATGCCATGACCAAGCTCGGGCTCAGGAACGATCTGGAAATCTACGACTACGCCCGCTCCAAGGGATTGCTTTCCTGAGCCGGCGATGACAGCGGCGAGCGCTATCGATGCGACGGCGGGCACGGGCCCGCGCGGCGCTATGCCGGCGCGGGGCAATGGCATGCAACGGCGTGCGCATCGATGGCGTATCGCGGCGCTGGCGCTGCTGCTCGCGCTGATAGCGCCGGGCGGCGCGGTCGAACCTGCGCAGATGGATTCGGCCGCGGCCGATGCGGCCACGCGTGGATCGCCCGACACCCCGGCCCAGGTCGAGGCGGATTCGCAGGAACCGGCACAGGACACCGCGCCGCCGTCCTCCGGCGTCGTTCCCGCCGCAATCCCCGATTCCATCGTTCCCACCGTCGCCACCCCCGCGCGAACCGGCCCGACGATCGTGCCGCCTCTGCGTGCGCGCAGCGGCGCTCCCGCGCTGCCCAGAGTCGTGCGCGTGGCGGTCCCCGATTGGGGAGCGATGCCGTTCGCCGACTACAACCTGGGCCACTCGCGCGGCTTCAGCATCGAACTGCTGGAGGAAATTCTGCGCCCGCGCGGCATCGACCTGCAGTACGTGCGCACCAGCAACACCGAGGACATGCTCAAGTCGTTGTGCGAGGGCCGCGTCGATGTGGCCGTCAACGTGTTGCTCAATTACCCGCGCACCCGTTGTCTGTCCTATACCGATCCGATCATGCGGATGTCGATGTACGCGGTGAAGCGCAAGGACGACACGCGCCTGCTCACCCGGGACAACCTCAAGCGCATGCGCATGGCGATCCCGGCGGCGATGATGGCGCACACCCGCAATCGCCAGCGCTATCCGCAGGCCGAACTGGTCCCGGTGGCCGGCAGCGTCCAGGCCCTGCAGGCGATCGAGGACGGCAAGGCCGACGTCTTCTTCGAGGCGCCGTACATCCTGGATTGGTACCTGCGCCAGCGCGCCTATCCGCGCCTGGAGCTGGTTCCGGGCTCGCAGACCCCGCCGTCGATGCAGCGCGACGACCTGGCCGTGCTGTACGCGGCGCCGCACGCGCAGTTGCCGCTGCTGAAACTGATCGACGAAGAAATCAAGCGCGATCCGGCGCGCGTGGACCGGCTGCGCGTGCAGTGGCTGCGCGGCGATTTCCAAAGCGCCGACCTCGACGGCGAGCTCAATCCCAGTCAGCGCGAATGGCTGGGCAACCTGCCCAAGCTGCGCATCGCCTTGAACGACAACGCCGCGCCGCTGTCGGCGCGCGACAGCGACGGCAGCCCGGTCGGCATTCTTCCGGACTACGCGCACATCGTCGAAGACCGGCTCGGCATCCAGTTCCAGCCGGTCAACGCCAATGGATTCAAGGGCGCGGCCAACGCGCTGACCACCGGCGCGGCCGATCTGGCGGTGATCCCGATCGGCGCCTTGCCCGGCGCGCACTGGATCTACAGCCAGCCGATCGAGCGCATCCCGGTGGTGATCGTGACCGCGCAGGGCGCGGCCAGCCCGGTCGGCCTGGAAAGTCTGGACGGCAAGCGCGTATCGGTCACCCATCTGCATCTGACCGGCCGCGCCGTGCTCAAGGCCGCGCCCGACGTCAATCTGGTCGGGGTGACGACCAATGCCGAAGGCCTCAAGTTGCTGGTCGCCGGCAAGGTCGACGCGCACGTCGGCAACCTGGTGGTGATCGATCGGGTGATCAACACCCAGTATCCCTTCAGCGCCCTGCAGGTCACGCCGGCCGGCAGCGACGAAGAACTCGCTTTCGTCGCCGACCGGCGCCTGACGCCGCTGATGACGATGATCGACCAGCAATTGGCGAGCGTGTCGGAGGCCGAGCGCCAGCGCATCCACAACCATTGGATCAGCGCCAAGTACAACTACGGCGTGCCCTGGAGCCGGGTGATCGTGATCCTGAGCGTGGCGGTGCTGGTGATCGGCGCGATCGCCGCCGGTTATCTGCGCCTGCGCCAGGAATCGCGCCGTCGCGAAGCGGCCGACAGCAAGCTGCGCGAAGTCGCCGGCAATCTGCCCGGAGTGGTGTTCAAGGCCCAGCGCGACGGCGAGGGCCGCCTGCGTTTCCCGTATCTGACCGGGCGGCCGGAGCCTTTGTTCGGCATCGGCGCGGAAGCCATCGTCGCCGATGCCCGGGCCTTGTTCGCGCGGATTCATCCCGACGATCGCGCCGGCGTGCTCGATGCCATCGCCGCCGCCGAACAGGCGCGCAGCGAGATCAACGCCGATTTCCGCGTGGCGACCGACGACGGTTCGATCCGCTGGGTGCGGGTCAACGCATTGCCGCGGCAAACCCAGCCCGGCGAAGACGCCGGCGCCGCCGGCTACACCGGTTACTTCCTCGACGTCACCCACGCCCACGCCCAGGCCGCGGCGCTGGAGGCGGCGAAGGAACTGGCCGAGGCCGCGACCCGGGCCAAGTCGAATTTCCTCGCCACGATGAGCCACGAAATCCGCACGCCGATGGGCGGCATGGTCGGCATGCTCGAACTGCTGGAGCAATCGCGGCTGGACGACGATCAGCACGTGCTGCTCGGGCACATGCACGATTCGGCGCGGGCGCTGCAGGACATTCTCGACGACATCCTCGACGTGTCCAAGATCGAGGCCGGGCATCTGCGCATCGAACATGCGCCGCTGCAACCACGCGTGCTGGCCGATTCGGTGGTCATGCATATCGCCGCGATCTGCCGCAAGAAGGGCCTGCGCCTGGACGCGCGCATCGACGCGGCGGTCGCGCGGTTCTACCTGGGCGATGCGATGCGGCTGCGGCAGGTGCTGCTGAACCTGCTCGGCAACGCGGTCAAGTTCACCGAGCGCGGCGGCGTGTGGCTGGATATCCGCCTGGAACCGGGCGCGGCGCGGGACCGCGCGGGTAACGCCGGCGCGCTGCTGCGGATCGAAGCCGGCGACACCGGCATCGGCATGGACCCGGAGCAGGTCGCGCGCGTGTTCGAGCCCTTCCATCAGGCCGACGACAGCACCTCGCGCCGCTTCGGCGGCACCGGCCTGGGCCTGTCGATCTGCCGCAGTCTGGTCGAGCTGATGGGCGGAGCGATCCGCATCGACAGCGCGGTGGGCGAGGGCACGCGGGTGATCGCCACGGTGCCGCTGGGGCTTTACGAATCTCCGGGCGCGGACAACGCCGGCCTGGGTGTCGCGGTCACGCTTGCCGATGCGCGCCGCGCCGATGCGTTGCGTCAATTGCTGCTGGCGCTGGGTCACGAACCGGTCGACAGCGGCGCGCCCGCCGAACTGTGGTTCGACGACGGCGATGCCGCGAACACCGTGCGCGTGGTGCGGATGCCGGGCACGCCCGCCGCGGCCGACTACGTCATCGACGCCAACCCGCTGCTGCATCTGCACGTGGTCCGCGCTTGCGCCTGGGCGCGCGATCCGTCCGGCGAAGGCCAGAGCGAACGCGACTACGCGGCGCCGGCGGCGGTGCGGCACGACGCGCGCATCCTGGTGGTCGAGGACAACGCGGTCAATCGCGAACTGATCCGGCGGCAACTGCTGCAACTGGGCTACGGCTGCGATCTGTGCAACGACGGCCGCTCGGCCCTGGCGTCGTTGCAGCACGGCGGCTACGACCTGCTGCTGACCGATTGCCAGATGCCGCTGATGGACGGCTACACGCTCACTCGCGAAATCCGCGCCGGCGAACGCGAACGCGGCGGGCCGCGCTTGCCGATCGTGGCGATCACCGCCAGCGCGCTGCCGGAGCAGGTCGACCTGTGCCGCGCCGCCGGCATGGATGCGTACTTGACCAAGCCGGTGCATCTGGCGGAGCTGCGTCAGACGTTGCAGCGTTGGATACCGGCGCAGTCGCGCTCGCATGAAGCGGCCGGCGGCGGCGCTGAAGCAAAAGCCGACGCATCAGCGATGGCCGCTGCGTTTCCGCAGGTGTACGCGCAGGAATTGACCGCTGCATTCCCGCCGGCCCTGCACGCGGTGCTGCCGCTGTTGCTGCGCGAACTGCCGCACGATCAGGAGCGGCTGACGCAGGCGCTGGCCAGCGGCGGCGGCGCGGCGGTCGCGGCGGCGGTCCATCGCGTGGTCGGCAGTGTGGCTTTGTACGATGCTGAGATCGCGCGTGCCGGCCAGCAGTTGGAAGCCCGGTTGTTGAGTCAGCCGTTGGCGGAATTGCTGCATGAAGTCGACGCCTTTGCGCAGCGGCTGCAAGGGCTTCGCGAGCGTTTGCAACAGGCGATCGGGCCGGGTTGAGCGGGGCGTCTCGGCGTTTGTCCGGCATGTGCCTGCAGGGCTGTCGCGATTTGAGCGGAAGGCATCGGGCCTGAAAGGCCCTCCCACAAAAACTACGAAGCCACGAGGTCTGTTGTGGGAGGGCCTTTCAGGCCCGATGCCCTTGGCTCAACTCGCCACGCACCTGCATGTCGGCATTACTTAAGCCGCGCGAACGAGAACAGACTCGCCAACGGATGCTTGCGCCGCTGAATACGCGCACGCAGCAAACCGGCGCCGATCATGCTGTAGGTGATGCCGTTACCGCCGTAAGCCATCGCGAACTGCACTCTGGGCCCATGCTGCGGATGCGGGCCGAACCAGGGCAGACCGTCGGCGGTTTCGGCGAAGGTGCCGGCCCAGGCGAAGGCCGGTTGCAGTTCCAGCCGCGGCAAACGCTCGCCGACCTTGCGCACGAGTTTCTTCGCTCGCGACTGCACCCGGCGATCGCGCCTGGCCGGAATGTCGATGGCGTCGTCGCAGCCGCCGACCACCAGCCGGCCGTCGCCGGTGCTGCGCATGTACAGGTAAGGCCGCGCCGATTCCCACACCATGGTGTCTTGCAGCGCCTGCAGTTCCTCGGCCGGCAACGGATCGGTGACGAAGGCGTAGCTGCTGCGGTTGCGCGCCAGGCGCTGATCGATCCACTGCTGCCCGGCATAACCGGCGGCGACCACCACATGCTCGGCCCGCACGCGTACGCCGTCGCTGCTGATCAATTCGACCGAGCGCGAACCCGCCTGCATCCGTTCGATGCGGCTGCGATCGAACACCTGCGCGCCGCGTTTGCGCAGCCGCGCCAGCAGCCGCAGGCTCATCCGGTACGGGTCCACCGACGCCGCGCAGTCGCTGAGGATCGCGCCGGGCGCGCGCAGGCCGTAGTCCGACGCCAGCGCTTCGGCGTCGAGCCAGCGCAGGCGCAGGCCGTGGCGGGCGCGCAACGCCGCTTCCTCGCGCAGCACCGCCACGTGGGCGGGCTTGCTGGCGTAGTACAGACTGGACTGATCGCGGAAATCGACATCGCGCAAATCGCGCGCGACAGTGCGCAGATCGCCGATGGCCTGCGCGCAGGCCAGGTAAGCGCGCGCCGCCAAGGTCTCGCCGTAGCGCGCGCACAGGTCGATCAGGTGGGTGTCGATCTCATACTGCAGCAGCGCCGTGCTGGCCGCGGTGCTGCCCCAGCCGGCGTCGCGTTGCTCGATCACCGCCACCTCGAACCCGTGCGCGGCCAGTTCGTCGGCGATCAGCGCGCCGCTGATGCCGCCGCCGATCACCGCCACTTCGCAGCGCAGATCCTGCTGCAGGCGCGGAAACGCGTGCATCAGGCCGTTGCGGATCGCCCAGAACGGGTATCCGCTTTTCAGGTCCACGGGCAGCGGGGCAGGCAAGGCATGCGCCTAGCAAAGCCGGCGCGGCGTAATCGCAAGGTGATTGCGCGGCTCGGCGAGCGGCGCTGAATCGGTCAGTGCCGGACTTCGCTGCCGCCCTGGACGACGTTGAGCGCCGGCATCGGGTCGATCGCCAGTTCTTTCTCCAGTTCCAACTGGAACTGCTCGAAACTCAGGCCGCGCTCGGCCACTTCGCTCTGCGCGGCGATGCGCAGCGCGCTGGAACAGCCCAGGCTGACCTCGCGGCCTTCGTTGCGGTGCATGGTCGCGGCGCGTTCGAGCAGGGCCAGCACCCGCGCCGCGCTGTCGGAACCGCCGACGATGCGGCCGCCCAGGCCCAGGGTCCATTCGCCCTCGCGGCGGACGATGCCGCCGAGCAGGCGGCCTTGGGCGTCGCGCAGTTCCGCGTGCGGTTCGATGCGGGTGCCGGCGATCGGCAGTGGCGTGTTGCGGGCCTTGGCGAGTTTGCGTTTCTTGGCGTCGCGGCGGGCCTTGGAATTGATCGACATGGTGCTTCCTCGGCTGTGCCGGTACGTTCTGCGGCCATCATAACGTGTCGACCGGCGCGCCCAAACCGCCGCCGGGACGTGTTCATCATAGCCACTGGAACGGTCGGAACCTCGCCACCGGCGGGCTTTCGCGCCGCCGCCGCGCCCGGCGAGCGGCCGGGCGCTGCGAGGGTGCGCGGGTCAATGGCCGTGCGCGTGTCCGTGTTCACGGTTCCGCGGCGGCGCGGCCGGTCCGGCGCTCGGCGGCGGGGCCGCTTCGTGACCGTGGTCCGGCGCGGGGGCGTCGTGTTCGCCGTGCGGATGCGGCGGCTGGTGGGGTGCGTCCGACGGCATCGGCGCGTGATGATCGTCGTCGCCGGTCTCGCCGCCACCGTGCGAATGCCCGCCGCTGCGCGCGACCAGATCGCGGTACTGCGCCGCGTCCAGCGCGGGCAGCCTGCCCAGGAACGCGACCAGGTCCCAGATGTGCTCATCGCCCATGCTCGCGCCCCAGGCCGGCATGCCCGAGGCCTTGATGCCGTGCTTGATGGTCCAGAACGCGGCGGCCGCGTCGACCTGCCGCGCGGACAAGTTCGGCGGCGCCGGATACAGACCGCGCGACAACTCGGTCGGCGCCATGCCCGGAGCCAGATGGCAGCCGGCGCACATGGCCTGGTAGTTGCCCGCGCCGTTGCGGATGCGGGCTTCATCGTCGAGCGCGGGCACGCTCAGCTGCATCGCGCGCATCGCCACCGAGCGCTCGCGCGCGAACTCCAGCACGGCGTACACCGGCTTGGTATGCGGCGCATCCGCGCCGACGTCGTACACGCCCCACCACAACGCGCCCGCCACCAGGCCGAGCGCCGCCAGCGTCGCGGCGCTCAGCCGCAACGTTCCTCGTATCGTCTTGTTCATTACGACCTCGTCAGAACCAAACCCGAAGGCCCGCGACCACGCGGGTGTCGTCGATGTCCTCGCCGTCGGCGCGGCGGTAATCCGCCGTGCCGCCGAACGCGCGCTCGCGGCTGATGCCGATGTAGGGCGCGAACCGCCGCGTGAACTCATAGCGCAGACGCAAGCCGGCTTCCACCGTGCTCAGGCCCGAGCCGATGCCGCGGCGCGGATCGTCGCGGCCGAACAGGTCGAGCTCGATCAGCGGCTGCAGGATCAACCGGTTGGTCAGCAGCAACTCGTACTCGGCTTCGAAGTTCAGGGCGCTGCGACCGGAGTCGCCGACATAGGCAGTCGCGGCGATCTCGAACTTGTACGGCGACATGCCCTGCACGCCGATCGCGGCCCAGCTTTGCGACTGTCGCGGCAGGAAGTCGTGCCTAGCGCCGACCACCACGTCCCACCACGGCGAGATCGCGCGGCCGTACAGCACTTCCAGGTCGGCCGATTCGGTGTGTCCGCGTTCGCGTTCGCCTTCGCTGCGCAGCCATAGCCGGTCGGTGTCGTTGCCGATCCAGCCCTGCGCTTCCCAGGCTTGCGCGCTGCCGCGATCGGCGTCGGCCGCTTCCAGGCGGTTGAACAGCAGATAGTGATTGAGCCCGGAGGCGTGCTGCATGTGATGCGACAGCGGCGGGAATGCCGCGGCGCGATCGGCGTCGGTCGGGGTGGGGATGGGTTCGCGCGGCTCGCTCGGCGCGGCGGGCTTGGCGGCCGGCTTCATGTCGCGGTGATCCATGCCGCTGTGGTCCATGCTGCCCTGATCCATACCGGAATGATTCATGCCGGAGTGATCGGCCTGATCCTGCTTCGGCGCGGGCATGGCCGAATGATCCATCTTCGAGTGATCCATCTTCGAATGATCGACCGGCTTCGACGCATCGGCCTTCCGGCCCTGCGCCTGCATCGCCGCGTGATCGTGGCTTTGCGCCTGCGCGGCGCCGGCCACGGACAGCCCCAGCGCGAGCGCCGTGCCTGCGAAACAAGAAACGCGCGCGGTCGTCTTCATTCCTCGACCCTCACTTCGCGCATCATCCCGGCTTCCATGTGGTAGAGCAGATGGCAGTGATAGGCCCAGCGGCCCAGCGCGTCGGCGCGCACGCGGTAGCTGCGGCGCGTTCCCGGCGGCATGTCGATGGTGTGCTTGCGCACCTGGAACTGGCCTTGTTCGTTCTCCAGATCGCTCCACAGACCGTGCAGATGGATCGGGTGGGTCATCATGGTGTCGTTGACCAGCACGATGCGCAGGCGTTCGCCGTAGGTCAGGCGGATCGGCTCGGCGCCCATGAATTTCTGCCCGTCGAAGGACCAGGCGAATTTCTCCATGTGTCCGGTCAGATGCAGCTCGATCTCGCGGCCGGGTTCGCGACCGTCGGGATCGTCGAACAGGCTGTGCAGATCGGCGTAGGTCAGCACCTTGCGTCCGTTGTCGCGCAGGCCGATGCCGGGATCGTCGAGCTTGGCCGAGGTGGTCATCGCGCGCATGTCGATCAGGCGCGGGTCGCCTTGTGCCGGTGCCTTGGCCATCGCGCTGTGATCCATGCCGGCCATGCCCATGTTCGCGCCGCAGCCGCCTTCCATGCCTTTCATCTTCGACATGTCGTGGCCGCCGCCCATCTTCGACATGTCGTGAGCGCCGCCGCTCATGCCGCCGTGGCCCATGTCGTCCATCGTCATCAGCGGGCGCGGATCGTTGCGCGGCACGTCCGCCTGCAGGCCTTCGCGCACCGCCAGGGTGCCGCGCACGTAACCGGTGCGGGCGTTGTCCTGGGCGAAGATCGTGTAAGCGTCCTGGCCCGAGGGTTCGACCAATACGTCGAAGGTTTCCGCCACCGCGATGCGGAACTCATCGACGCTGACCGGATGGATGTACTGCCCGTCGGCCGCCACCACGGTCATCTTCAGCCCCGGAATGCGCACGTCGAAGTAGGTCATCGCCGAGCCGTTGATGAAACGCAGCAGGACTTTCTCGCCGGGCCGGAACAGGCCGGTCCAGTTGCCCGCCGGGGTGACGCCGTTGAGCAGGTAGGTGTAGGTGTGCGCGTTGACGTCGGACAGATCGGTCGGGGTCATGCGCATGCGGCCCCATTCGCCGCGGTCGCGCAGGGTTTGCGCCAGCCCGCGCTCGCGCGCGTCGCGCATGAAATCGCCGACCGTGCGCTTGTAGTAGTTGTCGTAGCTGGACATCTTCTTCAGCCGGCGGAACAGCGCGGCCGGATCGACATCGGTCCAGTCCGACAGCAGCAGCACGTGCTCGCGGTCGTATTGGTAAGGCGCCGGCTCGCGTGGATCGATCACGATCGCGCCGTACAAACCGGCCTGTTCCTGGAACAGCGAATGGCTGTGATACCAGTAGGTGCCCGACTGGCCGACGTGGAAGCGATAGACGTAGCTCTCGCCCGGATGGATGCCGTCGAAGCTCAGCCCCGGCACGCCGTCCATGTTGGCCGGCAGGATCAGCCCGTGCCAATGGATCGAGCCCATGCCTTCGCGCAGGCGGTTGGCGACGCGCAAGGTCACCGTGTCGCCTTCGCGCCAGCGCAGGATCGGCGCGGGCAGGCTGCCGTTGACGGTGATGGCCGGACGCGTGCGGCCGGTGAAGTTCACCGTGGCCTCGCCGATCGACAGATCGAACTGGTTGCCGCTCAGCACGCGCGGGGTCTGCGCCAGGGCAGGGGCGGCGTGCACGCCGCGCCACAGGCCGCTGCCGGCGACCGCGCCGCCGGCGGTCAGGCCGGCGACGAAACGGCGCCGCCCGGCATCGGCCGGTTCGCCGTTGTTGGAAAAAAATCGGTTCATCAGAATCTTCCTATGGGGAAGAGTCGCGATCAGTCTCGCGATGCGCGCGGGCCGGCGCAAGGCCGCGATAGCGGCGATGGGCCCGCGCGAACGAACGGTTCAGCCGCGCCGGCATCGCGATTGCGCGCGACACCGGGCCCTGCTAACCGTGCAGCCGGGACGAACCCGGCGCGGCGATCAGGCGATCGGAGGCCGTATCGGCAGGCTCAGCACGCCGCTGGGCGCGGCGGCTTCGCGCGGCAGCGCGAGCGGAGCGTTGGACAGCTGCGGCGGCGCCGGCAGCTCGATGCGCACGATCGCCACCGCCTGCAGGCAGTCGCATTGGCAACGGAACTTGCCGCAGCAGTCGTCGCCGTGCTTGGGAGAATTCGGATCGGGCTTGGCCGGTTGCGGATCGGCGCCGCCCGCGCCGTGATGCATCGCCATCGCGCCTTGCCCGTCGTGCATCATCGCCGCCATGCCCGCGCCGTCATGACATTCAGCGCTGTCCGCGACCTGCGCCGACGCGGCCGCCTTGGGCTTGCCCATGAACATCGCATGCCCGCCGCCGACCGACATCACCGCCGCCGCGTAGCCGTTCAGGCTCAGCGCGACGATCAGCAGCAAGCGCAGCAGTAGCGAGGGATAGGTCATGGGGCGCCGGTTCGAGTGCGGCAAAGAATGGTGCACGCAGGCGACAGTTTCAAGCATTCGCGCGCGCTTGAGGTTAAGCGTTCGTGAGATCGCGGCGTCGGCATCGTGGGAAGGTTGCGGCGCGAATGCGGGCCGGACTCACTCGGCGACATCGCCGTATTCGGTGTAGACGACCCGCTGCACGCGCAGCCCGCCGATCCGGTCGCGCTTGTGCAACTCGCCGCTGGGCGTGGCGATCTTGCCGCCGCGCACCACCGCCTGATCCTCGGCCGACGCGTGCGCGCCGCGAGCGCCCGACACTTGCACGATCTGATCCATATCCGGCGGACCTTCCAGGCGATGCGCCAGGAAGCGCTCGCCGGCGCGGCCGAAACCGATCCATTGCGCCGGCTGCGGCTTGCGCCCGGGCTCGAAGCGGCGGAAATGCACGATCCGGCGCACGCCCACTTCGATGCCGGAGGCGATCGGCGTGCCGCCGCGCTCGAAGTGGCCGCGGTACAGATCGGCCTTGAAATGGCCGTCGGGGCGGATGGTTTCCGGCAGCACCCATTGCGCGGTCGGCGCCAGGGTGTAGTACTCGCCCGGATGCGCCTTGGCGTCGGCGCGATAAGTCCGCAGTGCGGCGTCGGGCAGCGCGGCTTCGAAGATCAGCTGATAGTTGTGCGGCCGGTGGAACATCGGCAGATGCGACAGATACACCGCGTCGACACCGACCACCAGCATGCCGTGGGTATTGGGCTTGTCGGCGAATTCGTCCGGCTGGGCGATGCGCGCAAAGGCGAAATCCGCGCCGCCGTGCTCATGCACGAAATCGCCGAGGCCCTCGACCGTGCGCTGCCATTGCGCCAGTTGCTTCGCGCTCAGCGACAACGCGTGCTCATCGGGTTGATCGGCGCTGCCCAGGGGATACAACTGCCCGGGCGTGGCGCTCATTTCGATATGCGCGCCGAGCACGTGGTCGATCCGGTGCGTGCGCGCGAACTCGGCCAGACGCCGTGCGCTGGCGCGATAGGCCTGCCAGTCGCGCACGGTCAGCAGCCCGGGATAGAGGCTGTCGCCGCTGAGCAAGCTCGCGCTGTCGGCGTCGTAGATGGCGATATGCGCCGGCTCGTGCCCCGGTAGCGGCATTACGATGAGCGCGCGATGGCCGAGATCGAACTGCGCTTCTCCCTCGGGCCAGCGATCGAGCCCGAAGAACGCCGTCACCTGCGCCGGCTCGATGCCGACGATGCGGGTATCGGCGCGATCGCGGAACTGCGCGTCGCCGTGGACGTGATCGCGATGGCCGTGGCTGTGCGCGACCACCAGCGGCAGCGAGGTCAACCCATGCTCGCGCTGCCACTGCGCCAGCAGGCGATCGACGGTGGCGCGCAGCGGCAGCTCGCCGCCGGCCGCGGGTTCGGCGCCGGTGTCGAGGAGCAGGGCGCGCCGATCGCCGGCGATCAAATACATGAACGGCGCTTCGAAGTTGCTCGCCTTGGACTGGCGCAACACCCACAACCCCGGCGCCGCCTGCTGCACCTGCAGGCTCGGTTCGCCGGGCGCGCCGTGGATCCAGCGTTGCGGCAGATCCAGCGCCGGCGCCGGCAGCGCGACGGCGAACAGCAGGGCGATCAGCAGCGATGCCGGCGACAGCCAGCGGCGAATGGGCAGGTTCATGAGGACGGCGACGGCGATCGGAGCGCGATTATCCGCCACCGGCGCGGCTTTGCGGGCACTTCGCGTCGTTCGCAAGCCGTGCTGTCGTGCAACACGCCCGCGTCTCGCGCCTGCGCGGACTACCAACCAGCCCACATCGGGAATGTGAAGCCGGCCCGGCAAAAAGCACATGCCGAATGACAGAGATTGACAGCGCTGTCATACGAACCCAGTTTCGGCCGCGAACCTGTCGCCGGGCCGTCGTCCGACGGCGGCGCACAGGCCGACCCCTCGCAAGCCGGAGCTGTCCAATGAACGTCTCACGCGCTTACACGCTCGCCGCCGCATTGATCGCGGGCGGCAGCCTGCTGGTTTCATCCGATGCATCCGCCCAGACCCTGGTGTGGGAAGACAACTTCAACGGCCCGTCGATCGACGGCAACAAATGGATCTACGACGTCGGCGACGGCTGCCAGCTCGGCATCTGCGGCTGGGGCAACAGCGAATTGCAGTACTACACCAGCCGCCCGGAAAACGCGCGCATCGAAAACGGCAAGCTGGTCATCGAAGCGCGGCGCGAGAACTTCGGCAGCCGCGCGTTCACCTCGGCGCGCCTGAAGACCGAAGGCCGCATGCATTTCAAGTACGGCACGCTGGAAGCGCGGATCAAGGTGCCCGACCTGCGCAACGGCTTGTGGCCGGCGTACTGGATGCTCGGCACGATCGGCAACTGGCCGGCGCGCGGCGAGATCGATCTGCTGGAAATGGGCTCGGCCGCGGCGATCGCCGCCGGCGTGACCAACCGCAGAGTCGGGGCGGCCGTGCATTGGGACTACAACGGCTCGCAGGCCGACTACGGCCTGGACTACAACAGCGCCAGCGACCTCAACGGCGGTTTCCACACCTATCGCATGAGCTGGGACCCGCAGTTCATCCGCGTCTCCATCGACGGCCAGCAGTACTTCGAATTCGCCATCTCCAACATCGAGGGCGCCTCGCTGCATGAGTTCCATCAGCAGTATTACGTGCTGCTCAATCTCGCCGTCGGCGGCAGCTACACCGGGGTGATGAGCAACAACGCGATCACCGCGCCGCTGCCGGGCAAGATGGAGATCGACTACATCCGCCTGTACCAGAACCCGGGCAGCGAGCTGTACACCGGCGCCAATCCGCCCAGCGGCAAGTTCGGCGTCTACACCGAGCGCGCCGACATGAACGCCCGCTTGAACTACAACGGCGACGCCAATCTGTGGCTGTGGAACAACCTCACGCCGATTTCCGCGCCCGCCTTCGAAGGCAATCAGCTGATGGCCTACCGCGCCAACGCCGGCGCCTGGTACGGCCTGGGCGTGGCCTTGAACGGTTACAAGAACATGAGCCGCTTCGGCAACGGCCGGCTGAAATTCCATATGCGCACGACCACGCCGTCGACGTTCAAGATCGGCATCAACAGTTCCTTCGGCGACAGCTGGCTGGACTTCGTCAACGGCGGCCAGCAATACGGCCTGGTGCGCGACGGCAACTGGCATGAGGTCAGCATCCCGTTCAGCGCCTTCCACGATCTGGATCTGCGCGCGGTGAAGCAGATGTTCATGGTGGTGTCGGACCCGCCGGCGGCCAACGTCGACGTGCTGATCGACAACGTCTACTACCAGGACAACTGAAAGCGCGCTCGCGCATTGTGATGTTGCAGGCCCGATACGCTCAGCCGGCGATCCGCGGTGAGCCTGGGTGAGGCAAAGCAAAGCGCCGACCTGGAAATCCAGGTCGGCGCGGTGTTGCGAAATCGTCTGTCGGACGATTCAGAAGGTTCAGGGCAGAACGATGCCGCGGCTGTCGTCTTCGCCGACCACGCCGCTGTCCGCGCCGTTGCTGTTCCATACGATGTACAGGTACTTGCGCTCGCCCGGGGCCGGATCGCCGTAGTCGCCGTTGTTGGCCCAGAACTCGCGCTGCTTGTTCGCGTACTGCTGCGTAACCTTGCTGGTGACGTCGTTGGTGCTGTTCCAAACGCCGTAACCGGCGTAGCTGATGGTAGCCATGATCGTGTCCTCACTGATGAGACGACGCTCGCCCGCATGGAGAGTCCTGGCGGGCCGCTCGCCGGTGTCGTCCTGACCGGCGGTCGAAGACAGCGTCCACGAAGGCGAGGGCGGCGACCTTTCGGAAACCTTACGGTTGATGCGGATCGGCCGAAGTCGCGCAACGGCGGCCGGCGACCGCCGTATTCCGGGCGCGGTGTTGCGCGCACGCAACACCGCGATGATCCGTCGTGCGTCGCCCAGGCGCGGCGACAGCGCTTTACTTCTTGGCGTTCGCCGCCTGCTCGATGATCTTCGCGACCACATCGGGCTGCGAAACATAGATCGCATGGCTGCCCGACGCCTCGACCACGGTCGCGCCGGCGCGCTTGGCCATCATCTGCTGGACCGGCGGCGGAATCATGCGGTCGTCGTTGGCGACCAGGTACCAGCTCGGCTTCGACTTCCACGCCGGCACGGTGACCTTGCCGCCGGCAGCTTCCAGGCCCCACGGCACCTGCGAGGCGGCCATGAATTCGGCGTCTTCCTTCGGCAGATCGGCGGCGAAGGATGCGGCGAACTTCGCCGGGTCCAGGCCCAGGAAACCGTCCTTCGACGGCACGATCGGCGGAACCGGCGCGCCCGGGGCCGGGTTGGAGGTCAGCGACAGCACCGACTCGCCCGCTTCCGGAGCGAACGCGGCGATGTAGACCAGGCGCTCCACTTTCGGATCGGTTCCGGCTTCGGAAATCACCGCGCCGCCGTAGGAGTGACCGACCAACACCACCGGCCCGTCCTGGCGGACGATCACGCGCTTGGTGAACGCGACATCGTCGGCGAAGGTGATCGTCGGCTGCTGCACGATGCTGACCTTGTAGCCGTCCTTGGTCAGACGGTTGTAGACGCGCTGCCAGCCGGAGCCGTCAGCGAAAGCGCCGTGTACCAGTACGATGTTCTTGACGCCCTTCGGCGCCTCGGGCTTGGCGGCGTGAGCGAAGGAGGCCACGGACAGAGCGGCGGCCGCGGCGAGGGCGAGAGTCGTGAGTTTCATGGGAGTCTCCTGGAGTGAATAGTGAGTGGATCGGACGTTGGGTGGGGCAGGCGGGTGGGGTGAACCAACCTGGGACATAGCTTCGACCCGCCCCGTCGCGCGCACCATCGGTTGAATGACCGAGGCCCGCGCGAGAGCGGCGGCGATAGACTTGCGCCCTCTCTTCGTAACGGAACGACACGCGTGGACGATTCCGCCGTCCCCCTGCTGGATGTGATCCGCGCCCTGGCCTTCGTGGGCGACCTCGCCATGGGCCAGCCCACCGATCATTCGCCGCGTGCGGCGTGGATCGCGGGGCGGTTGGCCGGCGAACTCGGCGCTGACCGCGCCGGCGTCGCGCGCGCCAGCGCGGTTTCGCTGCTGCGCTGGTCCGGCTGCACCGCCAACGCGCCGGAGTTCTCGCACTTGTTCGGCGACGATGTCGGCGGGCGCAAGGCGCTGCTCGCCAATCAATCCTCCGGCAGCGGCTTTCGCGCCGGCACCCGCGGCAAAGGCTCGGCGTTCGTGTCGCTGTCGCGGATTCATTGCGAAGTGTCGGGAGACATCGCGGCGCAACTGGGCCTGGACGAAGAAGCCCAGTTCGCCTGCCGCCATCTGTTCGAAAGCCACGACGGCAGCGGCGCGCCGGAAGGCTTGCGCGGCGATGAAGTACCGGCCGCGGTCTACACGGCCTCGCTGGCCGGCGACCTGGATATTTTCAGCCGGCTCTATGGGTTGGAGCAGGCGTGTCGGCTGATCGAATCGCGCGCGGACGGTTTGTATCCCAAGGCGATGGCGACGGTAGCGATCGCGCGCGCCAACGAGTGGCTGGCCGCGCTCGACGACGAATCGGCGCTGTCCGGCGCCGATTCGATCGACGCCGCATTCGCTGGCCGCAGCACGTCGTTGGAAATCCTCGCGCACGTGATCGACCTGAAGCTGCCGTGGATGACCGGCCACTCGCGCAGGACCGCCGAACTGGCGCGCAATGCGGCCGTGCGCCTGGGCGTCGACGGCGCCGGCCAGCAGCGGCTGTACCGCGCCGCGCTGATTCACGGCATGGGCCGCGCCGCCGTGCCCAACATGATCTGGGACACGCCCGGCCGGTTGGCGCAGTGGGCCTGGGAGCGCGTGCGGCTGGCGCCGTACTGGACCGGTCGCGCCGCCAAACGCATCGGTTCGCTCGCCGAGGAAGCGGCGATCGCTTCCTACGCCTACGAACGCGCCGACGGTTCCGGCTATTTTCGCGAAAGCCGGCGCAGCGATATTCCACTGGAAGCGCGCATTCTCGCCGCAGCCACCGCACTGGCCGCGCTGCGTTCGGCGCGACCCTGGCGAGAGGCGTATTCCGACGCCGCCGCCGGCGATCTGCTGCTGAGCGATGCGGCCGCGGGCCGATACGATGTCGACGTCGTGCATGCGCTGCTCGAAAAGCGGCGGCCGGCAGCATCGACCTCGCTCGCGCCCACGACCGGACTGCTGACCGAACGCGAGCGCGAAATCCTTCGCTGGGTCAGCCTGGGCGCCAGCAACAAGGTGACAGCGCAGAAGCTTTCCATCAGTCCCAGCACGGTGCGCACGCATATCGAAAGCGTGTTTTGCAAACTCGGATGTTCCACGCGCGCAGCGGCTACCTTGAAAGCGGCTCAGCTGGGTTTGCTGTAGCGCCTGCGGCGAGCGCGGCGATGGCGCCGCACATTAACGTTTCGTCAAAGGTGATGCGGCATCACACTTCCCGATGCTGAATCGGGCGGCGGCGTTATTGCGGCGGCGCGGGTCTCTTTATGATGCGTGGCGTGTCCGTATTTCCGGTCAAGGCCCTTCGTTATGACCAAGTCCCGCAATGTCCTCGCCTCGGAACTGTTCACCCTGCGCTCCACGCTGCCGCTTTGGCGCAGGCAATTGGGCGGCGAGTCGGAGTTCAGCGAATTCCTGCACGGAAGGATCGATCGCCTGCTGTCCGAAGCCGGTGCCGACGATCGCCACTACGTATTGACTCACGTCAATCAGATGCTGGCCACGCACGGCCTGGATCGCCAGTATTCCTGAGCGACCGCTGATTCGCCCTGGATGCATGCCGCTTGCGGCGTGCGATGACTGAGCGAGTCAGGCCACTGGCTTTGCAGCATCCGCGGCAGCACGCACAGCGAGCCGCTCCGGCATGGAGCGGCTCGCCGGTCCGATCGATGGCCGGATCAGTTGATGCCGTTGATGAAGGTCGCGCCGGTGGCGGCCGGATCGAGCCAGTTGCTCAAGCGGCTAGCCGCGGTGCCGCCGCCGGTCCACGAAGTGAACACGCGGCCGTACTGGTCGCTGCGGTTGCTGCCGGTGGCGCTGCAGCTGGACGGGCCGCCGTGCAACTGGCCGATCACGCGTTTTTCAGGGCTGTACAACGGCGAGCCCGACGAACCCGGTTCGGTCACGCCGCCGGTGGGTTGCCACTGCACGTTCAAGTGTGTGGTGCCGGCGCCGCCGCCCCAGGCCACGAACGAAGTCGGGCTGACGGACAGACTGATGCGCTTCTCGGCGACGTTCGGATGATGGATGCCGATGGCGCCCGGGAAGTTCTGGTTGCGGCGGTCCCAGCCGGCCCAGAACAGGTTGAAGGCGGGATTGGCCGCGGTGTTGAGTTCCAACAAGGTGAAGTCGGAATTGGCCGAGGTCGCGCGCAGTCTTGAGCCGGACTGGTTCTGGGCCAGCGAGCCGTTGCCGTTGGCGCCGCTGGCCGGAGTATTGGGCGCGCGGCAGGTCGAGTTCTGGTAATTCCAGTACACCACGATGCTGGTCGCGGCCGCGGCGGTGGTCATGCCGCAGTGGTGCGCGGTGAGGAAATACATCTTCTTGTTGTTGGCGGTGTTGTTGACCAGCGAACCGGTGCAGGCCAGCGAACCGTTCTTTGAATACACCCCCACCGAGCGGATGATGTCGCGGCGGCCGTTGCCGTCGGGACAGACCACGTCGACATTGCACGAACCCGACACGCCTTTCTCGCCGCTGGCCTCGGCCATGCGACGCGCGAGCGGGCCGAAGCCGACATAGTCGTGATTGATCTTGGTCAGTTGCAGCTTCAACTGGCCGGCGCTGGCGCGCGGCACCACCACTTCGATCACCGCTTCCTGGCCCGGGACGATCGCTGTCCACAGCTGACCCATCTCATTGTTGTCGCGGTCGGTGTACTCGCGGATCAGTTCGCGGTCGCCGCCCTTGGTCTGGGTCGCCGGATAGATCAGCATGCGGCCGCCGGCCGGCATGTAGTACTGAGTGAAGCCGAAATTCAGCGACATCGCCTTGTCCGAACGCACGCGCTGGCGCCAGATCACATGCTCGGCGTCGAGATCTTCCCATACGCCGGAATTCAGCGGCGTCATGTCCACCGTCATCGGAAAGGCGAAGCGGGGGATATCGCCGCGCTTGTCGCGCAGCCGGTCTTGCGCCTTCAATTTTTCGACGTTGACCGCGGGCATCGTGCGCAGCGCGATCTTGTCTACGGGCGAAACGTTCGGATGATCGAACGCCGCCGGAAGCGTCGCCGGTCCGGCGATCGCGGCGCCGATCGAAAGCGATAACAAAGCCAGGGAACCGTACAGTCGTTTCATGGGTCTTTCCTTCCTAGAGGGCAGAGGCCTTCTCCATGACGCAGGCGCACGCATCCGGCAGTCCAAGCCGTGTGGCGGCGTGGCCAGCGAGAGGAGTCGGGCAATTGAAAGACGGTTGCGGAAGCACTCAACTGCGCGAGGCAGCGATCGACGGCGACCTCGGACGTGGCCCGGCTTGGCGGCCACAGCGCACCGTATGCCTGCCTCGCACTGCACAACAACGCGAAAAATCGTCGCGCGCACGCGGCTTCCGGACTCGCATCACGCAAGTGGAATTAAATTTGTTCAGGTATCTGCATGTTGTTGTGCATGCAGCCGCATGCGTGAATTTTTCGGTGAGAAGTGGTGAGGCTGGACGTCGATCTTCGGCTGCTTTCAGAACGTCGTTCGCAATGACGACTCATTAGAAAGCCGAAGCATCGCGCCTGCATGGAAGCGGCGGCGCGGCGAATCCATTCGACCGCATGGATCGATCTGTGATCGCTCGCCGCAGTCGAAGAGAATCGACGCGCCGGAGAATTTCCTCGCCAGCGAAGATCCGGACATCTTCACGCCGCCCGGATACGGCCCACTGCGCGCCATGTACGAAAACGTGATGCAGCCCATCGTGGCTGTTGCAGCGCACATTGCGCCCCCTGAAACCATACGCTAGCGTCCGGGGGCGATGGCAGGGGGAGCGATGCCGCGACATTCCAGGCGTCCTCGCCGTCAGTCGGACTTCGCGTTTTCTCATCGGACACCAACGGGTGTCCGCAGCGAACATCATCTCGAAGGGGAATTAAGGATGAAGACTCTGTTCCGCAACAAAGCGGGGCGGTTGCTTTCGGCTGTGGCGCTGCTCGCGCTCACCGCCCCCGCCATGGCCAACACCCTCAACCAGAACGTGTCGTGGACCATCGACCGCGCCGGCACCAGCACCACGTATCGATCCGTCGCCTACGGCGATTCGATCTTCGCCGGCTATAACGGTTCGATCAGCAATGCGGGCAAGTACTCGGCGACGACGGTGGATGCCGAATACCTGTCGGCGCGCTGGAACGCCGACATCGAAAACGTGCGTCGCGCCAAATCCGGCGCGGTGGCGCGCGATGTCTATGAAAACAAGATCGTGGCCGAGCGTTCCTACATGCAGGCCGCGTCCACCCGCGTGGTGAGCTTCGAGATGTGCGGCAACGACGGCCTGCAGGCGCGCTCGGCGTTCAAGTCGCAGACCGGAACCTGCGACTACAGCGGCATGGATGCGGCGATCAACTCGTGCAAGACCTACGTGGCGCTGGCGATGGACTACATCAACGCCAACGCGAACGCCAATACGCGCCTTAAGGTGGTGTCGAATCTGTACTACCCCGGCTACAACGCCGACAACGTGCAGAGCTCGTGCACCGACGCCGGCACCGGCCAGACGGTGAACATGCGCGACCGCTTCCTGCCGGCGATCGCCAAGATGAACTACTGGATGTGCGAATACGCCCGCCAGAAGGGCTTCAAGTGCGTGGACAGCTTCGCTCAGTACATGGGCGCGGACTACGACAGCAACGGCGACGGCCAGATCGATTCCGACGCGCTGCGCTACGTGCTCGGCGAAAGCGAGGCCAGCTATATCAACCGCACAGCGGTGACCCTGCGTTCGACCTTGCGCGACGCCAACACCAAGTTCGTTTCGTCCTCCAGTTCGTTCGACTACATCCAGTCCGACGACACCCATCCGACCTACACCGGCGGCACGGTGTCGGCCGGCCTGTTTGGTGGAACCACCGGCAGCGGCGCGCCGCGTTATTCCAGCTTCACCAACGGCCGCAGCCCGATCTGGAACCAGTACGGGCACGAGCGCATGGGTTGGGCCTTGTCGGTGTATCAGCCGGCCGGTCCCTGATCCAGGCGTCCGACGGACTATCGCGCCGTGGCCGAGCGCCGCCATCCGCATGCCCCGCCGTCCCGAGCGGACGGCGAGGGCATGCGTGTGATTCCGAAAGCGTCCGTTGCCCGCGGCAGAACGCTGCCGTGGGTGGTGGCCGCGGTCGTGATCGCGGTGGCGCTGGCGGCGTGGTTGTGGTTGCGCGAACCGGTGCAGGGCGCGAATGCCGTCGCCGCGCAGGCAGATATGGACCGCGACGTGGCGACCGCTGCGGTCGACGACCGATCTGCGTCCACGCGTCCCGCGCACCAAGCCGCGTCGATGCGGCAAGCGCAGGACATGCCGAGCAACGATCCCAACGATTTGGCTTCCTACTTCCAACCCGGCGATCCGGAACCCACCGGCGCGCAGGTCATCGAGGCCTTGCAGCAGGCCGGCGTGCGCACCGGCCTGGGTGCGTTCAATCCGCCCGGTACGAGTCCGCCGCTGATCGGGCTGGCGGTGCCGGAAGGCTACGAGCTGCCGCAAGGCTATGTCCGCCATCATCAGGTGACCGACGAAGGCGTGCCGATCGAACCGATCCTGATGTTCTCCCCCGATTTCGTTCTGCACGACGCGCAGGGCCGGCCGATCGCCATGCCGGCCGACCGCGTCGTGCCGCCGGCGCTCGCGCCACCGGGAATGCCGCAGCGGCAGATCCGGATTCCACCGCGCTGACACCGCTACACGGAGTGTTTCGATTTGATCCAGGAGCGGTTGTCCCCGTCCCGCTGGCGTAGTCTCGCCGGCATTCTCGCCACCGGCGTGTTGCTCGGCCTTTACGCTCGCGGCGACCTCGCCTGGGGCCTGGGCTTCGTCGCGCTGGTGCCGTGGCTGCTCACGCTCGACAGCGACCGGCCGACGTTGCGCGTGCTGGCGAACGCGGCGTTGATGAGCATCGCCTTCGTGGCCGCGGTGTTCTACTGGTTCGGCGCGGCGATCGGCGCGTACACCGGCGTGGGTGCGTCGACCGCGACGCTGGTGCTGCTGGTATTCGCGCCGCTAGTGCAGCCGCAATTCATCGCCTTCGCGCTGGTGCGCCACTGGACCGGACGCCGCTACGGACCTTGGCTGCGCGCTGTGGCCGCGGCCAGCGCGTGGGTTGCCTGCGAATGGCTGGTGGCCAAACCCTTGGGCGATACGATGGGACACGGCCTGTTTCCGTCGGCCGTGCTGCGCCAGGTCGCCGACCTCGGCGGCGCCGCGGGCATCACCGTGTTGTTGCTGCTGGTCAACGAGGCGATCGCTTTCGCCGTCGAACGCCGCGGCCGCGGCGTGCGCGCGTGGCTGCGGCCGCTCGCGGCGGCGGTGGGCATCGTGGCGTGCATGGCAGGTTACGGCGCGATGCGTCGCGCGGATTTGCAGGCAGCGCCGGCGGATAACGCGCCGACGCTGCGCGTCGCCATGGTCCAGGCCAACATCACCGACTACGAGCGCCTGCGCAAACAGATCGGCGCTTACGGCGTGGTGCGGCGTGTGCTCGACACGCATTACGCGCTTTCATGGTCGGCGATCCGCGACCATCAGGCCGATGTGCTGCTGTGGTCGGAAACCGTATATCCCACCACCTTCGGCCATCCGCGCAGCGAAGACGGCGCCGCGCTCGACCGCGAGATTCAGGGCTTCGTCGATACGGCCGGCGTGCCTTTGGTGTTCGGCACCTACGATCGCGACGGGCAGGGCGAGTACAACGCGGCCGCGTTCCTCGAACCGGGCAAGGGGCTGCTCGGTTTTTATCGCAAGACCCATCCGTTCCCGCTGACCGAGCACGTGCCGCGATGGCTGGACGGGCCGCGCTTGCGCGGCTGGCTGCCGTGGACCGGCACCTGGAGCCCGGGCGACGGTGCGCGCGTGCTGCCGCTGCGCAGCGCGGACGGGCGCGAGGTCAACGTGGTGCCGCTGATCTGCCTGGACGATGTGCACAGCGACTTGGCGATCGACGGCGCACGGCTCGGGGCGCAGGCCATCGTCGGCATCTCCAACGATTCCTGGTTCACCGCGTATCCGGTCGGTGCCCGCCTGCATCTGGCGGTCGCGGCTTTTCGCAGCATCGAAACGCGGCTGCCGCAGGTGCGCGTCACCACCAACGGATTCAGCGCGATCATCGACGACACCGGCGAGGTGCTGGCGAACACCTCCATCGGCGATCAGGCCGTGCTGACCGCCTTCATCAGCGCCCGCGATCCATCGCCGACCTTGATGGTGCGCTGGGGCGATTGGGTAGGGCGCGCGGGCGCGGTGTTCCTGCTCGCGCTGGCGGCGCTGGCCGCGTGGCAGGCCTCGCGCCGCCGAGCCGTCGCCGCGGCGAAGGTGGAATCGGCCATCGAAGTCGTGGCGCTCACGCCGTTCTGGCGGGCGCTGACCGGCGCGCTGCGGCTGTGCGCGGGCGCGGGGCTGGTGTGGCTGGCCTTCGACATGCTGGCGCGCATCGGTCTGCAGATTCAGTCCTTGTCGCAGTTGCGGATATTCGCCGGAGCGGTGTTGGCGCCGGCCGTAGCCGCATGGGCCATCGAACGCGCGTTCGCTGCGCAAGCGCGCATCGAGGGCCTGTTGCTGGTGCTCGATCAACGCCGGCAACGGATCGAACTCCCCGTGGCGTCGATAGCGTCGCTGCGACCCTGGCGCATTCCGCTGCCGGGCAGCGGCGTCGATGTGCGCCTCGCCGCCGGCCCTTGGTGGACGCGGGGTCTGGCGCTGACGCGTCCACATGCATTGCAGCGGATGCTGGCCGCGACCGGCGCGCCGGTTCGCCTGGAAGGCCGCTTCGCGGCCGATCTGGCCGATCTGGCCGATCTGGCCCAGGCCCGCGCGGACGCACGTCGGCGGATCGATCACCCGCTGCTGAAATTCGCGCTGTTCCCGCTGCTGCTGGCGCTGGTCGCCTTCCGCCTGCATCAGGTGATCGCCTTCGGCGGCGCGTTCGGCGAGTACTACACCTTTGGCCTGGCGGCGTATCTCAGCGGATTGCTGATCTGGTGGGCGTCGTGGTCGATCGGCCTGATGCTGTTCGCCGCCGTGCTGCGGATCGCGATCGAAACCGCCGTGGTGCTGGCCATGGCCTTGCGATCCGCGCATGCGGCCGCCGTGCGCGACGCGCTGGAATGGCTGGGCCGTGCGCTGTTCTACCTCGGCGTGCCGGCCTGGCTGGCGTGGCGTCTACTGGCCATGGGCTGAAAGCCGGGTCCTGCCGGCCCCGCACTAAAAGCAGGCGGTGAAACCACCGCCTGCCGCTGACTCAATACAACACCCGCGTCCGCAGCGTGCCCGGAACCGCCGCCAGCGCTTCTTTCAGCACCGAGGTCTGCTCCTCGGAGGCAGTCACATCGATCACCACGTAACCGACCTTGGCATCGGTACGCAGATACTGGCCGTCGATGTTGACCTTGTGCGCACTGAACAAGTCGTTGATCTGCGACAGCACGCCCGGCACGTTGCGATGGATGTGCAGGAAGCGGTGGCTGCCGTCGTGGCCGGGCAGGGTGACCTCGGGGAAGTTCACCGCCGACAGCGTCGAGCCGTTGTCGCTGTAGCGCACCAGCTTGGCCGCCACTTCCAGGCCGATGTTGTCCTGGGCTTCCAGAGTGCTGCCGCCGACGTGCGGGGTCAGGATGACGTTGTCCATGCCGACCAGCGGCGAAACGAAGCTGTCGTCGTTGCCCTTGGGCTCCACCGGGAACACGTCGATCGCCGCGCCGCCGATGTGGCCGGATTTTAACGCCGCGGCCAGTGCGTCGATGTCGACCACCGTGCCGCGCGATGCGTTGAGAAGATGCGCGCCCGGCTTCATCAGCGCGATCTGCGTCGCGCCGATCATGCCTTGGGTGGACGCGGTCTCCGGCACGTGCAGCGTAACCACGTCGGAGCGGCGCAGCAGGTCGTCGAGGCTGCTCGCATGCCGCGCATTGCCCAGCGACAGCTTGGTTTCGATGTCGTGGAAGATGACATTCATGCCGATGCCTTCGGCCAGCACGCCTACCTGTGTGCCGATATGGCCGTAGCCGACGATGCCCAGCGTCTTGCCGCGCACCTCATGGCTGCCGGCGGCCGATTTCGACCAGCCGCCGCGGTGGCATTCGGCGTTCTTCTGCGGGATGCCGCGCATCAACAGGATCGCCTCGGCGATGACCAGCTCGGCGACGCTGCGGGTATTGGAATAGGGCGCGTTGAAGACCGGGATGCCGGCCAGTTCGGCCGCTTCCAGGTCGACCTGATTGGTGCCGATGCAGAAGCAGCCCACCGCGACCAGACGGCGCGCGTTGGCGAGCACATCGGCGGTCAGGTGCGAGCGCGAACGGATGCCGACGATGTGCGCCTCGGCGATGCGGCGCTTGAGTTCGTCTTCCGGCAGGGATTTCTCGTGGTACTCGATCTGCGTGTAACCGGCGGCGCGGAAGGTATCGACGGCGGTCTTGCTGACCCCTTCCAGCAACAGGACGCGGATGTCCTGCAGGGGGTACGAGGTTTTCTTGTTCGCCATTGCGCAAAGAGTGGGGAAGGGGGGCGGACGGTCACAATGCCAGAAGCGGCGAGTTTTTGCTGCGATGCGGCAACGGCCCGGATCGGGGCCCCCGGCGGCCCCGGCCGGAGCCTGGATTGGCCGCGGCATCGCTGGCATGCTCGCCGTCTCCCCACCTCCCCCCGACCCCGATGACCGACCCGCGCCTGGAAGGTTTGCGCCGCGACGCGCCAGACCTGCGCCTGAAGACCGATGCCGCCGACCTGGAACACTACGGCCGCGACTGGACCCGGCGCTGGACGCCGGCGCCGCTGGCGATCGCCTTGCCGGCGTCGATCGAGGAAGTGCAGGCCATCGTGCGCTGGGCCAACGTCAACCGGGTGGCCCTGGTGCCCTCCGGCGGCCGCACCGGCCTGTCCGGCGGCGCGGTGGCGGCCCAGGGGGAACTGGTGATCAGCCTGGAGCGGATGAACCGCGTGCTGGCGTTCGACCCGGCCGACCGCACCCTGACCGTGCAGCCCGGCATCGCGTTAGAGGCCGTGCACAACGCCGCGCGCGAGCACGGCCTGACCTATCCGGTGGATTTCGCCGCACGGGGTTCGTGTTCGATCGGCGGCAACATCGCCACCAACGCCGGCGGCATCCGCGTGATCCGCTACGGCAACACGCGCGAGTGGATCACCGGTCTCAAGCTGGTCACCGGGTCCGGCGAACTGCTCGACCTCAACCGCGGCCTGGTGAAGAACTCCAGCGGCTACGACCTGCGCCACCTGGCCATCGGTTCGGAAGGAACCCTGGGCGTCGTCGTCGAGGCCACGCTGCGGCTCACCGATCCACCGCCGCCGACCAACGTCATGCTGCTGGCGCTGCCGTCGTTCGACGTGCTGATGAAAGTCTTCACCGCCTTCCGCGAACGCCTGCAACTGGAGGCGTTCGAGTTCTTCACCGATCACGCGCTGCGGCACGTGCTGGCGCACGGCGCGCAGGCGCCGTTCGAGCAGACCCATCCGTATTACGTGGTCACCGAATTCGCGATCGGCGACGAGGCCCGCGAAGCCGCGGCGATGGCTGCGTTCGAAGACTGCATGGAGCACGGCTGGGTCAGCGACGGCGTGATCAGCCAGAGCGATGCGCAGGCCGCGCAACTGTGGCGTTTGCGCGAAGGCATCTCGGAAAGTCTGGCGCCGCGCAAGCCGTACAAGAACGATGTCTCGGTGCGGATCTCGGCGATGCCGGCGTTCCTGGAAGAAACCCAGGCCTTGCTGGGCGGCGCTTACCCGCATTTCGAGGTGGTGTGGTTCGGCCACATCGGCGACGGCAACCTGCACATCAACGTGCTCAAGCCCGAAGACGTATCCGATGCCGACTTCCTCGCCCAGTGCGAGCAGGTGACCAAGCTGCTCGCCGCATCGCTGCAGCGCCACGGCGGCAGCATTTCGGCCGAGCACGGCATCGGCCTGGTCAAGAAAGGCTATCTGGGCAGCACGCGCAGCGCGGCGGAGATCGCGGTGATGCGCGGGATCAAGCAGGTGCTGGACCCTAACGGGCTGATGAATCCAGGCAAGTTGTTCGACTGATCGCCGGGGGTCCCGGCGCTTTGGTCATGCCTTCGGTATCGTCGCGAATCTGGCCGTCTTGACCATGCGCTGCGCGCGGCGGCCGGTGCGGCCTTGCTTCAGGATCCGGCGTTTCCTCGCCAAAGCATCGCCTTCGTGTTCGTAGGTCAGGTTATCGGCCTTCTTCGGGTCGAAGTAGCCGATGTAGCCGCCGTGCGCGACGCCGAAGGAGGGCAGGTGATGAGCCGTCTTACCGCGTATCGCCGCGCCCATGAAGTTGTTGCGCGAGCCCGGTTCCGATGACGGCGTGAAGTACAACGGCAGCACGAAGTCCGACACCTGAATTGCGTCGATCGCGTAGGACTGCGCCTGCACGGCGTCGCACATCTCGAACCAATGGAATACGTCGCGGTCGCGGCCTTCCGGGTGCGGGCCCTGCACGACCAGATTGATCTGCGGATCGGCGATCATTTCCAGCGCTTCGTGCGAGAGGCTGACGGTCCAGTCTTCCTGCAGGCCCTGGCTCAGATCCAGGTACACCACGCCGGCCGGGACGCCGCGGAAATCCGTGTCGTGCGCGCCGCCCAGCTCCTTGTTGAACTTGTCCAGCACGTAGAGCACGCCGTCGCCGCGCATGTTCAGCGGATCGAACTTGAAACGCTGCTTGCCCTTGCGAGCCGTGTGTCCCTCCAGGCGCAGTGTCGCGCCGAAGCTCCAGTAGGGCTCGAAATCGCGTTCGATCTGGACATTGATCGCCCGGATCACCTTCTGCATATGGATGTCGGTGACGGCGCCGTGGCTCAGGTTGAATACCGAAATGATCATGGCCTGTCCCGTGATGGCTCGAACACCTCAGGCCAACGGCAGGCGCGGGGCGGACAGGCCAAAACCGGGCGCATTTTGCGACGCACAATTTCGCCACGCCTTCGGCAAAACCAATCGATGTCACGGAAATGATAGGAAGGCTGACGCACGATGATGCGCACAGGCCCTATTGCCGCTTCGCGTTAAAGATCAGCGCTGACCTGCGCTAGTATCGAGCAGTACTTCGCGACAGCTCCGAGCGGACGCTCGATCGAACGCGTCGCGCGTTTATGATTTTATTCTTCTGCCTGTTATGCCAGCTATCGCTAGCCTAGAAGGAGCCGCGCGCGTGGACAGCTTACTCAAACTCGGTATCACACGTAGGGAACTGCTCAAGGCCGGTGCAGCATCGGCCACCGCCATCGCCGCGCCCTCGGTGGCGTTCGCCAGGCCGCAGGACGATCCGCCGCAGCCGCCGGTGATGGCGACGGTGGCCTTCGAGGTCAACGGTAAGCCCGAGACGCTCGAACTGGACACGCGAACCAGCCTGCTGGACGCGCTGCGCGAGCACTTGCACCTGGCCGGCACCAAGAAGGGCTGCGACCACGGCCAGTGCGGCGCGTGCACGGTGATGGTCGATGGCCGGCGCATCAATGCCTGCCTGACCCTGGCGGTGATGCACGAGGGCGATCGCATCACCACCATCGAGGGCCTGGGCACGCCGCAAAAGCTGCATCCGATGCAAGCCGCCTTCATCAAACACGACGGTTATCAGTGCGGCTATTGCACGCCCGGCCAGATCTGCTCGGCGGTGGCGATGCTGGGCGAGATCAAGAGCGGGGTGCCGAGTCTGGTCAGCGAGACATTGACCGCGCGGCCCAAGGTCAGCGCCGAGGAGATCCGCGAGCGCATGAGCGGCAACATCTGCCGCTGCGGCGCGTATTCCAACATCGTCGATGCGATTGTCGAAGTCGCCGGGAGGTCCGCATGAAGGCCTTCACCTACGAGCGCGCGTCCTCGCCGGCGCAGGCCGCCGCCGCGGCCGCCAGCAAGCCCGGCGCCCGCTTCATTGCCGGCGGGACGAATCTGCTGGATTTGATGAAGCTGGAAGTGGAGACGCCCGCGCACCTGATCGACGTCAATCCGCTCAAGCTGGACACGATCGAGCCCACGCCCGAGGGCGGGTTGAAGATCGGCGCGCTGGTGCGCAATACCGATCTGGCCTCCGACGCGCGTATCCGCCGCGACTATGCGCTGGTGTCGCGCGCGCTCGTCGCCGGCGCCTCCGGGCAGTTGCGCAACAAGGCCACCACCGCGGGCAACCTGCTGCAGCGCACGCGCTGCCCGTATTTCTACGACACCCATCAGCGTTGCAACAAGCGCAATCCCGGCAGCGGTTGCGCCGCGCTGGGCGGCGTCAGCCGGCAGTTGGCCGTGATCGGCGGCAGCGAGGCCTGCATCGCGACTCATCCCAGCGACATGGCCGTGGCCATGCGCGCCCTGGATGCCACCGTGCAGACGGTGCAGGCCGACGGCGTCGAACGCAGCATCGAGCTTGCGCAGTTCTATCGCGCTCCGGCCAATACGCCGCACCTCGATACGGTGTTGGGCAAGGGCGAGTTGATCACCTCGGTCACGCTGCCCAAGCCGGTCGAGGGCGCTCACATCTATCGCAAGGTCCGCGACCGGGCCTCCTACGCGTTCGCATTGGTGTCGATCGCCGCGGTGATCCAGCGCGACGGCACCGGCCGCGTCGCGGTCGGCGGCGTCGCGCATGCGCCGTGGCGCAGCGAAGCCGCCGAGTCGCAGCTTCCCAACGGCGCCAAGGCGGTGACCGAGCGGCTGTTCGCCGGCGCCAAGCCCACCGAGCACAACGGCTTCAAGCTGCTGCTGGCCGAGCGCACGCTCGGCGCGGTGCTGGCGCAGGCGAAGGAGTGATGCCATGAAGTTCGATACCCCCGCGACAAAAAACCCCATCGACCAGCTCAAGGTGGTCGGCAAGCCGCTGGACCGCATCGATGGCCCGCTGAAGACCACCGGCACCGCGCCTTACGCCTACGAGCAGCACGAAGCGGTGCCCAACGCGGCCTACGGCCATGTGATCGGCGCCGGCATCGCCAAGGGCAGCATCATGTCGATGGACCTGGACGCCGCGCGCAAGGCGCCGGGCGTGCTCGCCATCGTGACCGCCGCCAACGCCGGGAAACTGACCAAGGGCGACTTCAACACCGCCAAGCTGCTCGGCGGCCCGGCGATTCAGCACTACCACCAGGCGGTCGCGCTGGTGGTGGCGGAAACCTTCGAACAGGCGCGTGCCGCCGCCGGCCTGGTGCGCATCCGCTACGACCGCACCGGCGGCGCGTTCGACCTGACCGAGGCCAAGAAGTCGGCGGTGATCTCCGAGCGCGAGCAACCCGACATCGCCGTGGGCGATTTCGCCGGCGCATTCGCCGCCGCGCCGGTGCAACTGGACGCCACTTACACCACGCCCGACCAGTCGCACGCGATGATGGAGCCGCATGCCTCAATCGCCGCCTGGGACGGCGACAAACTCACGCTGTGGACCTCCAACCAGATGATCGCCTGGGGCCGCGGCGATGTCGCCAAGACCCTGGGCATAGCGAAGGAAAACGTTCGCCTGGTCTCGCCCTTCATCGGCGGCGGCTTCGGCGGCAAGCTGTTCGTGCGTTCCGACGCCGTGCTCGCGGCGCTGGGCGCACGCGCGGCGGGGCGCCCGGTCAAGGTCGCGCTGCCGCGGCCGTTGATCGCCAACAACACCACGCATCGTCCGGCCACGATCCAGCGCATCCGCATCGGCGCGGCGAAGGACGGCACGATCACCGCCATCGGTCATGAAAGCTGGTCCGGCGATCTGCCAGGCGGCGGGCTTGAGAACGCGGTCCAGCAAACGCGGCTGCTGTATGCCGGCGCCAATCGCATGATGCAGGCGCGGCTGGCCACGCTGGACCTGCCCGAAGCCAACGCGATGCGCGCGCCCGGCGAAGCGCCGGGATTGATGGCGCTGGAAATCGCCATGGACGAAATGGCCGAGAAACTGGGCATGGACCCGGTGGAGTTCCGCATCCGCAACGACACCCAGGTGGATCCGGAGAAGCCCGAGCGCCCGTTCTCGCAGCGCCAGTTGGTGCAATGCCTGCGCACCGGCGCCGAACGCTTCGGCTGGAACAAGCGCAATGCGAAGCACGGCAGCGTGCGCGACGGCCGATGGCTGCTGGGCATGGGCATGGCGGCGGGGTTCCGCAACAACCTGGTGATGAAATCCGGCGCCCGCGTGCGCCTGGGCGGCGACGGCAAGGTCACGGTGGAAACCGACATGACCGACATCGGCACGGGCACCTACACCATCATCGGCCAGACCGCGGCGGAGATGATGGGCGTGCCGCTGGACAAGGTGGTCGTGCGGCTGGGCGATTCGGATTTCCCCGTCGCCGCCGGCTCGGGAGGGCAGTGGGGCGCCAACAGTTCCACCGCGGGCGTGTATGCCGCCTGCATGAAGTTGCGTCAGGTAGTCGCCGCCAAGCTGGGCTTCGACCCGGAAAAGGCCGCCTTCGCCAACGGCAAGGTCAGCGCGGACGGCCGCAGCGTCGCGCTGGCCAAGGCCGCCGAGTCCGGCGAGGTGGTGGTGGAAGACAGCATCGAGTTCGGCGATCTGGCGAAGAAGTTCCAGCAATCGACCTTCGCCGCGCACTTCGTCGAAGTCGGCGTGGACATCGCCACCGGCGAATCGCGCATCCGCCGCATGCTGGCGGTGTGCGCGGCCGGGCGCATCCTCAATCCCAAGCAGGCCCGCAGCCAGGTGATCGGCGCGATGACGATGGGCATCGGCGGCGCGCTGTCGGAAGAACTGGCGGTGGACAAGCGCCTGGGCTTCTTCGTCAACCACGATCTGGCCGGTTATGAAGTCGCCGTGCACGCCGACGTGCCGCACCAGGAAGTGATCTTCCTCGACGAGGCCGACGACAAGTCGTCGCCGATGAAAGCCAAGGGCGTGGGCGAGCTAGGCCTGTGCGGCGTAAGCGCGGCCATCGCCAACGCCATCCACAATGCCACCGGCATCCGGGTGCGCGAGTATCCGATCACCTTGGACAAGCTGCTGCCGCATCTGCCTGCGATGGGGTGATCGTTTTCGCGCGGGTCGCCGGCGGGTCAACAATGACTGCTGTCCGGTTCCCGTCACAGCCAAGAGAACAGGTAATCAATGACGCTCAAATGCATCAACCCTGTCGATCTTCCGCCGCAGCAAAGCTACACCCAGGTCGTCGTCGCGACCGGAAGCAAGCTGGTATTCGTCTCGGGTCAGGAGCCGGAAGACATCGACGGCAATCTCGTGGGCCCGGGTGATCTCGCGGTTCAGGCGCGCCAGGTCTACGCCAATCTCGGCCGCGCACTGGCCGCCGCCGGCGCCGGGCCAGAACACGTCGCAAGAATCACGATCTACGTCGTCAACTACGAACGCGACACATGCCTGCCGATTATCGAAGCAGCCCGCAAGACGCTGTTCGGCGATCACAAGCCGGCCGACGTGGTGCTCGGCGTGGCCTCGCTGTCCCCGGGTTATCTGATCGAGGTCGATGCGATCGCGGTCATCGATTGACCGCGTCGCCGAGAATTTTTTTCGTTCAACAAAACCGAAGTCAGCTCAGAAGTCGTCGTTGCGCCGATAAGCCTCGATCAAACGCTGCTCGCCCTCGACCCCGGGCGAGGCGTTGCCATGTTCCATGCCGAACACGAAGTCGCGGCCTTCCTTGTGCATGCGCTCATGGATGTAGGCGAAGATGTTGCGATAGTTGATCTCGCCGGTGCCCGGTTCCTTGCGCCCCGGTACATCGCCGATCTGGAAGTAGGCGATTTCGTCCCAGGCCAGGTCGATGTGGTGGATCAGATTCCCTTCGTTTCGCTGCATGTGATAGATGTCGTAAAGAACCTTGCAGGCCGGGCTGTTGACGGCGCGGGCGATGGCATAGGCCTGCGCGGAGGTGCGCAGAAACAGCTCGGGCCGGTCGCTCAGCGGTTCCATCACCATGGTCAGGCCGTGCGGCTCCATCACCTCGGCGCCGGCGCGGATCGCGTCGATCACGTGGCCGGTCTGGATGTCCACGGGCAACTTGGCCTCGAAGAAGCCGGGCACGATGGTCATCCATTTCGCGTTGACGCGCTTGGCCGTCGCCACCGCATCGCGGCAGGTCTTGACGAAGGCCTCGCGGAATTCCTTCTTGCCGGTGGTGTAGGACACCTTCCAGTTGTCGCCGGCGTCGATGACGAACACGCCCATGGTCATGCCGTTGCCGGCGAGGGTCTCGCCGATGCGTTCCTGCAGGGCCACCGGGCGTTGCATCAGTTCGTTGTCTTCATACGCCTTGAAGCCGGCCTGGGCCATGTAGCGAATCTGCGCGATCGGGTCCTTGCCCGCCGAGGCTTCGAACATGCCCAGGTGCGGGGCGTATTTGAGCTTGAAGCCCGGGGCGGGCCCATGCGCCGCCGGTTTCGCGCCGACGGCCGCCATCGAAGGCAGCACGGTGGCGGCCGCGGCGGCGGCGGTCGATTGGAGGAAGGCGCGTCGTTGCATGGGTGGGTCCTGTCGGTGATCGTATCGGGCGGTGCGGGCAGTGCGATATCCGGCGCGGCGGCTCAGGTCCACCACGGCTCGTCGGGCGCCTCGCGCAGTAGCGCCAGCTTCAGCGTGTCGATGGCGGTCTGGAAACCTTGCTCGGTGGACATCAGCGCGTCCTCATGTTCCAGGCTCACCACATAGTCGTAACCGGCGACGCGCAAGGCCTGCATGATCTGCTTCCACACCAGCAGGTCGTGCCCATGCCCGACCGAGCGGAAGCTCCACGCGCGTTGCGCGATGTCGCGATACGACCTGCCGTCGATCACGCCGTTGACGGCGGTGTTGGCGCGGTCCAGGGCGACGTCCTTGGCATGGAAGTGGAAGATCGCCGGGCCCAGTGCGCGGATCGCCTGCGGCATGTCGACGCCGCGCCACAGCATGTGGCTGGGATCGAGGTTGACGCCGAGATGATCGCCGGCCGCCGCGCGCAGGCGCAGCGCCGTGTCGGCGTTGTGCACGATGAAGTTCGGATGCGGTTCCAGGGCGATGCGGATGCCGTGCTCGCGCGCATCGGCGGTGGCCCCGCGCCAGTACGGAATCGCTTTCTCGTTCCACTGCCATTCCAGCGTCTGCAGCATCTCCGGCGGCCACGGCGAGGTGATCCAGTTGGGGATGCGCGCGGTGTCGCTGTCGCCGGGGCAGCCGGAGAAGGTGATCACCACCGGCACTTCAAGGCGTTCGGCCAGGCGCACGGTGCGGCGCAGGATGGCGTCGTCGCGCCGGGCGATATCGGCATTGGGATGCAGCGGATTACCATGGCAGGACAGGGCGCTGACGATCAGGCCGTGATCGGCGATGAGCGCGCGGAAATCGCGCGCTCGATCGGTCGAGGCGAGCAGGCCTTCGACATCGAGGTGATCAGCGCCGGGAAAGCCGCCGGCGCCGAGTTCGACCGCGTCCAATCCGGCGGCCTGCACCTTGCGCAGCATCTGTTCAAGACTCAGCTTGGCGAACAATGGGGTGAACACGCCGAGTTTCATGCGATGGTCCTCAAGGGTCGGGGGACGCGGCGACCGACGTCCACACGCCGCCGCCGGCGGCGCTGTCGAGCATGGCGTCGATCGTGCACTGCACGCGCAGCGCGTCGTGGAAGGTCGCCACCGTGGGCGGCAGGGCGGCGCCGGTGTCGGGCCAGCCGGCGATCGATGCGTAGATGTCGTGCATCAGATTGCAGAACGCGTCGCTCCAGGATTCCTGGTGGCCGCCGGGCAGGCGCGCATAAGGCCGGGCTTCCGGCAACAGCAGGCTCGGGTCTTTCTGCAGCAGTTCGTTGGCGCGGCCGCGGTGGCCGATCCACAATTCGTTCTGCGCTTCCTGGCGCCATTTCATCGAACCGGCCGCCGCGCAGACTTCCAGTACCAGATCGTTCTTGTGGCCGGCGCAGACCTGGCCGACCGTCAGACTGCCGCGTGCGCCGTTGTCGAAACGCAGCAAGACCGTCGCCATGTCTTCGCTGGCCATGTCGACCCATTGCGCGTCGTCGCCGGCACCGCTTGCCGCGAAGCTGCCGGCCGATTGCGCGGGCTTGCGCCGGCGCGGCACCACCGTGACCGGATCGGCCAGCACCTGCGCGATGCGCAGACCGGTGACGTGCTGGGCCAGATCGCACCAGTGCGAACCGATGTCGGCCAGGGCCAGCGATGCGCCGAGTTGATCCGGTTCCAGGCGCCAGGACCAGTCGCTGTCGTGCAGCAACCAGTCCTGCAGATATTGGCCGTGCACGAGATGCGGTTTGCCGATCTGACCCGCGGCGATGGCGGCGCGCGCCTGCTGCACCAGCGGATTGCCGCGATAGTTGAAGGTCACCGCGTGGAAGACGCCGGCGGCGCGTGTCGCCGCCAGCAACTCGCGCGCTTGTTCGACGGTATCGGCGAGCGGTTTGTCGCAGACCACGTGCTTGCCGTTCGCGATCGCCGCCAGGGCGATGGGGTAGTGCAGGCGGTTGGGCGTGGCGATGTGGACCACATCGATGCGCGGGTCTTCGATCAGGCTGCGCCAGTCGCCATACGCCTGCGGAATGGCGAGTTCGCGTGCGCGCGCCTGGGCGCGCGGCAGGTCGCTGCCGGCGAGCGCGGCGACTTCGACATGGCCCAGGCGCCGGATCGCGTCGACATGCCAGGGGCCGATAAAGCCCGCGCCGATCAGGCCTGCGCGCAACGCTTTCATGGCGAGGACGCTCCCTGACTGGCCGTGGGTTGTTGCGGTGCACGGTCGCGGAAGAACAACGCGAACAAGACGAAGACCGCGGCCGCGCCGACGGCGGGGATCAGCCAGATTCGCGACCAGTCGTGCAGGCCGGCATCGCCGGCGATGCGATAGGCGTCGACCGCCTTGCCCGACAGCCATGAGCCGATCAACATGCCCACGCCCCAGGTCACCAGGGTCAGGAAGCCCTGCGCGGAGGCGCGCAGGTGCGCCGGCGCTTCGCGGTCGACATAGATCTGGCCGCTGACGAAGAAGAAGTCGTAGCACACGCCGTGCAGAAGGATGCCCAGGTACAGCATCCACATCAGCTGGCCGCTGTCGCCGCTGGCGAACAGCAGATAACGCGCCGCCCACGCGGCCATGCCGATCAGCAGCATCGCCTTGATGCCCAGGCGGCGGAAGAACAGGGGCATCGCCAACATGAAGGCGATCTCGGACATCTGCCCGAAGGTCATCTTGCCGGCGGCGTTGGACACGCCGATTTCGTTGAGGAAGCCGTTGGTGAAGGCGTAATAGAACTGCAGCGGGATGCACACCAGCAGCGAGCCGATCATGAACACCGCGAACGATCTGTTGCGCATCAGCTGCAGCGCGTCAAGCCCAAGGAAATCGCGCAAGCCCGGTCGCGCCGCGTCCTGCGCCCGCGGCAGCGGCGGGGTGTGCGGCAACGCCAGCGAGAACAGGCCCAGCACCACCAGGGCGATCACCGAGACCAGGAACTGGACCGCGCTGTTTTCCGCGTGCAGCACATACCCGACCAGCCAGCCGGCGGCGATCCAGCCGATCGTGCCGAGCACGCGCACGCCGGGGAATTGCTGCTGCGGATTGTCCATGTGGCGGAACGCGACCGCGTTGCTGAGCGCGATGGTCGGCATGAAGCACAGCATGTGCAGCAGCAAGGCCGCATAGAACGGCACGAAGCTGGTTTGCAGCGAGGTGTAGTACAGCGTGGCCGCGCTGAGCAGGAACAACACCGCCAGAGCGCGCTGGCTGGCGAACCAGCGATCCACCACCAGCCCCACGAACAGCGGCGAGACGATCGCCGCGATCGCCGAGGTGCCGTAGGCCAGACCGGTCTGTTCGCCGCTGAATTTCATCGCCTGCAGCAGATACGTGCCCATCGTGACCGTCCACGCGCCCCAGGCGAAGTACTGCAGGAACATCATGACCGACAGGCGGATGCGGATGGATGCGGTCATGGCGTTCCCGTGGCGCTGGAGTGGATGGGGGGCGTCGAGCCTTGCGATCAGTTTTTGGTGGACCGGTATCGAGGGCGGCGATCGGTGAACCGATGCCCTCCAAACATCAAAGCTCGCGAATGCGGATGTTGCGATAGCTGACGGCGTCGCCGTGATCCTGCAGGCCGATGACGCCGCTGCGGGCGACACCGAAGGACGGCCAGTCCTTGAACTTGCTCGCCGCCACGCGGGCCTTCCAGTCCGGCGAGCCCAGTGTGCATTCGACCACTTTCTCGCCGTTGAGCCAATGTTCGACGTGGTCGCCGCGCACGACGATCCGGGCCTGGTTCCATTCGCCGACCGGGCGGGTCGTGATCTTGGCCGGCGGATACAGGCCGTACAGGGCCGAGGCCCAGCGGTCGCGCCCGTTCTTGCCGTCGGGATGATGGTCGTTGTCGAGCACCTGGTACTCGATCGCGCTGCGGTAGATCTGCGGCTCCGACTCGGTGCCGCGATAGAAGATGCCGCTGTTGCCGCCGGGCGATATCTTCCAGTCGATGCGCAATTCGAAATCGCCGTACTGCTTGTCGCTGACCAGATCGCCGCCGGCCTCAGTGCGCACCAGTGCGCCGTCGACGGCCTTCCATCCCTGCACCGGCTGCCCGGACTTGCCGTAGCCGTGCCACCCCTGCAGCGAGCGGCCGTCGAACAGCGACACGAAACCTTCGCGGCGTTCGGCGGCGCTCGGGCTGTTGCTCGCCGCGGGCCGGGCGGCGCTCGCACTGGTGGCGCAGGCCAGCAGGATGCACAGCGCCATGGGCGGCAGGAATTGTTGCAGATGGACGGAACGGATCATGGCGGGCTCGATGATGTCGGCGGGAGAGGGCGAGCGGTGGCCGCGACGGCGGCGCGGCCATGGAGCGGGGCGGCGCCGTCGTACAGCGAACGATTCTGGCGCGGCCAGCCGGTCGAAGCACGTACCTCGGTCGCATTCGCGAGCGGATCGTCGCGCTCCATGCGCATGGCCGCGCCCGGCACCGATTCGATCAGCCGCGCGCCTTCGATCGGACCGAGCAGGGCGGCGGCGGTATCCAGGCCGTCGGCGTCGATGCCGCGGCGCGCGATCACCGTGGTCGCGCTGCGGCCCTGCATCGGCCAGCCGCTGCGCGGATCGATCAGATGCGAATAGCGCCGGCCATCGACCTCGAACCATTGTTCGGCATCGCCGGCGGTGGAGACGGCGGCGTGGCGCAGGTACAGCGTCGTTTGCGCGGGCGCCTCGCGCGTTTGCGCGGATTCTCGCGGCGAGGCTGGCGCGAACGCCAGCGGCGCGATGCTCACGCGCCAGCCCGGCGCGTCCGGCGGCGCGTCGGACACCGCGATGTCTCCGCCCAGCGCGACCAACGCGCGCGTCACGCCTTGCCTGGTGACCGCCGCCAAGGCTTCATCGGCCGCGTAGCCCTTGGCGATGCCGCCGACGTCTAGGCCGATGCCGGGCCGATCGATGCGGACGGTGCGCGCCTGCGCATCCAGATGCAGATAGCGATAGCCGCCGTTCGCGCGCGCGCGTTCGATGCGTTCGCTGCGCGGCAATTCGCTGAGCTTGCGTGCGCTGCGCCACAAGCGGGTGAGCGCGCCCTGGGTGACATCGAAGGCGCCGCCGGAGCGTTCGGCCACGTCCTGGCTGGCCTGCAGCACGCGGAACAGATCCTCGCCGACCGCGATGTCGCCGCGGCCGGCCTGCGCGGCCAGGCGCATCAGGCCGCTGTCTTCGCGATAGTCGCTGAGTTCGCCGTCGAGTTGCGCGATGCGGGCGAAACCGGCGCGCATCGCCCGCTCGGCGCTCGCCGCATCGGCGGCGTACACCACGATGCGGGTCTGCGTACCCATGTGCGCTTCGCTGCGCTGGTAGCGCGTGAGCGGGGCCTGCGCACGCGTCGCGAACGCCGTCGCCGACAGCGCGGCGAAGATCGCGAACGCGGCCAGCAGGCGCTTCACTTGCCCAACACCCATTCCAGGCCGCCGATCAGCAGGCCCTGGAAGCGCGGATCGCGCCAGACCTCCGGGCGATGACCGAGCGCGGTATAGAACACGCGGCCCTTGCCCTGGGTGCGCGTCCAGGCCAGGGCGAAATCGCCGTCCTGGCGATGCACCTTGGGATGCTTCAGATCGACCGAACCGGTGTCCAGGCTCAGCAGCACATGCACGTCGGCGCGCGACCAGTCCTTGAACTGATAGATCTCATCGGCGATGACGAAACTCGCGCCCAGCCCGCGCGTGGCGGGATGCTTGCGGTCTTCGACCTTGACCGTGACTTCCTGATTCCACGGGTGTTCGTCGAAATAGCCGCCGAGCATGCGGCCGTACTGCGGCCACTGATAGAAAGTATCGCTGGCGCTGTGCACGCCGACGAAGCCCTTGCCGCCTTCGACGAAGGCCAGCAGATCGCGCTTCTGCCGCGCGTCGATCGGCAGTTCGCCGGTGGTGTAGAACACGACGGCGTCGTAGCGCGCCAACTGCGCGGCGTCGATAATCGCCGGGTCGTGGCTGACGGTCACGCGGAAGCGGCCGGAGTCTTCGCCGAGCTTGACCAGGATTTGCTCGGACTCGGGAACGACTTCGTGCTTGTAGCCCGATGAGTAGGTGAAGTAGAGCACCGAGGGCAGAGCCTTGGCCGCGCGCTCGCCTGGCGCCGCGGCGGCGGGAAAGCAGCAGACGGCGAGAAACAACATCGCGAACAGCCAGCCTGCCGCGGCCGGCCTGCGCGAAGGGCCCATCGATAACCAAGTCATCGTCATGGGCCGCGTCCTCATGCCTGCTTGTCGCCGGTCCGGCCGGGCATGGCGACGACCGGCACCGCGATCGAACCGCTCAGGGTGAACGGCGCGGGCGCCAGCGATTCCTGCGAATTGAGCGCGTCCTCCCAGGTGACGCGGCCGCCGCTGTAACCGGCCATGCGTCCCATGATCGCGGTCAGGGTGGCTTCCGAAACCTGCTTGAGCTCGTTGAGCGGCTTGCCGCCGCGGATCGCCGCGATCAGGTCGGCGTGTTCCTGCACATACGGATCGATATCGCTCTCGGCCAGGCGCGAGTCGCGCTTCCAGGCATTGGCGCCGGTGATGACGTGCTGATCCACGCGCGAATTGCCGCGCGTGCCGACCAGGACCTCGGAGATGTTGTTGGCGCAGCCGTCCATCTGCCTGCACATGCTGATCATGTGCGCGCCGCTTTCGTATTCGAAATCGGTGGCGAAATGGTCGTACACATTGCCGAACACCGATTCGGTACGCACTTGCCGGCCCGCCAGACTCACCGCGCTGGCCGGATGCGCATTCATCGCCCAGTTGACCACGTCCATATTGTGGATGTGCTGTTCGACGATGATGTCGCCGGCCAGCCAGTTGAAGTACAGCCAGTTGCGCAGCATCCACTCGCCGTCGCTCCAGCCCGGCTTGCGGTCGACATGCCACAGCCCGCCCTGGTTCCAGTACGCGCGGGCGGCGACGATTTCGCCGATGGCGCCGTCGTGGATGCGCTTGATCGTGTCGAGATAACCGGCCTGATGCCGGCGCTGCGTGCCGGCGGCGATCTTCAGGCCCTTGCCGTCGGCGATGTCCGACAGCGCCAGCACCTGGCGCACGCCCGGGGAATCCACCGCGATGGGTTTCTCCGTGAACACGTGCTTGCCGGCTTCGATCGCCGCCTTCAGGTGCTCGGGCCGGAACGCCGGCGGGCTGGCCAGGATGACGTAATTGATGTCCTGGGCGATGACCTTCTTATAGGCATCGAGCCCGGAGAACTGTCGTTCCGGCGGTACGCCGATCGGCTTGCCGAGCTTGGCTTCGATCGCGGCGATGCTCTTGCCCAACTGCTCCGGGAACACATCGCCGATGGCGACCACGCGCACGCCGGGCGCGGCTTCCAGCACGTTGCGCAGCGCGCCGGTGCCGCGGCCGCCGGCGCCGATCAGGCCCACGCGGATTTCGTCGCTGCCGCCGGCATACGCGCTGCCGAACACGGAAGCCAGGCCGACCGCGGCGGCGGTGCCGACGCCTCTTTGCAGGAACTCGCGGCGCAGCGGATCGAAGGGAAGCGTTGCCTCGCGGTTGCGTTCGTCGGTCATGGTGCCTTTCCATGTGGGTTGCGTTTGTGTGTCGGTGAGCGCGTCCGCGCGATAAGCGCCAAGCGGCTCGCTGCGTCTGATTGCCGCGCTATTGATTGGGACTGGCGCGCGTCACCTTCGATTTGAACTGCTTCAACGCCGGCACCTCATCCATCGCCCGCACCACGCGGAAGCCCACGAAGCTGGCGTCGGTATGCCACCAGACGCTTTGCGGTTCCTGCGGATCGCGGCGGCTCCAGGCCGGTTTGGAGGCGCGGCGCGCGGCGCTGCGAAGGTGGGCGGCATCGTCTTCGAAGGAACCGCCGCGTACCACGTGCGGATAGCGCGCCGCGCCGGGCAGGGCGACTGGGTCCTTGGCGGCCGGGCCTTTCAGCGCGGCGTAGCGCTTGGGGTCGTAGCGGTCGAGGGTCCATTCGGCGACGTTGCCGTGCATGTCGTACAAGCCGAATGCGTTCGGCTTCTTGCCGCCGACGCGATGCGGCGCGCTGTTGGCGTTGCCGGCATGCCACGCGCTGGCATCGAGCGATGCGGCGTCTTCGCCCGACGACCACGGCGTGCTGGTGCCGGCGCGGGCCGCGTATTCCCATTCGGCCTCGGTCGGCAGGCGATAGTGATGTCCGGTCTTCGCCGACAGCCAGCGGCAGTACTCGGTGGCCGCATGCCAGGTCATGCCGATGGCGGGCTGGCGGCCCTTGCCGAATCCCCAGGATTCGTCGGCGTAAGGCGGCGTCGGCCCGGTCACCGCATCGCTGGGCGCGTCGGCGCCTTTGCTCAGCTTCGGCGCGAGTTTGCGGAATTGGTCGTACTCGTCCCAGGTGACTTCGTACTTGCTCATCCAGAACGCGCCGACCGCGACCTCGGCTTGCGGGCCTTCATCGGCCTCGCGTCCGGATTCCGAGGCGGGGCTGCCCATGCGGTAGCGGCCGGCGGGGATCGGCACCATGTCGAAGCCGATGGCGGTGCCCGCCACCGACTCGGTGTACGCCTTGAGATCGGCCGGCGGGCCTTTGGCGAAGGCCGGCGCGCCGATCAGCAACACAGATGGCACGAGTGCGGTAAGGCCCAGCGCGGCCGCCGTCGAAATCGCAAGTCGATGCATGTGCATCCATTGATTTAGATCGATCTAAACTGAACTTGCCCCAGGGGTGCGAGGATGTCAATTTGCACTGCATCATCGTCGCGGTCGCGGGGCTGTGCTGTCGCCGTGCGGAGTTACGCAATGCGCAACGCGGATCAGAACGCGCGGCTGGTTTCGGTGGCCCAGGTCTTGCCGTTGCCCGCCTGCGCCAGCGGCACGCATGCGTGGTACACGCCCGGAATCGGGCGGTACTGCAACACCTGCGTGGCGCCGGGTTCGGAAGTGAAGTAACCGAGCAAGGTGAGTTCTTTCATCGTGAGGATGAAAGGACGATGGCGCTGGGCGAGGGGCAGGGTGGACTCATGCTCCGCCTTGACCGCCGGGTCGTGCGCCTGTTTCACCGCCGCCGCGCGCAGCGCCGGTTCCAGTTCGAGGAAGGCGCGCCCGTGTTCGCGCTTGGCCTGGGTTTCGAAGTCCGCCAGTCCGGCGACGAAGCGCGCCTGATCGTCCTTCGGGTAGACATCCTTCAACATCTTGTCGATGAAAGCCGCGATGCCGACATCCTTCGCGCCCGGCGTATCGGTGCGCGGAATCATGATCTCGGCGACTTCCGCCACCAGCGCGGCCTGCGCCTGGGTAAGGAAGAGCGGCTTCCATTCGGCATTCTTGCCCGGCTCGGTGGATGCGCCCGGTTCGGCCGAGCAGCCGGCGAGCACGCCCAGGATGGCCGGCGCCGAAACCGCGCCGCCCATCAGCAAGGCGACGCGGCGTATCGCCTCGCGGCGGTTGAGGTCGGTCGTCATAGATTCATCCGCTTGAGTTCCTGCACGGCGTGGTCGGCGGCGCGCGCCGTCAACGCCATGTACGTGAGCGAGGGGTTCTGGCAGGCCGACGAGGTCATGCAGGAACCGTCGGTGACATAGACGTTCTTGCACGCGTGCACCTGGTTCCAGGCATTGAGCACGGAGGTTTTCGGATCCCAGCCCATGCGCGCGGTGCCCATCTCATGGATGCCCATGCCCAGATCGTCGGCGTTGTCGTACTCGCGCACGTTCTTGAATCCCGCCGCGTCCAGCATCGTCGCGGCTTCTGTCGCCATGTCCTTGCGCATCTTCGTTTCGTTTTCGCGCATGCCGGCATCGAACTCCAGCACCGGCAGCCCGTGCTTGTCCTTGCGCGCGCGATCGAAGACCACGCGGTTGTCGTGATACGGAAGAGTTTCGCCGAACCCCACCAGTCGCATGCCCCAAGGCCCAGGCTGCGCGGCCTTGGTCTTCAGGTCCGCGCCCAGCGTGGCGTCTTCCATGAGCCGGGTCCATCCCGATCGCCCCGCGCCGCCCTGGTAACCGAAACCGCGCAGGTACGAGCGCTTGTCCTTGCCGATATTGACGAAGCGCGGAATGTAGATGCCGTTGGGGCGCTGGCCGCTGTAGTACTGATCGTCGAAGCCTTCCACCAGCGCGGTGGCGCCGATGCCCAGGTGATGATCCATGATGTTGCAGCCCAGCTCGCCGCTGTCGTTGCCGAACCCTTCCGGAAAGCGGCTGGAGACCGAATTCATCAGGATCGAGGTAGAGCCGAACGTCGACGCGCACAGGAAGATCACCTTGGCGTGGAATTCCATCTGCTCGTTGGTTTCCGCATCGAGCACGCGCACGCCGCTGGCGCGGTCGTTCTTCGCATCAAAGATCAGCTCATAGACGATCGAATTGGGCCGCAGCGTCATGTTTCCGGTTTTCTCCGCCGCGGGCAGCGTGCTGGAGTTGCTGCTGAAGTAAGCCCCGAACGGGCAGCCGCGAACGCACAGGTTGCGGTACTGGCAGGTGCCGCGCTGCGGGCTGTGGGCGAGGGGAGCGGTGAGATTCGCGGTCCGGCCGATGGTGAGCGCGCGCCCCATTTTGCTCGCGATCGCTTCCTTCAGATGCAGCTCGACGCAGTTCAGGGCCATCGGCGGCAGGAACTTGCCGTCCGGCAATTGCGTGTAGCCTTCGGCCTGGCCGCTTACGCCGATGAAGCTCTCCACGCGGTCGTACCACGGCGCGAGGTCTTCGTAACGGATGGGCCAGTCGACCGCGATGTTTTCTTTCGCGTTCGCCTCGAAGTCCATCGGACTCCAGCGATACGACTGCCGGCCCCACATGATGGAACGGCCGCCGACGTGATAGCCGCGCACCCAGCCGAAAGGTTTCTTCTCGATGTAGGGATGCTCAGTGTCGTCGACAAACCAGTGCTTGTTCGCCTGCGTCAGCACGCCGGCGCGTTGCGTGACCATCTGGTGCTGCAGATCGTCCTGCGTGGGGCGGCCGGCATAGGGCAGCTCCCAGATCTGTTCGAGCGCGGTAGGGTACTCGCCGTGCTTCACCATCCGTCCGCGATCGAGCACCAGGGTTTTCAATCCTTTCTCGGTGAGCTCCTTCGCAGCCCATCCACCGCTGATCCCGGTTCCGACCACGATTGCGTCAAAGAAATTGTTTCCGGCTGGCATACCACACTTCCCAGGCTGGCTCGATCAGGACTCTACCGCGAAAAGCCGGTAGCATCGAAACGCCTGTCACAAGGCGTGTCACAACCGACAGGTGATGCTTACACGTTGTCGCAATGCAGCATCGCTTGTCGAATTCCGGTCCTGACATTTTTTGGATTTGTTGAATTCCAGCCCTGACATTTTTTGACATAGCGAGAACACCATGCTGACTCGACGTGCTTTCCTCCAAAGCGGTTCGCTTGCCCTTGTCGCGATGATGTCCCCGAATGTCTTTGCCGCGAAACCGCGCACCGGGCCGCTGGGCAAGCCGGTCGGGCTGCAGTTGTGGACGATCCGCGACGATGTCGCGAAGGACCTGCCGGCGGCCTTGAAGGCGGTCGCCGCGATCGGATACGGCGAGGTCGAGTTCGCCGGCATACCCAAGGCGTCCGCCGCCGACGTGCGGGCCATGCTTAGGGACAACGGCCTGACCGCGCCCAGCATGCATTGCGGCATGAGCGATGCGCAGAAGGATTTTCAGCAGCGCATCGACTTCGCGGAAGCCATCGGCGCGCGCTATATCGTGATCTCGTTTCCCTCGACCGCCGATGCGCGTTTCAAGGACGGCAATGCGCTCGCGGCCGGCATGACGCTGGACGACTGGAAATGGAACGCCGAGCAGCTCAACCGCATAGGCGAGCTGACCCGCAAGGCGGGCATCACCTGCGGCTACCACAACCACAATATGGAATTCCGCTCGTTCGACGGCGTGGTGGCCTACGACGAACTGTTGCGGCTGACCGATCCGAAGCTGGTGACGATGGAGCTCGACATCGGCTGGGTCACCACCGCCGGCGCCGATCCGCTGCGGCTGCTCACCCGCCATGCCGATCGTATTTCGGCGCTGCACATCAAGGACGTGCGCAAGGACGCGAAGACGCTGGTCGATCGCGTCGATGCCCAGACCACCGAGGTCGGCAGCGGCCGCGTGGACTGGCCCAAGCTGTTCGCCGCCATGGACCCTCAGCGCATCCGCCATTACTTCGTCGAGCAAGAGAATTTCGAACGAGCGCCGCTGGAAAGCGCGAAGCTGAGTTTCGATTATCTGCGCCGCCTGAAAGCGTGACGCGCTGAGGTCATACCGTGCCTTTCCTGACCGCAAGCGCCATCAAACAAACCTATGACGTGATCGTGGTGGGCTCCGGCGCCGCCGGCGGCCAGAGCGCCTACACGCTGTGCATGGACGGCGCCAAGGTGTTGATGCTCGAAGCCGGGCGCAACTACACGCCGGCGACCGAAACCGCGATGTTCCAGACCCCGGACCAGGCGCCGCTGCGCGGCGTGGACACGCCGGAAAAAGCCTTCGGTTTTTACGATGCCACCGTCGACGGCGGCTGGCAGGTGCCGGGCGAACCTTACGTCAACACACGACGCGACGATGCCGGCCGGTTCGACTGGTGGCGCGCGCGCATGCTCGGCGGCCGCACCAATCACTGGGGACGGATCTCGCTGCGCAACGGTCCTTACGACTTCAAGCCCCACAGCCGCGACGGCCTGGGCTTCGACTGGCCGATCGACTACGCCGATGTGGCGCCGTACTACGACAAGGTCGAGATGCTGATCGGCGTGTACGGCGACAACGACGGTCTGGAAAACACGCCCAATTCGCCCGCCGGCGTATTGCTGCCGCCGCCCAAGCCCAGGGTCAGCGATCTGCTGGTGCAGCAGCGCGCCGGACGTTTGGGTGTTCCGGTGATCGCCGGACACCGCGCAGTGCTGACCCGGCGCCTGGACGCGGACAACCTGCCGGCCAAACTGCATCCGGGCAACCCCGAGGCGCAGCGAATCTTGCGCGAGTCCATGCTGCGTCGCGCGGCCTGCTGGTGGGCGACGCCCTGCGGTCGCGGCTGCTCGACCGGCGCCAACTACCAATCGACCACCGTGCATCTGCCGCCGGCGCTGGCGACCGGCCGGCTCGACATCGTCTGCAACGCCATGGTGCGCGAAGTCGTGCTGGGCGCGAACGGCAAGGCCGACGGTGTGCGCTTCATCGACAAGACCAGCGGCAAGGAATTCGCCGCCTCCGGGCGCGTGGTGATTCTGGCCGCCAGCGCCTGCGAATCGGCGCGGATCCTGCTCAATTCGAAATCCACTTCGTTTCCCGACGGTCTGGCCAATTCCAGCGGCAAGGTCGGCCGTTATGTAATGGATACCGTCGGCGCCGATCTGACCGGACAGGTTCCGATCCTGGAGAACCTGCCGCTGCACAACGAGGACGGCGCCGACGGCGGCCACATGTACACGCCATGGTGGCTCTACAAGGAGCAACTGGCCGGCAAGCTGGGTTTCGCGCGCGGTTATCACATCGAGTTCGGCGGCGGCCGGCGCATGCCCGGCCCGGGCACCGGCGCCAAGCTCGAATGGCTCACCGGCGGCAGCTACGGCCTGAAGTTCAAGCAAGACGTGCGCCGCTACTACGGCTCCTTCGTCAGTTTCGCCGGCCGCGGCGAAATGATTCCGAACGAAAACTCGTACTGCGAGATCGACCCGCAGGCGAAGGACAAGTGGGGCATCCCGGTGCTGCGCTTCCACTGGCAGTGGTCCGAGCACGAGAACCGCCAGGCCGCGCACATGCAGCGCACCTTCGCCGACATCATCACGGCGATGGGCGGGCGCGTGCAGGGCAAGGTCGAGACCGACGGCGCCAAGGCCATCGCCCCCGGCGGTTCGATCATCCACGAACTGGGCGGCGCGATCATGGGCGCCGATCCGAAAACCTCCGTCACCGACCGCTGGTGCCGGACCTGGGACGTGGACAATCTCTACATCACCGACGGTGCGGTGTTCGCGTCCAATGCCGACAAGAACCCGACGCTGACCATCATGGCGCTGGCCTGGCGCGCCTGCGACCACATCCTGGCGCGCATGCGCCGCAAGGAGTTGTGATGGACCGCCGCACATCGCTGAAGTGGATGTTGAGCGCGGCCAGCGCGCTGCCGCTGTTGCAGCTGGCCGGTTGCAGTTCCGACCTGCCGCCGCCCAGGCTGCCTTCGGGCGTGGGCTACGGCACCGATCCGGATCTGCTCAAGACCTATGGTCCCGGTTCGGTGTGGCCGCTGACATTGGACGAACGCCAGCGGCGCATCGCCACTGGGTTGTGCAGCCTGATCGTCCCGGACGAACCCGATGCGCCGGGCGCGGTCGCGGTCGGCGTGGTCGATTTCATCAACGAATGGGTCAGCGCGCCGTATCCGCGACAGGTCAAGGATCGCAAATTGATCCTGGCCGGATTCGACTGGCTGGACGAGCAGGCGGAGCAGCGTTTTTCGCGCAGCTTCGGCGAATCGATCGAGAGCCAGCGCATCGCGATCTGCGACGACATCTGCTATCTGCCCAGGGCACGCGCCGAGTTCAAACAGGCCGCGCGGTTCTTCGCCCGTTATCGCGACCTGACCATCGGCGGGTTCTGCACATCGCCGCAAGGCCGGCAGTACCTGGGCTATGTCGGCAACGTGCCGATGGCCAGTTTCGAAGGCCCGCCGCCGGACGTGCTCAAACTGGTGGGAGTGGGCTGATGCCGCCGATCACACGTCGCGATTCCGTGCCGGCCGCGCGCCGGCCTGCCTGGAGGACACACCGCATGTACATTCGTTTGCTCGCCGCCAGCGTGCTGGCATTGGCCAGTGTCGCAAGCGCCCACGCCGCGGAACCGGCGCGTCGCGACTGGCAGCCGTTGTTCGACGGCAAGACGCTGGACGGCTGGCGCGCCAGCGAGGCGCCGGGTTCGTTCAATGTGCGCGACGGCGAGATCGTGGTGCACGGCCCGCGTTCGCATCTGTACTACGTCGGCGAGGTGCAGCGTCACGATTTCCGCGACTTCGAACTGCAGCTGGAAGTCATGACCAAGCCCGGCGCCAATTCCGGCGTCTACTTCCATACCGCCTGGCAGGACGAAGGCTGGCCGTCCAAAGGCTATGAAGTGCAGGTCAACAACAGCCACAGCGACCCCAAGCGCACCGGCGGCCTGTATGCCGTCAAGGACAACTATCAGGCGCCGGCCAAGGACGATGTCTGGTTCACGCTGCGCATCCGCGTGGAGGGCCGCCGCATCCGCACGTTCGTCGACGACAAGCCGATCATCGACTACACGCAGCCGAAGCAGCCGCAGCGACCGGCCGACATGCAGGGCAGGGTGCTGTCCTCGGGCACCTTCGCGCTGCAGGCGCACGATCCGGACAGCGAAGTGCACTATCGCAACATCAAGCTGCGTGTGTTGCCCTGAGCGGGCGTGATAGTGGCGGGTTGCGCGAGGACTTGATCCGCACGCTCTGACAAAGGGGCAGGGCGGCGGTGACGCCGAGTCCATAGTCTCGGAGAAGACTCCCGACGTCGCGGAGCTGCAGTAGTAATCGGGTGTAATACTGATCCGGCGACTCGCCTTTGACCCCGCATGCCTGATACTGGGATGCGCATCGAGTTTCCCTGGATGACGATTCTCAAAGAACAACACGAAGCATTTGCCCGGTTCTTTACAGAACCGACCCGAGAGGCACTGCGAGAGCTGCTTCGCCGCAACATCGGCGAGACCGACTACCTTGACTTCAAAGCCGATTGGCCGGTGCTACCTAAGCTCGCTCGTCATATCCTGGCCTTGGCGAATTCAGGCGGCGGTGCGCTCATTGCGGGTGTGTCGCAAAAGGCAGATGGCAGCCTCGTTCCGAGCGGCTTGCCGAGCATCAAGGACAAGGCACAGCTCATCCCGCCGCTCAACGGCTACCTGCCCAAGCCGCTGGAGTACCAAATTCTCGACTTTGCCTTCGGCGCGGCCGAATACGAGGCCCTAGTGGGCAAGTCGTTCCAAGTCTTGCTCGTGGAAGACAATCCCAAACTCCTGCCGTTCCTGGCGCTAAAGGAAGGGGATGGCTTGCGAACAAGCGTGGTTTACGTGCGTGATGGCACGACGTCCACTGAAGCCGGCCATGTGCAGTTGCAAGCAGTGCTAAATCGCCGCATCGAGTCAGGCTATTCCAGCCAGCCTGGTCTCGATCTGGAAAAGCATCTGGCCCAGTTACGCGTCTTGGATGAGCATCGGGAAGCGAACGATAGCTGGTTGAGCCGGTTCATTCGCGACGAACAAAGTCGCTTCGACGACTCCCAGTCCCACGACTACAAAGAATTCATCGAAGACACCTACCAAGCGAAAAAGCAGGCCATTTGGCGGTTGCTAGATCTGTAAGGTGCGTTCAATGGAAAGGGCACCCATTCAAAATCTTGAACTCAGCGGTTGCCGACAGCGCGGCACTTATCAAAGGCACACCTTTCTTTTAACATAATACACATTATGCGAAGTACTAGATAAGAGCGATCCGGTCGCGCCTAGTGCGTTTCTTCCTTGATTTCATGGGGTTACTTGCACAGACAGGAGGTCACCGTGACTACTCGCCCGCCTTGCTGGCCCGATAACCAGCCATGCCCGAACAACTGCGCCGCCGCTTTGAAGGTCTGGCATGGCGCGAACACAGCGAAGCGCGGTTGGCCCAGGTTGGAAGCCGTAATGCCGCCACGAAGGCCGCCAAGGATCGACAGCCAGTCAAAGTCATGGTGAAGGTCCCCAACTCGGGGGGCTTTTCCTTATCCTGGGCACTCACACGGGGGGCTTATGGACGAGACGCAGATACGCCGAAAAGGCGATGACAAAGGCTGGGGATCGGTCGGAACAGCATTAGCGATCTTGGTCTTCGTTGGCATCATTGCGGCGGCTGGCGGAACCTCGTATCAGATCGGAAAGCAGCAGGTCGCGGCTGATGACAAAAAACGGACGGAAAGTGAAAAGCTCGCCCTCGCCCGTCGCCAATTAGTAGAGAGCCAAATCGCTGACCTAATACAAGAACGAGACGCTCTGCGCGATCGCGTACTAAAGCTCGAAACGGAGCTTCTTGCGGAGCGAAGCGCAAAACCAGATCAGCAAAGTTCGCTTCGCTGCATCAATGGCGAGCTTGTTGTACGCCGCGGTGACACGTGGACTTCAGCAGGCAATTGCTAAGTAACCGCGATTTCGAACGTGGCGCCGCCTCAGCGGCCGCCGGCGCCGCAGCCGTGATCTGTGCCACTGAAGGCTGGCGAAGCGGTTTGCAGGCCTCCCCCGTTCGACGCCAGATCACGGCAATCAGCCTTGTTGATTCGGTAGCGCCTGCCCTGCTCCGCCCAGCACGTGCACGACGCTTCATGATGCACACACCGTCAGGATCAAGCCCTGCCCGCGCAGATTCAAACAACAGCCGCGGTTCGCTCACTATCCGAAGTGTTGGTCCAGGCGGCTTGGCTCGCCTGGCCCGCCGCCTCTCGAACAGCGAGGTGACTGCCGCAAACCGCGCTCAATCAGTTTCGGCAAGACGATCGGCCGCAGTCAGGGGCAATCGCTTCCCGTCGGGCGTGCCGCGACTCATCTTGCCGCGTTCGATCAGCAGCAGTTCGCCGTACTCGCCGTTCTTGATGCTGCTGTCAACGCCGATGACGACGCCGTCGAAATAACTACCGATCTGCTTGTGCGAGGTGTGGCCGACGACGATGTGCTTGACGCCCAGCCGCGCGGCGATGGCATCGACCTGTTCTTGTTTGAGTTCCGGATCGGTGAAGTAACCGCGATACCAGATCGGACTGGTCTTGCCGTTGTAGAGCGCGGCCAGTTCCGGATTGCCTTGCCACGCCGACTTGGTTGTGCCGAGCGTGGCGCGATAGCGCTGGTTGATCTGCGCCCGGGTCAGATCCATCTCGAAGTAGCTCGAAGCGATGCCGCCGTGCACGAACAACAGGTCGTCGATCTGGGTGATCGCCGGCTTACTGCGCAACCAGTGGCCGAGCACGGTCTGAGGGCCGTACAGATCGATATAGGATGTGCCGAGCACGCCGGCGTTGCGGTTATAGCCGTCATTGACATAACGCAGGTCGTTGGCCATCACCATGATCTCGTGATTGCCCAGCAACAGATGCACGCCGCCGCCGGCCGCTCGCGCCTGTTGCTCCAGAGCGTACAGCAACCACAAGACCTGATTGACCTTGGGCCCGCGATCGAACACGTCGCCGACGACGACCAGATGGCCGCGGCCATACCGCCAGTTCAATTTGCGATCGACGATGCTATTGCTGCGCAGAAGACGGACCATCAGGTCGTACTGGCCGTGCACGTCCGACAGCGCCGCGATGCGCTCCACTTGTCCGAGCGCAATGTCCGGTTCCGGCTCGGCTGGCGCGCGCACTTTGATCGGACGGGTCTGGCCGCATTGCACCGGTACCGTCACCGGCCAATGTTTGGCCGGGAATGTGCGTTCGGTCGCCTTGCCATCGCAGACCCAGCGCGCATCGATGCGACCGTGGCCATAGAACAGATAGGGGCCGTCGTCGAAACTCGGCAGGATCGCGGCCGGCAGCGAGGTCGTCGCGCTCGCCGGCGCGGACGCACGCTCCTGGCCAGCGGCGGTTGCGCTCGCCGCCAGCGACATCAGTGCGGCGAAGACGACTGCCCGCAGGATATGAAACGGCTTCATCATCGGTGACTCCGGTGGCACGCAAGACCTGAGCGGGTATCTGCGCCGCGGCGATGCTCGCCTGCAGCGCCGGCGCGGTGCGCGCGGGCCCGATATTGCCGGGCTCACGCGAACGCCGTCAGTGGAAATGATACGCGTACAAAGAAAGGGCCCGAAATTTCCGGGCCCTTCTTTTTTCCGCACCGTCGTCAAGGCGTCACGGTGAGACGCGTGCGCGAAGCAACCGTGGGCTTGCGCGGATCGTTGCTGACCCGGCTCGGCGCTTCGATGATGCGTATATGGCGCTCTGCGCGGCGTTCGGACTATGTCGTCCCCGCCGCGCCTTGCGCCAGCAACCAGTCGACGAACGCGCGCAGATGCGCGGGCTTGTCGCCGTCGCGCGGCACCAGCAGGTAGTAGCTGCTGCCGCTGGCGCGGATGTCCTCGAAGGGCGTGACGATGCGTCCGGCCCGACGGTCCATGTCCAGCGTCGGGAAGGTGCCGATGGCGAATCCCAGTCCGTCCACCACCGCTTGCAGAGTGACGAAGAAATGATCGAAACGCAGCATCCGCAGCGGCCGTAGCGAATCGAAGCCGGCTTCGCGCAGCCAGGCTTCCCAGGTTCCCGGCCGCGTTTCGGTGTACAGCAGCACGCCGTCGATGAGGTCCTGCGGATCGCGCAGCGGAGTGTTGGCCAGCAACGACGGGCTGGCGATGACCGTCTGGGTCTCGCTGAAGATCGGCTCGACCTCGAACTGCCCATTGCGCTCGATGGTGCGGCGGATGGCCAGATCGAAGGTGCCTTGCAAACCCGATTCGTTGCTGAAGGCGGTCGACACGCGCACGTCGACATCGGGCTGCAGCCGGTGGAAGCCGTCGAGCCGCGGAATCAACCAGCGCATGGCGAAGGTCGCCGGCGCGTTGACCCGGATCACCTTGCGCGTGGCGATCCGGCCATACAGTTCGGAGGCCGCGCCGATATGGTCGAAGGCCTCGCTGATCTCGCGTCCGAACGCCTGCGCATGCACGGTCGGCACCATGCGCCGGCCCTCGCGCCGGAACAGCGGCTGGCCCAGCCACTGCTCGAGGATCTCGATCTGCCGGCTTACTGCGCCGTGGGTCAGGTTCAGCTCGCGCGCGGCCAGCGAGTAGCTGCCGGCGCGCACGGCGACCTCGAAGATACGCAGCGCATTGAGTGGTGGGAGCTTATGCGGCATGTGAGTTTTTCTGACAAATAGGCGAAATAAACTCGTTTGTGCCAGTTTAATTCATAAATTAGGATGCCGGCCATAGCGATCCGTCCGGTTTCGCCCCTTACCAAGGTCCCCATGAGCTCCGAGATTCAGGTCAACGGCCACGCCTATCGCCTTCCCGCCCAGCCGACGGTCATCGTCTGCGTCGATGGCTGCGAGCAGGAATACATCAACCTGGCCGTACAGGCCGGCGTCGCGCCGTTCTTCGCCAGCCTGGCCCAGCGCGGCAGCGTGCTGGCCGGCGACTGCGTGGTGCCTTCGTTCACCAATCCCAACAACCTGTCCATCGTTACCGGCGCTCCGCCCTCGGTCCACGGCATTTGCGGCAATTTCTTCTACGACGCCGATGCCAACGCCGAAGTGCTGATGAACGACGCGCGCTACCTGCGCGCGCCGACGGTGCTGGCGGCGGCGGCACGCGCCGGCGCGTCGGTGGCCGTGGTCACCGCCAAGGACAAGCTGCGCTCTCTGCTCGGCCATGAGCTCAAGGGCATCTGTTTCTCGGCCGAGAAAGCCGATCAGGCCACCGTGCAGGACAACGGCATCGACGACGTGCTGGTCAAGGTGGGCAAGCCATTGCCGTCGGTCTACAGCGCCGACCTGTCCGAATTCGTGTTCGCCGCCGGCGTGATGCTGATGGAAACCACGCGGCCGGACCTGATGTATCTGTCCACCACCGACTACATCCAGCACAAGCACGCACCCGGCACCGCCGGCGCCAACGAGTTCTACGCGATGATGGACCGCTATCTGCAGCGCCTGGACGAGTTGGGCGCGCTGATCGGCGTCACCGCCGACCACGGCATGAACGCCAAGACCGATGCGGCGGGCAAGGCCAACATCGTGTTCCTGCAGCAGGTGCTCGACCAGCGCTTCGGCGCCGGCGCGGTGCGCGTGCTGCTGCCGATCACCGATCCCTACGTGGTCCATCACGGCGCCCTGGGTTCCTACGCCACCGTGTATGTGCCCGAGGCCATGGACCGGCGCGCGGTACACGAGGCGGTAGCCGCGCTGCCGGGCATCGAACTGGTGCTGGACAAGCAGGCCGCGGCCGAACGCTTCGAACTGCCGCTGGACCGCATCGGCGATCTGGTCGTGGTCAGCGAGCGCTTGACGGTGATCGGCACCACGCCCGACCGCCACGACCTGAGCGGCCTGGACGTGCCGCTGCGTTCGCACGGCGGCTTGTCCGAACAGGCGGTGCCGCTGCTGTTCAACCGCAAGCTGCGCGACGTGCCGCAGCGGCGCCTGCGCAATTTCGACATCCTGCGGCTGGCGCTGAACCACCTCGCATAAGTCATAGCCGCCGGGTCGCGGTTCGCGGCCCGGCAGTCGCATGTCCGAGGCGGCGCGCGCCGCCTTCATCCCGCGCGGACCATCTCTCGGGGCGCCCCGCCCTCTTTCGCGCTAGCCGCTCTGGTCCGATACCGCGTCGAACAAGGCCTTGATCAACGGGCGTTCGCGGCGGACCTCCAGACAGCACAACGCATAGTCGATCGACAGCAACGGCTCGTCGATGACGACCATCGCCAGGCCCGGCAGCGGAATGCACTCGATCTGGGCGACGAAACTGATGCCCATGCCGCTGGCGACCGCGTGCAGGATCGCCTCGCGGCTGTTGATCTCCATCGCGCAGTTCAGCGGGATCTCGTTGTGCCGGCAGGCCAGCTCGACCCGGTCGCGGGTCTTGGAACCGATCTCGCGCAGGATGATGTTCTGCCCTTCGATGTCGCGGATCGAAACCGACGGCTTGCCGATCCAGGGATGGCCATCGGGCACCACCGCGACGATCCGTTCGCGGCAGTACGGCGCGATATGGATGCCGTCGATCGATCCGGTTTCCGCCAGCAATCCGACATCGATATCGAAATCCAGCAGCCGCTTCAGCACCAGGGCCTCGGTGCCGACGGTCACGGCGATGTCCAGCGAGGGATGCGCCCGCTTGAACCTGCGCGCCAGCTCGAGCGAGATCGGAGGCGAGACCGCGCCTACGCGCACAAGCCCGGTCTTGAGCTTGTGCGCGTTCTGCAGGAACGTCAGCGCTTCTTCTTCCAGCCCGAACAAGCCGCGGGTAATCGCATACAAGCGCTCGCCGGCATCGGTGAGTTGCACGCTGCGGCTGCCGCGCAGGAACAGCTCGACGCCGAAACGCTGCTCCAACGCCTTCACCTGGTCGGTCACGGTGGGCTGGCCGATATGCAGATACTGCGCCGCCGCAGTAAACCCTCCGGTTTTCGCGACGGCCTGGAAACAGCGAATCCACTTGTAGTACTGATGAAACATAACGCGTTCGATTTGTGGCGCTGCATGTCAGCGACGGATGCCCGAGTCTCCCACACTTGCCGAACACCGTGCATGCGCGCCGCAGCCGCGCGCGTATCGCATCGCATCGAAACCCTGTCCGCCGCGCCGGATTTTTTGCGATGCAGCATCGTATCGGGCACGAGCAGCGGCTATCGCAATGCAGCATCGACTAAGACCATCGCGCATGACATTGCAACCGTGCATCTATCGGTTTTTCCCGATGCGTACACCGAATATGCGATTGGACGCAGCGATCGGTCCTCCACCAACCTTGTCCGCGGCACGCAACCACACGTGGCCATCGGTGCGACAGGGGAATGCGCAACCGATGCGTGCCGGCGATCTCGCCAGACAGCAGCGCCGCCCGCCGCGGACGCCGGCCATCCAACGGAGACTCAACATGATCCACGCCTACCGCAATCCCGTAGATATCCATTGCGGGCGAGGCAGTCTCGAACAGTTGCCCACCGTATTGGCTCAGCGGCGCGCGGTAGTGGTGACGTTCCCCGAAGCGCGCGCGCTCGGCCTGGTGTCGCGCCTGCAGGCGCTGCTGGGCGATCGCCTGGTGGCGCTGATCGAGGACGTGCAGCCGAACCCCGACGTGGCCCAGTTGAAGGATCTGTACAACCGCTTCTGGGCCGATCCCGATGCCTGCGATGCGATCGTCGCCGTCGGCGGCGGCAGCGCGATCGATACCTCCAAGGCGCTGATGACCGGCACCGGCAGCGGTCAGTTCGACGAACTCATCGATCTGCTCGCCGAAGGGCGGAATTTCGCCCCGGCCAAGCTCAAGTCGCTGATCGCCGTGCCCACCACCGCAGGCACCGGCAGCGAAGTCACGCCGTGGGCGACGATCTGGGACGCGGCCGGGCAGAAGAAGTATTCGCTGCATCTGGAAGCGACTTGGCCGGAGGCGGCGATCGTCGATCCCGAGGTGATGCTCTCGGTGCCGGCCGGCGTCACCGTATCGACCGGCCTGGATGCGCTTTCGCACGCACTGGAATCGATCTGGAACGTCAACGGCAATCCGGTGTCCGACGCGTTGGCGGTCTCGGCGGTCGAAGACATTCTCGACTGCCTGCCCAAACTCATGCGCAATCTCGGCGATGTCGAGCTGCGCGAGCGCATGGCGCTGGCCGCGCTCAAGGCCGGGCTCGCCTTCTCCAACACCAAGACCGCGCTGGCGCATTCGATCTCTTACGAAATGACCTTGCGGCACGGACTTGCGCACGGCATTGCCTGCTCCTTCACGCTGCCGCTGGTGCTGGAGAAGGCGTGGTCCAAGCGCGCCGACCGCGATCGCACTCTGCAACGCCTGTTCGGCCCTTCGCTCGATTCGGCAACGCGGCGCCTGCGCGATTTCCTGCGTTGCCTCGGGGTCAAGACCGAGTTCGCCGATTACGGCGTTGGCGCGGAGGAAGCCGACGCCATGATCGCGCGGGCCATGCACGGCGCCCGCGGCAAGAACTTCATCGGCGCGGTTTCCTCGGCCTGACGCCGCCGCGCTTCCCATTCAACGCGGCGCCGCGCGCCGCGCTCGCCAGCCCAGCCCTCAAGACGGCCGCCAGCTCAGCAGGAGATCACGATGGAATCAGCCGAACGCATGTTGGGCGCTCACACCGCGCCCATCGATGGATCCTTTCGCCGCGCGCAATGGCGGATGTTGTTCGCCGCCATGTTCTGTTACCTGTTCTTCTACACCGGACGGCAGACCTTCGGCTTCGCCATTCCCGGCCTGCAGCGCGAGTTCGGCTTGAGCAAGGAAACATTGGGCTGGGCATCGACGGCGTTGCTGTGGTCGTACGCGGTCGGCCAGGCGATCAACGGCAATCTGGCGGACAAGTTCGGCGGACGCCGGGTGATGACCGCCGGCGCGATCCTGTCGTGCGTGGCGAACTGGGTGGTGAGCTTCGCCACGGGTTTCAAGAGCCTGGTGATTCCGTGGGGCATGAATGGTTATTTCCAGGCGCTCGGCTGGGCGCCCGGCAGCCGCCTGCTGTCGAACTGGTGGGGCCTGAGCGAGCGCGGCAAGGTCTACGGCTTCTATACCTTCGCCGCGGGTTGCGCGTCGGTGTTGTCCTTCGTCACCTCGATGATCGTCGTCGATACCCTGCAACTCGATTGGCGCTGGATCTTCCGGATGCCGGTGCTGTTGATGCTGCTGGGCGGCATCACCTTCTACCTGGTGGTGCGCGAGCGCCCGGAGGACCTGGGCTATGACTCACCCGACACCGGCATCGCCAATGCCGAAGACGCCGCGACCGCCGGCACCAACGCGAAGACGACCGACGTCGCGGAAAGCTCCTGGGATCGCTACAAGGCCGTGCTGCGCAATCCGCGCCTGCTGATCGCCGGCCTCTCCATCGGCTTCCAGAACGCCGCCCGCTACGGACTGCTGGTCTGGGTGCCGGTGCACTACCTGGGGCCCGCGGCCAAGACCACCACGATGGGCACGTGGATCGCCGTCGCGCTGCCGGTGGGCATGGCGCTGGGCGCGCTGACCAACGGCTGGATTTCCGACCGTCTGTTCGGCTCCAGCCGTTGCAAGGCGGTGGTGCTTTACATGCTGTTGGGCGCGGTGGCCGCCAGCGGCATGTACCTGCTGCCCGCCGGCGCGGTCTCGCTGATCGTGTTGTTTCTGGCCGGCTTCTTCGTCTATGGCCCGGCCTCCTCGTTCTGGGCGCTGTGCCCCGACTTGGTCGGCGCCAAGCGCGCCGGCACCGCCACCGGCGTGCTGAATTTCTTCTCCTACCTGCTGGCCGGGCTGGGCGAGCCGATCATCGGCCACCTGCTGGATCAATCCGGCAACACCGCCCTGGTGTTCCCGATCGTAGCGACCAGTTGCCTGATCAGCGCGGTGATCGCGGTGTTCATCCGCCGCTGAGCGCAAGCGCCGGCGCAGGTTCGCCGGCGAGATCGGACGAACCTCTTCACGTAAGGACAGTGCATTGAACACCCTGCTCAGCTATACCCCGATCCGCCGCGAGTCGCTGCGCATCGCCGGCGAAAAGGTCGATCGCGACGAAGTGATCGAAGTTACCTATCCCTACACCGGCGAAGTCGTCGCCACGGTGCCGAAAGCGACGCTGGAGGACGTGCGCCACGCTTATCGGATCGCGCGCGATTATCAGCCGACGCTAACCCGCTTCGATCGCTACAAGATCCTCATGCGCGCCGGCGAAATCATCGCCTCGCGCCTGGACGAAATCTCGCGCGTCATCACCCTGGAATCCGGGCTGTGCCGTAAGGACTCGCTGTACGAAGTCGGGCGCGCGTCGGACGTGCTGTTGTTCGCCGCCAATCAGGCGCTGGTGGACGACGGCCAGGTGTTCTCCTGCGACCTCACCCATCACGGCAAGAGCCGCAAGGTCTACACCCTGCGCGAACCGCTGCTGGGCGCGATCACCGCGATCACCCCGTTCAACCACCCGCTCAACCAGGTCATCCACAAGGTGGCGCCCTCGGTGGCGACCAACAACCGCATGGTGCTCAAGCCCAGCGAGAAGACGCCGCTGTCGGCCTATGTGCTGGCCGACATCCTGTACGAAGCCGGCCTGCCGCCGCAGATGCTGTCGGTGATCACCGGCGATCCGCGCGAGATCGCCGACACCATGCTCACCCACGAGGACGTCGATCTGGTGACCTTCACCGGCGGCGTGGCCATCGGCAAGTACATCGCCGGCAAGGCCGCCTACAAGCGCCAAGTGCTGGAACTGGGCGGCAACGATCCGATCATCGTGATGGAAGACGCCGATCTGGAAGAAGCCGCCACCCTGGCCGCGAGCGGTTCGTACAAGAATTCCGGACAGCGCTGCACCGCGATCAAGCGGATGCTGGTGCACGCATCGGTGGCCGACGAGTTCGTGGAGCGGCTGGTGGCCAAGACCGAGGCCTTGAAGTACGGCGATCCGATGGACCCGGCGACCGACATGGGCACGGTCATCGACGAAGCCGCGGCGATCCAATTCGAACAGGTGGTCAACGAGGCCATCGCCGCCGGCGCGCAGCTGCGATACGGCAATATCCGCCGCGGCGCGTTGTATTCGCCCACGGTGCTGGACCACGTCGATCCGCGGATGTCGGTGGTCAAACACGAAACCTTCGGCCCGGTCTCGCCGGTCGTGCGCTTCAGCGACATCGAAGACGCCATCGGCATCGCCAACGGCACCGCCTACGGGCTGTCGTCCTCGGTGTGCACCAACCGGCTCGACTACATCACCCGCTTCATTCGCGAGTTGAAAGTCGGCAGCGTCAACATCCGCGAAGTACCCGGTTATCGGCTGGAGCTGACGCCGTTCGGCGGCATCAAGGATTCGGGCCTTGGCTACAAGGAAGGCGTGCTGGAAGCGATGAAGAGCTTCACCAATACCAAGACCTATTCGCTGCCCTGGTGAGGGCAACGCGCCACGGCGAATCGCCGGATCACACTATCCATTCCTAGGGGAAAGCCGATGCCGAGCCATCGACTGAATCGATCCGCCCTGGCCGTCGCCGTGTGCGCGGCCAGCCTGGCGAACGTGGCGCACGCCGCCGACGACAAAGCCGCGCCGCTGACCTGGAACGGCATCACCTTGTACGGCGCAGTCGACATCGGCGTGGCCTACCAGAATCACGGCGTTCCGGTGAGCCAGGACATGTATACCGGCGTGGCCTATCTGGTCACCAAGAACAGCCGCGATTCGATCACCGCGATCGCGCCCAACGGCATGAGCCAGTCGAAGCTCGGCCTCAAGGGCGACATCCCGCTCGCCGAGGATCTGTCGGGCGTGTTCAATTTCGAAATGGGCTTCAACCCGCACTCGGGCAAGATTTCCGATGCGCTGGCCTCGCTGGTGAACAACAACGGGGTGGCGCGGGAAGATCAGCGCACCGCCGCCGACGGCTCGCGCGCGGGCCAGATCTTCAACGGTCCGGCGTTCCTGGGCCTGAGTTCGAAACGCTACGGCACACTGAGCCTGGGCCGGCACAACACCCTGCTCACCGATGTCGTCGGCAAGTACGATCCGCTCGGCTTGTCGCTGGCGTTTTCGCTGATGGGCGCCTCGGGCACCACCGCCGGCGGCGGCAATACCCAGAACGTGCGGCTGGACAGTTCGATCAAGTACACCCTGACCCACGGCGCCTTCCATGGCGGATTGATCTACCAGCCCGGCAACAGCGACAGCAGTCCGGGCAAGGCGGCCCAGCTCGACCTGGGCGTGCAGAAAGGCGCGCTGTCGGTCGATGTGGTGTACGCGTTCAAGAACCGCGCGATCAACGCCGCTTCGCTGAGCGCCAGCCAGTTCGCGGCGCCGGGCGTGCCGCATGATTCGCTGGCCGCGACGGTATCGGACAACCGCGCAGTCGCCCTCGCCGCCAGCTACAAATTGGGCGACCGTTGGAAGATTTCCGGCGGCCATGAGCGCATCCGCTATCGCAATCCGAGCGACCCGCTGCAACCCGGATTCCACGGGCTGGGCGGCTACCTGATCAGCTTCGTCAACAACGCGGCCTTCCCGCGCGCCAAGCACCTGCAGGTGTCGTGGCTGGGAGCGAACTGGCAGATCGACGAACGCCTGAGCCTTACCGGGGCCTGGTATCACTACGATCAGAACAGCTACGGCACCGCACATTGCGCCGACCGTTCCGCCGGCACCTGCCAGGGCACGCTCGATGCCTGGTCGGCGGTGCTCGATTACCGTTTCAACAAGCGCTTCGACGTGTACGGCGGAGCGATGTACTCGCGGGTTTCCGATGGATTGTCCAGCGGCTTTTGGCGCACCAGCGTTTTCAGCCCGATGATCGGGGCGCGGCTGCAGTTCTGAGTGGGCCCTGCTGATTTCGACATGCGCTCCTTCGTTCGCGAAAGGGCCGCAATTGCGCAGCCAGGCAGAGCAACAGAGCCTGCGCGCCGCCTGCGAATTTTTTCGCGCAAATTTAGTTGGGCATCGCAAATTTCGATCATCGCGGGACCATGCTCGACGGCGATCTAGTCTTAAATCGACAGCATCGGCGCCGAATTGCGCACAAACAAAACTCTTGAATGCCTGGGTCTTGCATCGTCCATGACAGCTGCCGCTCATGCGCTACGATCGGCGCGAAAATCGGACGCGCAACGGACGACGCCGCATAGAGCACCCGCATTGAACTTTCTCCTGCGGCCTCAATCACCCGTTGGCTGCATAGGCTTCGGGCTTGCGTCATATCGAAGCGGCCGATCGATTCCACACCTTCGAGCCGCCTCAGGAACCCGCCCATGCACGACCATCGATTGCGCCCCACCCTCGCTCGCGCAGTGCTGCTCGCCACCGCACTGCTGAGTTCCACCGGCGCCGCGGCGCAGGCCGTGCAGGCCAAGAAGTTCACTCCGCTGGACGACTACAACGTCGAATTCGGCCCCAACGCCAACCTGTTTCCCGCGTCGAAAGACCCGAAGCGCACGCATAACGGACTGGCGATGACGCCGCCGATGGGCTGGAACAGCTGGAACAAATTCGGTTGCCAGATCAGCGAGAAGGTCGTGCGCAGCGTCGCCGACGCCATGGCAAGCAGCGGGATGAAAGACGCCGGCTACCAGTACGTGATCATCGACGACTGCTGGCAAGGCCCGCGCGACAAAGACGGACGCATCACCGCCGACCCAGTGAAGTTTCCGTCCGGGATCAAGGCGCTGTCCGATTACATCCACGCCAAGGGGCTGAAGTTCGGCATCTATTCCGACGCCGGCCGCATGACCTGCGGCCGCCGTCCGGGCAGCCAAGGCTACGAGTTCCAGGATGCCCGCACGTATGCCGAATGGGGCGCGGACTACCTCAAGTACGACTGGTGCTACACCGGCACGCGCGACAGCCAGGAAGCCTATTCGCTGATGGCCGACGCGCTGCGCGCGACCGGGCGCGATGTCGTGCTCTCGATCTGCAACTGGGGCGTCAACCGCCCCACCTTCAGCGACAAGAGCCGGCCCTGGGAATGGGGCCAGAAGATCGGCAACTTGTGGCGGACCACCGAGGACATCAACGATCGCTGGGAAGGCGGCGGCATGTTCGCGCTGGGCGTGTCCAACATCATCGACCTGCACGAACCGCTGCATCCCTACGCCGGCCCAGGCCATTGGAACGATCCCGACATGCTGGAGGTCGGCAACGGCGGCATGACGACGGATGAATACCGTTCGCAGTTCAGCCTGTGGGCGCTGATGGCCGCGCCGCTGCTCGCCGGCAACGACATCGCCAGCATGGATAAGGCTACCGGCGAGATCCTTCTCAATCGCGAGGTCATAGCCGTCGATCAGGATCCACTCGGCGTCCAGGGACGGCGCGTGCGCGACGATGGCGACTTAGAGGCGTGGTCCAAGCCGCTCGCCGACGGCGGCCGGGCGGTGATCTTGTTCAATCGCGGCAAAGCGCCGGCGCAGATCGCGGTGAGCTGGCCGGAGCTGGGCCTGCCCGCCTCGGTGGCCGTGGAAGTGCGCGACCTGTGGGCGCATAAATCGCTGGGGCCAAAATCCGGCCATTATTCCGCCACTGTTCCTTCGCACGGGGTGGTGATGCTTCGGCTGCAGGCCGTCGATAAGCACTGAGCTTAAGCACCGAGCTCCAGCGCCGGCCCAATGGCATATGCAAGGAGCTATTCGATACTCCTTGCATACTGCCGAGGGACAGCGACGCCGCGGCGGATCAGGCTGTAGCGGGTACAGGTTGCAACTAACGGTGTGGCGATCGCTTGCATCGGATCTGGCTTTTCAGTCCGCCCGCCTCCCTCAAGCCCCCGGGCCAAGCCGCCTGAAGCCCTCATCCGCCGCAATGTTGGCGCAACCTTTGTCTTTAAGATCGGATTCGAACCTTTCCATCGGGAATCCGAATGAATCCAGCATCGTTGCACCCCGCCGCATCGAAGCCCGCAGCCTTGGAGCCTTCTGCCTCCGCCTACGGCAGGCTGCGCGATCTGGGGTCGTTCCTGCGCACCTGGCTGCATTCGCCAGCGCGTGTCGGCGCGATCGCACCGTCGAGCGCGGCGCTGGCGCGCTTGATTACCGGCCAGGTAGATGTTGCTGCCGGCCGGGTCCTGGAGCTGGGGCCTGGCACCGGCGTATTCACGCGGGCGCTGCTCGAACGCGGGGTGTCCGAGGAGGATTTGATCCTGGTCGAAGCGGCGCCTGAATTCGCCGCGCTGTTGAAGCAGCGTTTTCCGGCGGCGCAGGTACTGTGCGCGGATGCCCGGCACCTGTCGCGCCAACCGTCATTGGGCGATAACGGTGTCGCCGCCGTGGTCAGCGGCCTGCCACTGCGCAACCTGTCGCGCCGTCATCGGCTTGCTGTGTTGCTGGGCGCATTCCGCAATCTCCCGGCCGACGGCGCGTTCTATCAGTTCACTTACGGCGCCCGGTTCCCGCTGCCGCGATCCTGGACCGACCGCCATGGGTTCAAGGTGCAACGGCTCGGTCGCATCTACGGCAACCTGCCTCCCGCCACCGTGTATCGCGTAACCCGGCGAGTGGCCTCGCGCTGGATCGGGGCATGAACAGGCCCAAGCAGTGGCAGAATGCGGCGGACTCAATGGAACTGGGCTCATGCGCATTCTGCTGATCGAAGACGAACCCGAGTTCGCAGCGGCCCTGACCCAGGCGCTGAAGCATTACGACATGGTCGCCGACCACGTCCCTACCCTGGGCGAAGGTCAGGCCGCCGCGATGGGCGATGTCCACGACGCGATCGTGCTCGACCGAAGTCTACCGGACGGCGATGGGGTGGCCTTGATACCGCGTCTGCGCGCCATGGGCCTGCTCACGCCGGTCATCGTGCTGACCGCGCGCGGAGAACTGTCCGATCGCGTCGTCGGCCTGGATGCCGGCGCCGACGATTATCTGGTCAAGCCCTTTGCGATCGAGGAACTGCTCGCGCGGCTGCGCGCGGTCTTGCGCCGGCCGGCGCGGATGGCCTCCGACACGATACGTATCGGTCTTCTGGCTTTCGATCTGGTCGCCCGGCTGGCGGAGGTGGAAGGCCGGCCGCTGGAACTTCCGCGCCGGGAACTGTTGCTGCTCGAAGCTCTGCTGCGCCGCCGAGGCCGCACGGTGATGCGCAAGGTGATCGAGGAAGCCGTGTATGGATTCGACGACGACATCCAGTCCAACACGCTCGACTCCCACGTGTCGCGCCTGCGTCGCAAACTGGCCGAGGCCGGCGCCGGCGTGGAGATCCACGGCATCCGCGGCATCGGCTATCTGCTGCGGGAAGCGGCATGATCGGCGTGCGCCCGCACTCGCTGAAATGGCGCCTGCTGTGGAGGTTGCTGCTACTGCAAGGCGCCCTGCTCGCCATCTTCGGCCTGTTGATCGTGTTGGCGCTGTTCAGCACCAACATCGCAAAGGACGCCGACAATGCGGTCGAGATTCTCCAGCATGCGCTGACGCTCGACCGCAACGGGCGGATGACATTGCGCGAAACCCCCGACCTTGCCGAACTGCGCAGCGAAATTCCGGGCCTGTGGTACATCATCCGCGATCAACATGGCCGCGAACTCCGCCACGGCCCGGTACCGACCGAATTCGCGGCTATCGGCGGCGCCTTGGACCAGGTCAGCCAGGCGCGGCTGGGTTATCTGCTGGACGAGGACAAGGCCAGCGGCGCCCGCCTCAAACGGGTCGAAACCTCGTTCGGCCGGGTGCAGATACTGACGACCGAAGAAGGACGGGTGATGGCGCCCGGCCGCGCGACCTGGCTGATTCTCTCGGTATTGGCCACCGTCATCCTGCCGCTGCTGATCCTGATGACCCTGGTCACTTCGATCGCCACGCCCAAGGTGGTGCGCTGGTCGTTGCGGAGCCTGGAGCCGGTGGTCGAAATCGCTCGCGGGCTCGATGTCGAACGCCGTGGCGAGCGCTTGCCCGAGGCCGATGTCCCCGATGAGGTGTTGCCTTTGGTATCCGCGGTCAACGATGCGCTGGGCCGTTACGACGAAGGCCACGAGCGGCGCCGGCGCTTCCTGGTGGACGCCGCGCATGAACTGCGCACCCCGATCGCGATCCTCAACGCCCGCCTGGAGTCGATGCCCGCGACGGCCGAGCGCGCGCGGCTGCTGCAGGACCTCGCGCGGCTATCCGTGCTGACGGAGCACTTGTTGAACTTGCAACGCCTGGATCGGGCGAATCCGAATTTTCAGCCGCTCGACCTGGTCGATCTGGGGCAGCAGATAGCGGCTAATTTGGCGCCGTTGGCGATTTCCGCCGGTTACGAGCTGGGATTCGAAACCGATGCCGATGCGGTTCCGGTCGCCGGCGATGCTTTGGCGCTGGAGCGCGTGCTGGTGAACCTGGTCCAGAACGCCATCGAGTACGGCGGCAACCGCGGCACGATCACCATCTTCGTCGGCCGCGACAGCAGCCATGGCATCGTCGAAATCTCGGACCAGGGGCCGGGCATTCGTCCGGAACATCGCGAGAAAGTGTTCGAACGCTTCTATCGCATTCAAGACAATCAGCGCGGCAGCGGGCTGGGATTGAATCTGGTGCGGGACATCGTGCTGTTGCATCGAGGGTCCATCGACATCGTCGACGCCCCGCAAGAAGGCGCTTGTTTCCGGCTGTTGCTGCCCTTGTCGTACCCGCGGCATTCGGGGCATAGGGGCGATTGGGCGAACGCAAAAGACCTGTCGGCCAGCGCTGTCTGAAATGGCGACCGCAGTCTCCCCGGCGACTCTATGGGCGCACCTCAACCGACATCACCTTCTGAACAATCTTCCAACAGCCCTGCACTTTCAAGCATGACAGCAGATCGATGAAGTAACGCGGCGGCATCTGCAGCCTCAGCTTCACCAGGGCGAGATCCTCCGAAACATCGATCGCGACGACTTCGTCCTTGCGCTCGAGTCCGAGTTTTCGCGGCGCGGTCGCGTTGCGCACGCCGGCCAGCCAGGTCTCGATCGGCATCACGCTGACTTCGCCGTCATCTCCGATTCTGGTTACCGCGCTGCGGGGGTGAAATATCGTCTGGAACTGCTGCGCGTCCATGTCGTACGCGGCATCGAAATAGACTTGAGCCAAGGCTCGCAAAGCATGTTCGGCGTCTTGCATGGATTTATCCCGTTGCCTGGTATCGAAGATTGATTGCGGCGAACGCGGGGCGACTGCCCCTCTTCCGCCGTGGGCGTTCTCTCCCGGTCGCCGCATGGAATATTGGATCGCGCCCATATATGAGTAAAGTGCACATATCTGCATAGGACTCATGAGCCAATTTCATGAAGAGCGAACTGAACGACCTCGCGGCGTTCGCCGTCGTCGCCGCCGAGCGAAGCTTTACCAGGGCCGCGGAGCGGCTCGGGGTGACGCAGTCCGCGCTGAGCCATACGATCCGCGGGCTGGAGCGCCGGTTGGAACTGCAACTGCTCGCCCGCACGACCAAGAGCGTGTCGCCGACTTCCGCGGGTGCCGATCTGTTGAAGAGTCTCTCGCCGGCGCTCGAGCAAATCGATCGCGCGCTCAACGAGGTCCGCACCGCCCGCGATCGTCCGGCCGGCCGGCTGCGTCTTGCCGTATCGAAATCCGCCGCAGCGCTGGTGCTGTTGCGCAAACTTCCGGCGTTCGCCGCGGCCTATCCCGAGGTGGTGCTGGATGTCTCCACCTGCACCGGCCCGGTGGATCTGGTCGGAGGCGGGTTCGACGCCGGCATCCAACTCGAAGAATTCATTCAGAAGGACATGATCGCCGCGCGCGTGACCCAAGAGCTGCGGCTGGCTGCCGTCGCTTCACCCGAGTATTTCGCGACGCGCAGCCTCCCGTTGAATCCGCGGGATCTGAGCGCGCACTACTGCATCGGGCTGCGCCTGCCGGGCGGATCGTATCGATGGGAATTCGAGAAAGGCGGCGCGCCCGTGACTATCAGCGTCGCCGGGCCGCTGGTCGTCGACGACACCAGCCTCGCCATCCAGGCCGCCTTGGCCGGCCTGGGCATCGCGCTGGCCTATGAAGATCAGGTGGCGGACTACATCGGCCAGGGCCAGCTCATCCGGGTGCTGGACGATTGGTCGCCGTCCTTTCCCGGATTCTTTATCTACTATCCGGACCGTCGCCATCAATCGGCGGCGCTTTCCGCATTGATCCGCGCCCTGCGCGTGAGCTAAGGCAACTCAGCGCGTTTCGTCCGCCGTCATCGCCATGACCGCAAACAGCATCCAGGTGGTGTGCGGAATCCACTGCTCCACCCAGCGCCACTGCTCCGAATCCGGGCCGGGCGCGAAGCTGATGCCGGCACCGGTGTCGCTGCCCACCGCGCCGGTGATGCCGTTGGAGATGCCGCCCACGAACATTTCGCCGGCGCTCTCCAGCACGGTCGGCGGGTTCTTGCGGCCGAAACCGTAGAGCATGGAGATGCCGTAAGGGTTGCGGCCCAGCGTCCAGTCGAGCTGGCTCTGCGCATAACCCGCGCGCTCGGCGGACAGGCCATAACCGGCCGTGCCGTGGTCCGCCAGTTTGCGGCCGCCGATGATCATGGCCGCGCTGAGCGAGGCCAGGCGCGCGCTTTCGCCCTGCCACCAGTAGCCGGTTTCGTTGCGATGCGGAATGAAAAACCCTTCCAACACCTCGCCCGCGGCCTTGCCGTCCTGCGTCAGCTGGAAGCGCTGGCGGGCATAGCCGTAGGGGTTGGCGACCGCGTTGGTGATGGTCAACTCGTGCTTGAGCGCCACGCCGATGGCATCCAGCGCGCGCTGACGACGGCCTTGATCCGGTTCGATATCGACATAGGCCGACAGGCTGATCACCGGCAAGCCCGCTTCGGCCGCGTGGTAGTACGGGCGGCTGCCGCCGTCGCTGATGAAACCGCCGTCGGCTTGCTGCCGCGCGATCAGGCTGGCGGCGCGCTCGCGCGCATCGTCGAGATAACGCGACTGGCCGGTGGCGTTGTGCAGTTCCACCAGCGCCATCAACGCGGTGTAATCGTCGATGATGTTTTCTTTGCCGTCGGCGCCGTACTGCGGGTTGAACTTGCGCAGGTGCGCGTAGGCGCGCTCGGCATCGGCCAGATATTGCGCGCCGTCGAATTCGCCATGGCGGCCGCTTTGCTTGGCCAGCATCGAAGCACGCGCGAGCGCCGCGATGGCCATGCCGCCGCCGGCGCGAAAGGCCGAGCGGTACAGCGTGGTGTACGTTCCGGCCGCGCCTTCATAACCGGTGACCATGCGCTTGGCGCCCGGCGTGCCCCACTGATCGAACACGGTGGTGTAGAAGTAGCCCTTCGCATCCAGGATGCGGTGCAGGTAGTCCGCGCCCCAGAACGCCTCGTCCTCGACCTGAGTCTGCAAGCCGTGAGCGGTGAACAAAGCCTTGCGCGCATGCGCGCCATAGGCCAGCACCCAGGCCGCTATCGAGGCCTGCTGCGGATTGAAATGGTTGGCATAGCCCAGGTGCGACAGGTATTTGCCCTTGTCGCCGCCGGCATCCTGCCAGCCGCCCCATACGTTCACTCTGCGCGTGCTTTTAAAGATGGGCAGGTCGCGATCGGCGTCGTCGGTGTGGCGGCTGCGCTTGAAGTAGCCCAGCAGCTGCGCGCCGGTGGTGGCGAACACCGCGTTGTCGCGTACCGGCACGGAGGCCGACTGCGCCTGCTGATTGCCGATGCGCACGTCCACTTCGTACTTGCCGGCTTCCTCGGCATCGGAAAAATCGACGCTGAAATAACGCTTGCCCGGGCTCCACTCGGTAAACGGCGGCAGCGGCCGCAGTTCGCCTTTCTTGATCGGCTTGCCGTCGCGCAGCACGGTATAGGTGCCCTCCCCGGCCTCGCCCGCGTATTCGACGACGACCAGTTTCGGCCCCTTGCGCTCCAGCGCCACCTCGTTGATATGCACCAGCAGCGGCTCTTTGGGCAGGCTCACCGACACGGTGGTCTTCGACGCTTCGGGCGAGGCGGCGCCGGCCGGCTGCAGCAGGCCGGACACCGCCATCGCCAGCGCGGCCATCACTTGAATTCCGGTCTTGCGGGAATGCGGCAAACGGGTCATCGGCACGGTTCCGGATAGACTAGCCACCGCAACTTAGCCATGTCGCTGGCCGTCGTCAATAAATACTTCACATGGATGTATGAATAATACGCGCCATCCCTCCGCTACGCTCAACCGGTTTCCACGCCTATGAACATTGGCCGCGGCGCCACCCAGCAATCCAGCGCCCCCTACAACCGCCGCCTCGTGCTGGATTTCATCCGCCAGCACGGCGCGGCTTCGCGCAAGGACATCCAGGAAAAGGTCTCGCTCAGCCCGCAGACGGTCGCCAACATCACCAATGAACTGGAATCGATCGGCCTGATCGTTTCGCGCCGGCAGAAGGATCTGAAGACCCGCGGCCAGCCGCCCATCGCCTTCGAGATCAATCCCGACGCCGGCCAGTCCATCGGCATCAGCCTGGAACCGGGCCGCGCTTCGGGCGCGCTGGTCAATCTGGTCGGCCGGATCGATGCGCGCTGCGAGGTGCCGTTGCAGGGCTGCGATCGCCCGCAACTGCTGGCCGCGTTGCTGGAACTGGTAGCCACCCTGCGCCGCCAGGCCAACGCCCGGCTATGGGGCATCGGCGTGGCCCTGCCCGGCCCGCTCGGCGACACCGAACTGAGTTTTGTCGGCCCCACCGCGCTGGAGGGCTGGAAGGACCTGTCCATCCTCGACCAGTTGCAGGAAGCCACCGGCCTGCCCCTGTTCCACAGCGTCGACAGCGTGGCTGGCGCGCTCGGCGAGACCTTGTACGGCGTCGCCAGGCATCTGGACAACTTCTTCTACCTGCATCTGAGCATGGGCCTGGGCGGATCGTTGATCGTCGGCCGCAACACCTACCGCGGCGCCGACGGCAATGCCACCGAGATCGGCCACGTGCCGGTCGTCCCCGGCGGCACGCCCTGTTACTGCGGCAACCAGGGCTGCCTGGAGCGCTACCTGTCGCTGCACTCGCTGGCCGAGGCGCTGGGGCTGGACGACGCGCAGATCCATACCCCGGACCTGCTCGAGCGCCTGGACGACGCCGAGGATCAAGCCCTGCAGCAATGGTGCCAGCAGGCCGCGCAGCGACTGCGCGACGCCATCTGCATGATCGAGAACATGCTCGACCCGCAGACCATCGTGATCGGCGGTTCGGCGCCGCAGAAGCTGGTGCAGCGCCTGGTCGACCTCGCCCAGCCCTTGCACCGCTCGGTCCGCGGCCGCCCTGCCCCGGAATGGCCGCGGGTGATGATTTCCCAGCGCGAGGAAGACTGCTCGCTGCTGGGCGCGGCGGTGCTGCCGATCCATGAACTGCTCTCGCCGCGCCTGGAAGGCGTGCAGAAAGACGACCTGGAGGAACTCCAGACCGCGGAGCTGCTCGGTCACCGCCCGTCCGTCGGAGGACGTCGGATTTAATTAAACTTCCACTGGATATTTTTATTGACGGGGCGGAATTGGGGTGGCTATAGTCGCCCCCCATGAAGCTCGATCAGCCTCAACTCAGCCCTCCCCAATTCAGCATCATCGGCGACGTCAGCGTGGACCTGGTTCTGGGCACGCTGGACGGCTGGCCCAAGATCGGCACCGAACAACTGCTGCCGCGCAGCGAGCTGCGCGCCGGCGGTTCGGCCGCCAACTCCGCCCTCGCGGCCCGGCATCTCGGCCTGAGCCCGCATCTGATCGGCGCGATCGGTAACGATGACCTGGCGCAGTGGCTGCTGCTGCAGCTGTCGGGCATCCGCGTCGAACTGCAGACCTGCGCAAGCGACACCACCATGTCGGTGGGCCTGCTGCATACCGGTGGCGAGCGCACCTTCTTCACCAGCTACGGCCATCTGCAGCATCTGACGCCGGACTTCGTGCTCAAGCACTTGCCGCAGGCATCGCCCGGCAGCGTCGCTTTGTTCACCGCGCCTTTCCTGCTGCCCGGCCTGCGCGAACACTTCAGCCAGTTGCTGGCGCAGGCCTCGGCCAAGGGCTATCAGGTCGCGCTGGATACCGGCTGGCCGCCGGAAGGCTGGACGCCCCAGGTGCACGAGGAAGTCGAAGGCTGGCTGGCGCATTGCGACCATCTGCTGGTCAACGAGCTGGAGGCGATGAGCATCGCCAGCAACCCGGACGACTGCCACGACCTGGAACTCGCCGTGCAACGCGTCGCCCGCCTGCTCAAGCCCGGCGCGCATCTGATCGTGAAGCTGGGCGCCGCCGGCGCGCTGGGTCATGTCGATGGCCGCAGCATCCGCTACGCGACGCAGGAGGCGCTGGAAATCTTCGACACCGTCGGCGCCGGCGACAGCTTCAACACCGGCTATCTGGCGGCGCGCTTGAATCGGGCCAGCCTGATCGAGGCGCTGGCGGCCGGTTGCCGCACCGCCAGCGCGATCCTGCCCCGCTTCCCGCGCAAGAGCATCGCCGCCGGCGAACTCTCCCACTGCCTGCTGCCGCAGTCCTGACCGAGGAGACGCGACCATGAAGCACCGGCCGATGATCGTCAGCTACATCCTGCTGATCTGGTTCGCGATCTCCTTCATCACCAATCTGATCGGGCCGCTGATGCCCATCGCCATCCAGGACTTCAAGCTCAGCCTGACGATGGCCGGCTTCATGCCGTTCTCGTTCTTCCTGGCCTACGGCCTGATCTCGATTCCGGGCGGCATCCTGATCGAAGTGCGCGGCACCCGTTTCACTTTGTTTACCGCCTTCGCGTTGAATTTTATCGGCGCACTGGCCATCGCGGTGATGCCGGGTTACGTCTCGGTCGTGGCCGGCCTGTTCGTCATCGGCTTAGGCATGGCGCTGCTGCAGGTGGTGATCAACCCGCTGATGCGCACGGCCGCCGGCGAGGAGCACTTCGCCTTCTTCTCGGTGATGGCGCAGTTGGTGTTCGGCCTGGCCTCTTTCCTCAGCCCGCTGGCGTTCCGGCTTTACATGCAGCGCCCGGGCATCGAGGGACAGCCGCTGGCGTGGCTGACGTTCTACTGGTTTTTCAGCGCCGCCTTCGTGCTGCTGGCGCTGCTGAACTACAAGCTGCCGCTGCCGAGAGTGGAACTGAAAGACGACGAACGAGCGGGCAGCCGCGACGCTTACCGCAGCCTGCTGCAGCGCGTCGATGTGCGCCTGTACTTCCTCGGCATCGTCGCCTATGTCGGCACCGAGCAGTCCCTCGCCAACTGGATGTCGCAGTTCCTGCACAGCTACCACGGCATGTCGGCCACCGAGCAGGGCGCGATCGCGGTTAGCCGCTTCTGGGGATTGATGTCGCTGGGCTGCCTGGCCGGTCTGGGCCTGCTGAAACTGTTGGACTCGAAGCTGGTGCTGGCGATCTTCTCGACCTTGGCCATCGTCTGCCTGGGTCTGGCTCTTTTCGGCAGCGCGGACATCTCGCTGCTGGCCTTTCCCGCCGCCGGCTTTTTCCTGTCGGTGATGTTCTCGGTGATCTTCTCGCTGGGATTGAACTCGGTCAGCCAGCACCACGGCGCGTTCTCGGGAATCTTGTGCAGCGGCATTCTCGGCGGCGCCGTCGTGCCGCTGCTGATCGGCTTCGTCGCCGATCACTGGGGCCTGCGCGTGGGCCTGTCGCTGGTCTTCATCCCCCTGCTCTACATCCTCAGCGTCAGTGCCTGGGCCAGGCCGCTGGTGCGCAACCAAACCCTGTACTCCGGGAAAAACACTCCCGCCTCGCCCTGACAAGGCCACACCACCAGCCACTGCGCGGGTCCGCCGGCCCGAGTCGCCGTACAACCAGGAGCCAATGATGAAAAAGCATCCCAGCGATGTTCGACCGACCGGCATCGCCGCCGCGGTGGCAGCGGTATTGATCAGTTGCGCGACCGCCCCGGTCATGGCCCAGTCCAGCACGACCGACAAGGACAAGCAGGCCGACGCTGGCGAAACCAGAACCACCCTGGAAACCGTGCACGTCTCCGCCACCCGCATCGAATCGGACCTGCTCAAAACGCCGGTGGCCGTCACCGCCGTCACTCAGGAAGCGCTGACCCGCGAAGGCATCCGCGACGTGCGCGGGCTGTCGGGCACGATGCCCAACGTGCAGATCGGCGCCGGCCCGGATTCCGGCGTGCAGGTCAGCATCCGCGGCATCGGCGCGAACAACTTCACCGAGATCGGCGACCCGGCCGTGGGCCTGCATGTGGCCGGCCTGTACTCGCCGCGGCCGCAGGGCGCGCTGGCGCTGATGTTCGACGTAGACCAGGTCGAAGTGTTGCGCGGCCCGCAAGGCACCTTGTTCGGCCGCAACTCCACCGGCGGCAGCATCAATATCATTCCGGCCAAGCCGCGCTTCGATTCCACCTTCGGCAGCGCCGAGCTCGACGTGGGCAGCTATAACCTGCGCCAGCTCAATCTGATCCAGAACATCGCCGTCAACGATCGCTTCGCCCTGCGCTTTTCCGCGACCAAGGTCGAGCGCGACGGCTGGGTCGACCAGCAGCAGGACTTCACCGACGTCAATATTCCCGAGCGCGGCTTCATCGCCGACGGCATCCCGGACGTGGACCAGCGCCGCAACGTCAAGGTCGGCCGCGACAAGTACTACTACAACCGCGACGAATGGGCGTTCCGCCTCGCCGCCCGCTTCGCTTTCACCGACAACGTGGAATGGCTGCTGGCCTACGAGAAATTCCAGAACTCCGGTGCGGGGCAAGTGGGACTGAAGGACTGCGACCAGGCCGCCGGCACCCGCTTCGCCTGCCAGGGCGGCAAGTGGGACGTGAAGATCAACGTGCCCGGCAAGACCGACATGTCGATCGACACGGTGCGCTCGAACCTCAACTGGTTCCTCAGCGACACCAACAGCCTCGAATACAGCGTGGCCTTCGCCACGCAGAAGCGCTCGCAGATCTCCGACGACGACGGCGGCTACCACGAGATCCCCTCGCAGGTCACCGCCACCTTGCCGGTTCCGCACGAAGGCGACTGGGGCATCTGGCCGGTGCGCGACAACACCTCCATCACCCTGGACTCGAAGTACCAGTCGTTCGTGCACGAATTGCAGTTCAAGCATCAGGGCGAGCGCCTGAAGCTGGTGTCCGGCCTGTTCTGGATGCATGAGAAGAACCAGATCAACTATGCCCAGGAACTGCTGGTCAACGCGCCGTTCGGCTACCCGATCAGCCAGCTGTACCACCAGCCCAATCGCCAGGTCGACGCCAAGGCGATCTTCACCCAGGCCGACTGGCGCTTCGCGCCCACCTGGACCGCGACGATGGGCGCGCGCTACAGCCGCGACGAAAAAACCGACCGCGGCGGCCAGGTGTACGGCGGTTGGGATACCGAATCGACGGCCTACTACAACGGCCTGTACGACCCGGGCACGCCGGGCGAGCCGGGCTTCCGCGCGCACAACGGCCGCGACCTGACCGAACGCATGGGCCCGTTCGGCGGCATCGACGCCTACAAGCTGTGGGGCCCGCCGGCGGAGAACGAACACTCCGAAGCCTGGCGCAAGTTCACTTATCGCCTGGGCCTGACCAAGGACCTGTCCGATGAAGAAATCCTGTTCGCTTCGTTGTCCACCGGCTACAAGGCCGGCGGCTTCGGCGACAAGGACGATGCCTGCGACGGCAAGGTCTGCATCGACGGCCCGCCCGGCCCGCATTACACCTTCTTCCCGTACAAGCCGGAAACCGTCACCAACTTCGAAATCGGCTACAAGGGCCTGCTGCTGGACAAGCGCCTGAGCCTGTCGGTCACCGCCTTCTACAGCCGCTACAAGGACATGCAGGTGACCGGCGACTTCTACGCCGCCAAGGTTCACGTCGACGAGCCCTGCCCGGCGCAGGACCCGACCTGCGACATCGTCAACAAGTGGCAGACCGTCAACGTCGGCACGGTGAACATCCCGGGCGTGGAAGTGGAAGTGGACTACCTGCCCACGCCCAACACCCGCATCGGCGGTTTCTTCTCGTACATCAACAGCAAGATCAAGGACTACCCCACCTTCAGCGACGAATGGAACTGCGGCGTGCGCGAAGAGTTCGGCGCGCCGGCCTGTCCGGCGCCCTACACCGGCTCCGACCCCACGTTGGCCGGCCGCCAGATCTACGACATCACCGGCAACCATCTGCCGATGAGCCCGAAATTCACCCTCGGCGTCAATGTGTCGCACACCTTCAAGTTCGGCAACGGCTATGAACTGGTGCCGTGGGTCAACGTGAAGTGGCAGGACAAGATGTACTTCACCCTGCGCAATCTCGACAACGCGCATATCTCCGATGCGCAGGAGGCCTACACCACGGTCGATGCCAGCCTGAGTCTGCAGTCGCCGTCGTTCTGGCGCGCCGAGCTGTATGTGCTCAACGCCACCGACAAGATGAGCAAGAACTCGGCCAGCGACGGCGGCGGCTTCGTCCGCGCTTACTGGAACGATCCGCGCACGGTCGGCTTGCGGGTTCGCCTGGACTATTGAGGTTGTTGCAGCGTGCCAAGTCCTCCTCTCTCGCCGGAGAGGAGGACTTGGCGCAGCCCAGCACCAAGGCTAGTGCTGCGGCAAGTCGAGACTGTGATCCGTCGGCTCTGGCGTAACGCCCAGAACCTTGAGCCGCACCGAGTTCTCGAATCGATGCCAGCGGCCCTGCGGGATCACCACAAGCTCGCCGGCCTTCAGATCGATACGCTGCTGCTCACGGTTCGCGAGCAGCACCACGGTCGTGTGTCCGTCGATGCACATCACGATCTCGTCCCCGCCCGGATGACACTCCCACTCGGTGTTGCCGGAGTAATAGCCCACCGAGATCGCGCCATTGCGGTATGGCGCGACCTTGGCGAACGCCGAATCGGCTGCGCCATCGAATGCCATCTCCGGCGTGCGGCCGTCCAGATGAGTAAGGCCCTGCACGATATCGGTCAGCGATTTTTTCTCCACCACGAAGACGGCTCCTTCTGACATGCGGCCTTGATCTGGACTCAGCTCAGCGCAGCGCTCCGGCCGATCCGCCATGCGCGCGCTCGTTGGAATCCATGAAATCCCGAATCAAGCCTGCAATGGGCGCGGCGTCCTCTTCAAGTGCGAAATGGCCGGTGTCGAACAGATGGACTTGCGCCTTGGGCAGGTCGCGCTGATAGGCATAGGCGCCGGGGGTGAGAAAGATCGGATCGTTCTTTCCCCATACGATCAGCGCCGGCGGCTGGTGCTTGCGGAAATAGGCCTGCCAGGCCGGATAGTGCGACGGATTCGAGCCATAGTCGTAGAGCAGGCGCAACTGGATGTCCTGCACGCCCGGTCGATCCAGCAGGGCCTGATCGAGCAGCCAGTTTTCCGGCGCGATGGCCGACGGATCCCGCACGCCATGCAGGTAATGCCATTGGGTGGAGCTCAGACTCAGCAGCTTGTCCGCGATCTGTTGCGAACGCTGCGGCGTGCGCTCCTTCCAATAGGCGCGCAAAGGATCCCACAGCGAGCCCATCCCCTCTTCGTATGCGTTTGCGTTCTGGATGATCAAACCCTCGATTTCTTCCGGATGGCTGGCCGCGATGCGCAAGCCGACCGGAGCGCCGTAATCGAACAGATACAGGCTGTAGGACTTCACATCCAACTTGCGCAGCAGCCGATGCATGGTCTGCGCGATCCGGTCGAAGGAATACTCGTAGTCGGCCGGATCGGGCACGGCGCTGGCGCCGAAACCGGGGTAGTCCGGAGCGATCACGCGATAGCGATCGGCGAGCCGCGGCATCAGGCCGCGGTACATGTGCGACGAACTGGGCAGGCCGTGCAGCAGCACGATCACCGGAGCGTCCTTGGGGCCGGCCTCCCGGTAGAAGATTTCCACGCCGTCGGCTTCGACCACGTTATGGCGCGTCACGGCGCTTTGCGCCGGCGGCGGCGTGGCGGACGCGTCGGCCGCCGGGAGAAGCATCGAGGTCGCAAGAACGGCAGTCAGCAGTTTGTCCATGATCGTGTCGAATCCGAAATCGAGGTGGGGATAGGCCGTCGAGACCTTGCGTCTTCGACGCCGCCGGTTGGGCTGGCGGCTAATTTCCCTCATTCCCCTTGCAATAAGAATAATCGCCAATCAAAATTTATTATTCCCTAGATCGGAATAATCGACGTGGACCGGTTCCATCTGCTGACCGTCTTCGTGGCCGTCGCCGAAGAACAGAGCTTTGCCGCGGCCGCGCGCAAGCTGGGCCTGTCGCCGCCCGCCGTGACCCGGGCGGTGGCGACCCTGGAAGAGCGCCTGGCCGTCAAGTTACTCAGCCGCACCACCCGCTTCGTTCGCGCCACCGACGCGGGGCGGCGCTACCTGGAAGATGCGCGCCGCATCCTGGCCGAACTGGACCAGGCGGACGAAGCGGCCGGCGGCGTCGACGCCGAACCGCGCGGGCACCTGACGGTAACCGCGCCGGTGCAGTTCGGCCGGCTCTTCGTTTTGCCGGTCATCGGACAGTACCTGCGGCGCTATCGATCGGTGCAGGTATCGGCGATGTTCCTGGACCGGGTGGTGAATCTGCTGGAAGAAGGCGTGGACGTCGGCGTGCGCATGGGCGAACTGCCGGATTCGAGCCTGCAGGCCATCCATGTCGCCAATGTGCGCAGGGTGTTGTGCGCGTCGCCGGATTACTTGCGCGAACGTGGCCAGCCGCGGACGCCGGCGGACCTGGCCGGGCACGACATCATCTCGGCCCTGGGCACCAACCCGGTCACCGACTGGAAATTCGGCGAAGGCCGCAAGCAGCAAACACAGCGCATCGCGCCGCGGCTGATGGTGACGAGCAACGACTCGGGGATCGATGCGGCCTTGAGCGGGTTCGGAATCACGCGGCTGCCTTCTTACCAGATCGAATCTTATCTGGCCGCCGGACAGTTACAGATCGTATTGAGCGAATTCGAACCGGCGAAGGTGCCGATACACGTGCTGCACCGCGAGGGTCGATACACCTCGCCCAAAGTCCGGACTTTTCTCGATCTGATCGTCGCCGAACTGAGAAAGAACCCGAGCTTGCCTTGACGGGCGCGGACTGCCGGCACGCGCGAACAGTCGCCGCCATCGCCGGATGCATGCGGGTGATCGTCCCGGACGTGCGAGAATGAGTACGAGGCCGGCGCACGCGAAGCGTCCTTGGTAACAACTCGTAATGGGAGACAGCGTTGACGCGCAACGATCAAAAAATCGATGAGCTGCGCCGGCGAATTCCCTCGTTCACCTGCATCGTGGGTTGCCATGACTGCTGCGGCCCGGTAACCGCATCGTCGGAAGAAATGGCGCGCCTGCCGGTCAAGAGCGAAGCCGAGCACGACGCCGCCCTGGCCGAGTTGAGCTGCCCGCATCTGGGCAGCCATGGCTGCGAGGTCTACAACGAGCGGCCGCTGATTTGCCGGCTGTTCGGCACGACACCGCAACTGCTGTGTCCTAACGGCCAGCGCCCGGTGTACATGATCGATACGCGAACCGAACAAGAAATCCATGACTTCCTCAGGCAAACGCGGCAAGTGCTGGTCTGACCGACAGGCACGAACTGTCTGCCGTTGAGCGTGCCGGACTGAAGCGCCCTTCCCGCTCGAAGTCCCGCCGATCTGACTGACCGCAGTCGCCGCTATCGGATGCGCCCACCGCCCGGCAGCGATCGCGAAGAACGCTGAGGCGCCGCCGCATATCGCGCCCATTGCCGGATCGATACCGGCAGCGTCCGGCGAGCCGCCTGCATCCGCCGCGGCGATAGACAGCAGGCGTGAGCCACGCCTCCTGCGCCCCTCGCCTGCCCCCCCATCCCGGAAACCGTGGCGCCCATTCCAATGCGCCAGCCCAAAGGGTGACCCGGTTCGCAAAGCACCGCCCTTGCTGCGCCGCCGCATGCGTCAGGCCCCGGCTTCTGGTGATACTTAGATCGATCCAATCGCTTTGTTATGCGGATCGAGGCAAGCCAGAACCCCACACGTCTACACCTTGTTTAGATCGATCTAAGTGCTGTCGCTCGCGCAAGACACCAGTCACAGGGGCAACTCCGGGGGTAATTCAATGAAAGTCCACGCTCGCAACACCTTGGCCGCGGCGCTGTGCGCGGCGCTGTATGTACCGGTCTGCGTACATGCTCAATCCCAGAACACTCAGCCCGCTCCGGCCGCCGCCGATGCCTCCGGACGGGCCACCGATCTCGACAAGGTCGTGGTCACCGGCTTTCGTTATTCGATCGAAAAAAGCCTGGACCAAAAACGCAACGCGAACGCGGTGGTCGAAGTCATCACCGCCGAGGACGTCAGCAAGTTCCCGGACAAGAACGTGGCCGATGCGCTGCAGCGCGTGCCGGGCGTGGTGATTACCCGCAGCGGCGGCGAAGGCAAGAGCGTGAGCGTCCGCGGCCTGGCCCCGGACCTCACCCTGACCCAGTTGAACGGCAACTACGTCGCCTCGTCGGAAACCAACGACGAGGCCACGCGCTCGTTCAACTACACGTTGCTGCCGGCGAACATGCTCTCCGGCGCGGAGCTGTTCAAGACGCCGGAAGCGCGCATCGACGAAGGCGGCATCGGCGGCACGGTGATCCTGCGTACCCGGCGCCCGCTGGAGATGGAATCCAACACCGGCTTCGTCACGCTCGAAGGCACCTACTCCGACACCAGCAAGACCACCGATCCGCAGTTGTCGGCCATGTACTCCTGGCACAGCGACGACAGCCGCTTCGGTTTCCTGGTGGGCGCGACCCAGCAGAAGCGCACCAACCGCAGCATGGAAGTCAGCACCGAGGACTGGAACTGGTACACCGACAAGGTGAACGGCGTCGCCACCCATCCGGTGACCGACGCCAACGGCCGCCGCCTCGACCCGAGCATCGGCAATTGGTGGGGACAAGGCTCGGCCATCAACGACCAGAACGGCAATAGGTACTCGGGTTTCTTCCTGCCGACCTCGGTCAATTTCGGCGTGCGCGAGGAAGAGCGCGAACGCAAGGGCCTGCAGCTGACCTATCAATTCAAGCCGGCGGACAACCTGACGCTGACGGCCAACTACTTCCGTTTCGAGCTGCAAGGCAACTACACGCTCAACACCCTGAAGATTCCCGAGTGGAACCTGGCCCGCTTCAATTCCGACGGCAACTGGGCATCGGGCCGGCTGCTCAACGGGTTCACCCTGGATCGCAGCGGCACGGTCGTCACCGCCGCGGAGTACGAAAAACTCGCGGGCAAGGTCTATCCCTGCAGCGATGCCGACGCCGCGGCGCAGGGCAAGCCCGGCGGCGGCTGGGGCTCGGACGACTGCACCATACCGACGCCGCAGCTGACCGGCGGTTACAGCCGCGAAAAGGCGCTGTCGCAGACCGCCGGCTTCGAGATGGAATGGCAGGCCACCGACCTGCTGCACATCGCGGCCAAGGCGGGACGGACCTGGTCCGACGGCGGGCCGTCGATGAGCTTTCGCATGTCGGCCAAGCCGCGCCGCAACGTCAACGGCGTGTGGGAAGCCGGCAATACCTACAGCGCGTGGGATCTGACCGGCACGCCGTCGATGAGGTTCGCGTCGAATCTGCAGAACCAGTTGATGGCCGGCATCGCCGAGATCGATACCGGTTCCACCGACTCGTCGTGGAAGGAAACCAGCATCTCGCAGGACCATTTCCAGATCGACGCCACCAGGACCTTCCTGAGCGGCTGGCTCGAATCGGTGCAGTTCGGCGCCAAGTTCACCGACGCCGCGGTCCATCGCAACACCGGCAACACCTACTGGGTATGCCAGGGCGCGGACCCGGGCGATTACAGCAAGCGCTATCAGGCCGGCTGCGATTCGACCGCGGGAATCGCCCGCCCGGACTTCTTCCTGTCCAGCCCGATCGGCAATCTCGCCGGCGGCTTCAACGCCAATGTCTTCCCCGGGATCGACTTCCCGGCCTACATCGATTATCTCAACGGCCGCTACGGCGGCATGCAAAGCCGGCGCGAACCGGATTTCGTCTACGACGTCGATGAACAATCCACGGGCGGCTATTTCCAGGCCAATTTCCGCACCCAGCGCCTGCGCGGCAACTTCGGCGTGCGCGTGGTCAAGACCAAGCAGAGCGCGGCATCGACCGATGCGGTCGAGCGCTTCACGGATTACTTCGCCGACAATGCCGGCGGCAATCCGATGTCGTGCACCGATCCCGCCGCGGGCGCGCTGCTGGGCTCCAACGGCGGCTATACCTGCGAAAGCGGCTTCGTGAGGTTGCCCGAGGCGCTGGCCAGGTCCAAGACCTTCGCGCTCAACACGCTGGACAAGAGTTACACCGACTACCTGCCCAGCTTCAATATCGCCTGGGACGTGACGGAAAACATCGTGCTGCGCGGCGCGGCCTCCAAGGTCATCGCGCGATCGGCCTTCACCGACATCGCCTATCCCGGCGCGTTGAATTACTACAGCCCGGAATACAGCAACGACCGTTCGGCCGCCGGCGGCAGCGACCTGGGCTGGCGAGGCAACGGCAGCAACAAGGCGCTGGATCCGTATGAGGCCACGCAATTCGACATCGGCGTGGAATGGTACTTCCGTCCGGGCTCGGTCCTGGGTCTGGGCTTGTTTCGCAAGAACGTGAAGAACTTCGTCGTGCCCGTGGTGCAGGACACGCCGGTGACCATCGGCGGTGAAACGGTGACCGTGCAGGACTACAGCACCTCCGCCAACGGCCGCGACGGCGTCTCGCAGGGCGTCGAAGTGTATGCGCAGCACACCTTCGATTTCGGCCTGGGCTTCCAGGCCAATTACACCTACAACGACACCAACCTGGCCGCGGTGGAACTCAACGGCGAGCAGATCGCCAGCTCGCCGCTGGTGGGCAGCGCCAAGAACCAGGCCAATCTGACCGTGTTCTACGAGACCCCGAAGTTCCTGGTTCGCGCCTCGTACAACCGTCGCGGCGAAGTGGTCGGCGGCCTGCACACCGGCCTGAACATCTACACAGAGCCCTACGCTCAGCTCGATCTCAATGCGTCCTACAACCTCACCGACCGGTTCACCGTGAGCGGTTCGGTGCTGAACGTGACCAAGGAAGAGCAGCGGGCGCACCTGGGCCATGACACCGATGCGCGGCTATGGACCAACAACTACTCCGGCCGAATCATGTATCTGGGTTTGACGTACAAGTTCTGATCGCCGCATCGGGTCGCTGACGGCTTGCCCTCGCGCTGCGCACGCGAGGGCAGCCTCTTCCAACGTCCCGCTTAATGCGCATCCTTCGCATCGGCCCAGTCCAGATCCGGCTCGGCGTGATAGTGGATACCCAGCGCATCCAGTTGCGGGCGCAACGCCCCCATGCGCTGCACGAACCCGGCATAACCGCGCTGCCCGGCCGGGCTCCATGCAAGTTCGGCCACCGCCGCCAGGCGCGGCCACAGGCGATCGTCCGCCGCGGCGTCGGAATGCACGTACTCCGTCCATAGCGCGGCCTCGATACCCACCGCGCTCTTGAACGGCGCCGGATCGAAGCTGTAGACCCGCTGCAGCGGCACTCCCTCCCCGCGGCACCAGTCGGCGCCGGGCTGGCCTTTGTAGTTGCCGTGGTCGACATACAGATACGAACACGGCGACAGGATCAGTCGATGGCCCTTGGCGACCGCCGCGTCGATGGCGTAGCCGTCGTTCCACAGCTGCAGCAGCACGTTGGGCTTCATCTCGGCCACCGAGCCCTCCTCCCAGACGATGGCGGTACGCCCCATCGCATCCACCATCGCCGCGGTGCGGGCGATGAAATCGGCGTACAGCGGGTGTTTGATCTCGTCCCCGCCGATATGGATTTCGGCCGACGGAAAGATCGCCACCACCTCCTCCAGCACATTGCGCACGAAGGGATACACGACCTCGGGCTTTTTCAGGCAGAACACGCTGAAGCCCACTTCCACGCCCGAGTAGGCGCTCAGGTTGCTGACATCCTCGCAAGCCAGTTCGTTGTACGAAGCCAGCGCCGCCTGCACATGCCCGGGCATGTCGATCTCCGGCACGATGGTGACGCCGCGCGCCTGCGCATAGGCAACCAGATGCTTCAGCTCCGCCTGGGTGTAGTAGCCAGCGCGCCCGTCCTTCACCGCGCTGGCGCCGCCGATCTCGACCAGTTTCGGATAACGCTTGATCTCGATGCGCCAGCCTTGATCGTCGGTCAGATGCAGGTGCAGGCGGTTCAACTTGAACAGCGCCATGCGATCGATGTGCTTCTCCAGGTATTCCACCGGCAGAAAGCTCCGCGCCACATCCAGGGAAATACCGCGCCAGCGATAGGCCGGCACATCGGTGATCGCCACACGAGGCAGGCGATAGTCGGCCTGGGCCTTCGCCGGCAACAACTGGCGCAGACTCTGCACCGCGTGCAACAAGCCGGTGTCGGTCTGCGCGCTCAGACCGATCGCATCGTCCACCACCAGCCGATAGCCTTCCTCGCCCAATGCCGGGTCATTGATCAGCTGCAGCCGGATCGGTATCAAAGCCGGGCCCTTGCCGCCGATGTTCAGCGTGGTCAGCAATTCGTCCAGGGCGCGCCCGGCGCTCACCGCGGCCGCGTCCCTTTCCACCGCCGCGGCGGATATCCGCAGCTCGCCGGAGGTTACCGCCATCGACTGCGGAATCGGCACGATATGCACCGGCGGCGTCTTGGCCTGCGCGGCCGCAAGGCGATGGTCGCATCCGCTGGCGGCGACGGCGGTCAGGCAGAGCAGCAGAACTTCGAGCTTGAAGCGCATTTTCATCTGGCAGGCAATCCGCAGGGATATCCCCGCATGATGCACAGTTCGGGCCCACAGGGGCAGTGACGCACGCCGCAAGCGTGTACCGGTTCGTTGTTAGACTGGGCCAAACCCCTTGGAGATCGGACACATGGCGCTCAAGCGGATGGACAACGTCGGAATCGTCGTCGAAGACCTCGAACGGACGATCGATTTCTTTCGCGAACTGGGCCTGGAACTCGAAGGACGGGCCGAGATCGAAGGAGAATGGGCCGGACGCGTCACCGGACTGGGCGATCAGCATGTCGAGGTCGCCATGATGCGCACGCCCGACGGCCACAGCCGGCTCGAACTCTCCCGCTTCCTGCGGCCGACGGTCATAGCGGATCACCGCAACGCCCCGGTCAACGCCCTGGGCTACCTGCGCGCCATGTTCACCGTGGACGACGTCGACGACACATTCGAGAGACTGCGCGCGCACGGCGCGCAGCTCGTGGGCGAAGTGGTCAACTACAAAGACGTATATAAGCTCTGCTACATCCGCGGGCCCGAAGGGCTTCTTATCGGACTCGCGCAAGAACTCGGCTGACGCCCGTAGGGGCCAGCCAGGAATTCTGGCGGCCCCTCTTCATTGTCGGGAGGCGATTGCCTCCCCTCCTGACAGCGCCTGTAGCACTTCTGAGCGTCGCCCTGCTCCACAGCCCGCCGATCAGAAATCGCCGCAGCCGCTCTTGCGCTCGCTCGCCAGACAGCTGTTGAGGTTCGGACGCGACCGCACCTTGGACCACTCGCGCGCGAGCGTGTCGCCGCCGCGCGCCAGCCCCGGAGTGTCCAGCGGCCCCGTCGATGGACACGTCGGCGTCTTGCCGACATTGCTGCTGTAAACGTAGCTGTCCGGCGGCAGGCGGGTCATGTCGGGAAGCGCGGGCGGTGGCAACGAATTCAAGCTCAACGCGGTGAGATTGGCCGGCGCCTGGGCGAAGGTATAGTTCTGCGCCTCCAGGCCGCTGCCCTGGATCGGGTAGACCCCGGGCACCGCATCGGCGCCGACCTCAGCGGAGAACTTCAGGGCGCCGGTCGTAGCGCCGCCCAGCGTGTCGCCATTGCGGAACCCGGCCACGCTGCCGGTGAAGTCGCCTAGCTTTTGCCCGAACAACACCGCGATCGGATCGGCGACATAAGTCAGCGTCGCCTTCTGGATTTCCAGCGCGGTGGCGTTGCTGCCGGCCGCGACGAACTCGTAGTTCCGCGACGACACGCCGCCGAAGCCGATGGCGTACTTGCCCACGCCCGAAGCCTGCGTGGCGTCGCTGCTCCAGGCCAGACTGCCGGCCAGATCGGCCGTGCTCTGACCGTTGCGGAAGCCGCTGACGGTTCCGCTCAAAATGCCGTTGGGATCGCCGTACAGGCGGATGAAAGGATTGGCCGAGAACACCAGCGGCGCCCTCTGGATCTCCAGCGCGGTGGCATTGCCGCCCGCCTCGACGAACTGATAGTTCTGCGAGGACACGCCGCCGAAGTGGACGGCGTACTGGCCCACATCCGAAGCCTGCGTGGCGTCGCTGGTCCAGGCCAGACTGCCGGCCAGATCGGCCACGCTCTGACCGTTGCGGAAGCCGCTGACGGTGCCGCTCAAGGCGCCGTTGGGATCGCCGTAGCGGCGGCTGAAAGGATTGGCCGTGAACAGCAGATTGGCTCTCTGGATGTCGAACGCGCTGGCGTTGCCCGGCGCCGCGACAAAGTTGTAGTTCTGCGAGGAGACGCCGCTCAGGCCGATGGCGTATCTGCCCACGTCCGAGGCCTGTGTGGCGTTCGTGGTCCACACCGGTGTGCCGAGTAGATCGGCCACGCTCTGGCCGTTGCGGAAACCGCTGACGGTTCCGCTCAACGTGCCGTTGGGATCGCCGTAGAGTCGGCTGTAGGGATTCGCGGTGAACAGCAGGCTGGCCGGAGTAATGCTCAGCGTGCCCGGATTGATCTGCAGGGCGTAACCGGCCGGCGAAGCGAAGTTGCCGCCGATCGCGTAGTTGCCCACGTCGCTGAGGATGGTGGCGAGCGTTGCGGCATCGCCGGTGATCGCGTTGCCGAACGTATCGCCGAGGATCAGCCCGGCGAAGCTGAAGCTCAGCGCCGGATTGTTCAGCCCGTACTCGCGCACGAAGCTGGCGACGTCGATCGTCGCGGTCGGCTGCGCGGCATAGATGAAGTGGTCGCCGGCGGTCGGCACGACCACCCCGCAGCTACCGCCGAAGCTGCAGTTGTACAGGTTCGGCAGCGCGCCCGAGCCGGCCAGACCGCCGCGCGTTTCGCCGACCCAAGTGTTCGCCCACACCCGCCAGCGATTGCTGGCGTTGATGCCGGCGCCGGCCGCGTTCTGCAAGCGGCCGGCGGTGACCAGATCCACATCGGTGCCGCTGACATCCTGGTTCAAAGTCAGGTCGCCGGCGTTGTTGCGCACCGACACCGCACCGGCCGCGCCGATGCCCGATTCCGACAGCCCGCTCGCCGCGCCAGTCGCGTCGAATCCCGTCGCCGTCACGGTGCCGATGCTCAGGGCGTTGATGTCGGTGTAGCTGAAACCTCCCGCCGCGCCGCCGGCCAGCGTATTGCCCGAGACATCGTTCTGCCCCGCGCTCAGATCGACGCTGCCGTTGTTCGAACGGGCTAGCAGGCTTTGCGCGGTGATGCCGCCCGCCGCGCTCTGGCCGATGTTGCCGCCGCTGACCAAAGCCAGGGTGCCGCTGCCCAGGTTCACCGCGCCATTGAGCGCGATACCGCCATTGCCGCCGGTATTTTGCAAAGTCAGGTTGCCGCTGCGGGCCAGCGCCTGCGCCAGCGTGATCGCGCCGGCGTGATCGGCGTGGCCGATCACCAGGTTCGGCGCGGCGATATTGGCCAGCGAAGCTAGCGATACGAACTCGCCGGCACCGCCGCCGATCTGCAGCGCCGCGGCGTTGCGATCCAGCACCTCGCCCGCCGCGGTGACTTCGCCCGCGCGCACATTGACCGCGCCGGCCGTGACCGTGCCCGCGATTTGCAGCGGGCTGGCGGCGCCGTTGTTGCCGGCGCGCAACAGCACCGTGCCGGCGCCGCCGTCGATGCGGCTGGCCACGCCGATGCTCACGCCCACGCCGCTGCCGTCGGAGGAACCGTTGAGCTCGATACCGCCGCCGCTGGTAATCACGCCGTCCTCGATCACCAGGGCATCGGAGATTTCATCCGCGTTGGGACCGCCGTTGACGCCGGAATGACCGCTCAGGCGGACGCGTCCGCTGCCGCTTTGAATCGCGAATCCGCCCACCACGTTGAGGCCGGATTGATTGGGGAAAGAGCCGCCGCCGTTGATGCCGACGATGTCGATGGCGCCGGAGGTCGTCGACATGCCCGCGTTGGTCCCACGGCCGTCGAGCTGCACCCCATAAGAGCCGATATCGCCCACGCCCAGCAGGCTGATATTGCCGGTCGAAGCGTGAACCTGCGTGTCGCTCAACAACATGCCCTCGCCGACGAACTCGCCGGCGCTCGCGCCCAATCCCCGTCCCCGCACCACGACATTGCCGCCGCTGTTGGCATCGTTTTGCCCGATGCGCGTGTCGAGCGTCGTTCCGAACAACTGCAGGGCGACACCGCCGGCGGCGGTCGCGAAACCGTTGACGGCATCGTTCTGGCCGTACAGCCGGATGGCGCCGCCGTTGCTCAGCAGCCTTGCGTTGGCGAAGGAGATGCCGCCGTTGATCTCGGCCGTGATCACGGCATTGCTGTTGACATCGATATTGAGCGGGCCGTTGCTGGAGCCGATGCTGAAGTTGTTGCCGATCACCCGGTTCTTCGCGCTCAGCATCACGGTCAACGGCGCGCTGCCGACGCTGCGATTGATCGCCACCGCGCCGGCCGAGCCATCGATATTCAGGTCGCCGCGCAGGGTCGTAGTGCCCAGGGCGACGACATTGATGCTGCTGCCCGCATCGAGCGCGCGATTGACATCGCCGTCCTGAAGAACGGTGGTGGTGAGCGCTTCGTACGGATCGGCCGGCATGACGCCGGTGGCGGCACCGTGCGCGATCGAAACATTGTTGGAAGCGGCGACGGTCCAGAACCCGCCGCCGGTATTGACGCGGACTCCGCGCAGATCGAAGCCGGCCGACGATCCGGTCACGACCTGGCCGCCAAAGCCGCCGTTGGGGCCGCCATGCGAGCTGAGATCGCCGAAAATTCGCGCCCCGCCGTTGCCGCCCTGCAGTCCGATATAGCCGCCGTTGCCGTTATCGGTCGCGTTGGCGCTGAGTACGCTGCTGGCGTCGACGACCAAGGTGCCGTCGTTGCTGCCCAGGTCCATGCGGCCGCCACCGGCCTGTCCCGACACGTCGAGCCGCGCGCCGTTGAGGACACCGACATCGCTGCCGGTCACGTTGATGTTGCCGCCGCTCTGGCCGGGGTCGGCGCCGCTGACGTCGATCTGTCCGCCGTCGATTTCCACGCGTTTGGCGCCGGCCGACAGCGTGACCCGTCCGGCGCGATTTTCCAGGGTGCGGGCGCGGATCGTGCCGGTGTTGACGATGCCGCTGGTGATGTCGTTGCTCTGTATCGTCAACACCACCTGGCCGCCGTCGGCGGTCAGCGTGCCGCTGTTGTTGATGTCGAAAGCCAGCGCCGATCCGCTGTCGTCGATGGTCACCTGGGTCAGACCGTCGCCCTGAAAATCCAGGGTGAGGCCGCTGCCCTTGGCGCCGATGATGGTGCCGCGAGGGGCCGAGATCTGACCGGTATTGTCCACCGAGTCGCTCGACAGCAGCGCCACCGTGCCGCCGGATGCGGCGGTGATCGTGCCGTTGTTGGTCACGCCCTCGCCGTTGCCGGCGAAGACGAAACGGCCGCTGTCCACGCCGGCCTGGAAATCCGCGTTGCTGATGCTGAGCGTCGACGCCACCAGGCTGCCGACGTTCACCTGCGAGCCCGCGCCGAACAGCACGCCGCTGGGATTGACCAGGAACACGCGGCCGTTGGCGTTGAGGCCGCCGAAGATTTCCGAGACCGGCACCGTGCTGCCGTCGCCGATCACGCGGTTGAGCAGCACGCTGGCCGCGCCCGGCTGGGTGATAGTGACCGTCGCGGCGCTGCCGACGGAAAAGCTGCCCCAATCGATGATCGCGCCGTTGCTGGTCTGATTGATGGTCATGGTGTTGCCGCCGGGCAGCGCGATCGTGGCGGTGCCGCCGACCACGTTGCCGTTGATCGGTAGCGTCGTGGGCAGCGGCGGCTGCGCCTGCGCGAGCGAAGCCGCCAGCGACGCGGCCAAGGCCAACGGCAAGGCATGCCGAACCAGCGGCCGCGGCGTGCGATGGATGGATCGGACATTGGCTTGCGCGCCCATGGGAGTCTCCACTCAGAGGTGCTTCTGCAGTTGCAGGTACAGGCGCGGTTCGCGCCGATCGGCGACAGCGCGTATGCCGTCGGGCCAGGCCAGCGTGGCGTTGAACGACCAGTTGCCGGGCCGGGCCCAGCTCAGTCCCAGGCCGTAGCCGCGCAGGCTCTTGCCGTTTTCCGGGACGAAGGGCGAGCGATCGTGATCGAACGCGCCGTGGGCGGCGTCGTAGAACAAGAACGGAGTCACGCGCTCGTTCAGCGCGTAACGCAGTTCCAGGTTGGCGATCCAGCCTTCGTCCACCAGCGCTTCGTTGGTCGAGTACGCGCGCACCGCGCGGGGACCGCCCAGCGAAAGCTGCTCGGAGGAATCCAGATTGCGGTTGGCGAGTTGCACGCCGACGCCGAGGAACAGGCTCAGGTCCTGCGTCAGGGCTTGCAGGCGCGTGGCCTGCACGGTGAACTTGGTGAAATAACCCTGGGTTCTGCGGCCGATCGGCGATTGGTCGATGAATTCGCTGACCGGATCGCGGATATCCAGTTCGCCGCGATAGAGCACGCCGTTGACGCTGGTGTAGCCGCCGCCGAACAAGGCATCGCGATGCTCGAACGACCAGCCGGCGGTCGCGCCGCGTATGCGCTTTTCGGTCTCGAAATCGACCGCTTCGAATTCGTCGGTCAGCGACTTGCGGTCGAAACCGAAGCGCAGGAACAGGTTGGTCCCGCGCTGGCGGATCAAGGGATAGGTGGCCGAGACATCGGCGATGTCGGCCGTGCCCGTGGCGTGCAGGGCGCGGAACTCGCCGCCCAGTTCGTACTGCACGCGGGCGACGCCGGCGCCGACGCGCAGACCGTCGTAGCCGACCGGAAGCTCGTAGGCCAAACGGCCGAACGCGGTATGCGCGTCTTCGGCCACCATCACACGCAGATCGAGATTGTCGCCATGCCCGCTCGGACTCGCCCAGCGCATGGTGCCGCCGGCGCGGATGCGCCCCGACTCCGGCGTGCCGTGGTTGTCTACCTCCACCACGAATCCCAGGGCTTCGCCGCGCGACACCTGCACGTTCAGATCGGTGCTGCCGATCTCGGCGCCGGATTCGACCGCGGATTTCGGCCGGATACCTGGCAAGTCCGACAACAGCAGCATCGCGCGCTCGTAGCGCGGGCCGTTGAGCGCCTGCCCCGGCTGCAGCACCTTCATCAGGGTTTTCTCGACCCGCGCGGCCGGAATCGGCGCGTCGGGATCGACATCGATCCCGACCTTGCCCAGCGTGCCCTCGACGATGTTGATGGTGACCTTGCCCTGCTCCACTTCCTGCACCGGCACCACGGCCTGGGCGAGGAAATAACCGCGATCGCGATAGCGCGCGGTGACGCGCTTGGCGATGTCTTCCAGATCGGCGAGCGTGACCTCTTGGCCGATCCGATAGGCCACCATCGTCTGCAGATCGCCGTCGGTGAAACGCGTGTTGCCGACGAACTTTATGGCGGTCAGGGTGAAGCGCGTCTGCGACGGCGCCCGCATCTGCGGCTCCGGCAGCGCCTGCTGCGGCGCCTGGGGTTCGGGTTCGGGTTCGGCCCGCGCGTGCCCGCACAGGGCCATCAACACGGCGCAGGCGAGCGTGGGCAGGCGAAATACGGAAGGCTGCATCGGCGTCATCTCAGTTCTCCACCGTCAGGCGCCAATTGCCGATCAGGTTGAACGACGCCCAATAGAACGGATGCGAGGTTTCCGGGTGTTCCAGCACCGCCAGCTGCCCCGCCTGCATCGCCCGTTGCAGGTCGTCGCCCGCGCGCAGATCGGTGTAGAAGGTGGTCATCAGGCGTTCGGTGTCGCGGTCGGGAACCGGCCACAGCGAAGCGACCAGGGCCGAAGTCCCGGCCGACAGGAACGAGCGCGTGAAACCCAGCACTTCGTCGCCGTCGGCGACGCGGCCCAGGCCGGACTCGCAAGCCGACAGCGTCACCAGCGAGACGTTGTTGAGATTCAAGTTCAGCACCTCACGCGCTTCGAGGAAATTCTGCCGGCCGTTCTCGTCGGCCAGCAGGATCTGCGAATGCAGCGGATCGGCGATGTCGGCGCGGGCATGCGCGGCGACGTGGACGATGCGCGCCTTGGGCGCCTCGGACTGGAAACGCGCTTTCGTCGCCGCGGCCTCCAGATAGACCTGCGGGCGCGGGAACAGCGCGGCCAGATTGCCGACTTCAAGTTCCGCCCCGGGCAAGGGCTCGGCGACCGCGGGGCTGACCAGCGGATTGCCGAAGGCTAGCAACTGCGGCGCCGTCCTGGGCGCGCGCGCGGCCAGGCGCGCGGCGATGCTGACCGACGGCGCGATCGCGATGGGATGGCGCTGGATCAGGTATTTGCCGTCCACGCGCAGCGCCTGGAACGGCAGGTAATGCAAGGGCCCGTGCGGAATCACGATCAACCGTTGCCCGTCTTGCAGGCCGAGCGGCGCCAGCAACAAGGTGGCGATGCTTTCGCCGGCGTCGACCGCGGACGGACGCAGGCCGACGATCGCCTGCCGGTAGGCTTCCACCAGACGCACCAGGTCGGCGCGCGACACCGCGATGTGATGCTCGCTCACGCCCTCCGGCGAGATCACCCAAACCAGCAACTCGTCCTGCAGCGAGTGGAAGGCGACGATGCGCTCATCGGCGCGCAGCAGCTTGCGCAGGCTGGCGACGTCGGCCACCTGCGCGGTCGCGTCTTCCGGCGTCTTGCCTCTGTCGGCGACCGCGTCCAGCAACGCGCGCGCGCGGCTGCGCTCGCTGACGGCGAACGCGCGCTCGGGGTTGCCGGTTTGCGAGTACAGACGGATCGCGCGCTCGAACACCGATTGCAGGTCCGAGAACAAGCCCATCTTGAATTCGTCGCTGCGAAAACGCGCACGCACGTTGTCGAACGCGGCGAGCGCCTGATCGAGCGCCTGCGCCGCCTGATCCGGGTGCCCCAGCGCTTGCTCGCTGCGCGAAACCCCGTCCAGCGCCCACATCCGGTAATTGCCTTCGTCGCCGGGAACCTTCTGCGCGGCCAGGCGCTGGAACAAGGCCAGCGCCTGCGCCGGCTTGTTTTCGGCCAACAACAAGCGGCCACGCGTGCGTTCCAGCTGAGCGCGCTGCGCGGGATCGTCCGGCGCCTGCAGCGCATCGAGTTCGCGCTGCGCGCGGACAAGGTCGCCGGACTGGATCAACGCGTTGGCCAGCGATGCCTGCACCAGCGGGCGGTAGCGCGCGGAGCTGGTCTGCAGCGCCTGCTCATACGCCGCGATCGCCTCCGGATAGCGTTGTTGCCGGCTACGCACGTCGCCCAGGATCTTGTGCGCCGGGCCGTGCACCTTCTGCGGATCTTCGGCGTGCTTGGACAGCGCCAGCGTGGCGAAGGTCTCGGCGCGGTCGAGCTGGCCGGAGTAGCTGAAAACGATAGCCAGATCGCGGTAAGCCTTGGCCAGCAGGTCTTCGTTGCCGGTCTGCAAAGCGACGTGCAAGGCCTTGCTCGCCGCCTGCACGCTGCGGCGGAATTCGCCGCGATCGGCCAGCGCCACGGCCTGACTGCAGTATTCGTAACCGTCGAGCCTGACGGTTTCGGTCTCGTACAAGGCAGCGCCGTCTTCGGCCAGGGCCAAGGCGGTGTCGGCATCGTCCATGCGCGAGATCGCGTGCAGCGCCGCGCGCACGTCGGGACGCTCGGTTTCCGCCAGTTGCGCGGTCTGCGCCGGCGCGGGCGCCTGCGCCGATGCGCAAGGCGCGATCGCCGCCAGCGCGATCAATACGACATGAGCCAGACGCGACGCGAGCGCCGAGTCCGTGCGATTCCGCTTCTGGCAGGAAAGCGGGCGAATGATGCGCATGCCGAAACTCCATGTCCGGGGGAATGTCGAACGCGATCACAAATCGCGGCAACGACCGGAGTCTAGGAAGGCCCGCGCGCCGCGCCTATCCGTGAAAGGGACTAGTGCTTTCGGCTTACGCGGCCCGGGCATGGAGGCCGAATGACAGACACCGGGCGGCATCGCGCACGGTGTGTTTACGGCGAAGCGGTCAGGCCAGCTTCGCCACGCGCAGATCGGGCGAGCAGCGCGCCTCGTTCGTGCCCGCCGCGCCGAGCGCGCAGCCGTCCGCACAGGCATCGCGACTGAACTCGATCAGACTGCCCGGGGTTGGGCCCGAGACGTACACGCATCCCAGCGGCGCCAGGAATTGCGCGCGCCGCTCGGCGGACAGACTCGGCAAAATCGTGCGCAGCACGCGCGGATCGTAGAAACGGAAGAATTGCGTGCGGCCGTCGGCTCCGGGAATCCGCAACCAGGCGCGCAGATGCCCGCGCAACGCGCGGCCGTCGCAGGTGCACAGCACGATGCCGCTGCCGCGTTCCCACACCGCGCGCAGCGCGGCGGCGACCGCCGATGCCTCGCAGTGCAGCCGCACCAGATACGGCGCGCATTCGGCCAGGACCGGGTCCAGGCCTTCGGCCAGCAGACACCAGAACTCCGCGCCGGTGGCGCGCAGACGCTCGGGCAGTCCCGGGATCTTGCGTCCATCGAGCACGGCGTAGACATCGCCGCTGCCGGTGAACAAGCGTTCGTGCAGCACGTGCTCGAGCACGCCCGCGTTCATCCTTGTCTCCCGTGCCGGGGCGGCCGCCCATCCTGGACTCGCCGTCCGCCGCGCACTTTCGACTGCCTTGTCATCGTCCTGCTCCTGTTTACTGCCGCCCTTCCTGAGCGACAGGGCGAGGGAATTCATCGACCGATTTCTCGATCTGGGCCCCCCGCCATATCTGAAACGGATTAACGCCTGTGCAGCGGCCACGCATCGAAACCGAGGCCGCCCGCCTCGCCGGCCCGGCGCATCGCGCCGAATCGCGGCGGACGCGCTAGATTACCGTGGCGATGAATACCAATGTCCATAATCCGGCCATGCCCGACCGTCGCAGACGGCCCTACGACCTGTCGCTGGTCGCGCGGCTGAGCCTGCTGGCGATCGTTCCCGCCACCTTGATCGCGATCTTGCTGGCGGTGTTGCTGAACGACAATCAGCGCCGCGAAGTCGAGCGGGTCACCTCGGCCTCGGCCGAAGTGGTGGCGGAGAATTTCGCCGCCGCCGCCTCATCGGCGATGAAGCAAGGCGACCGCGCGGCCTTGGCGCGCATCGCCAAGCCGTTGGCGAGCAATACCGATCTGGTGCGCGTACAGTTCCTCTCGCGCGACGGCGAAATCCTGGCCGAGGCGCTCGGCCCGACCGCCGCTTCGCAGTCGCGCTACGTCGAAGTCTCGCGCAAGATCCGCTCCACTATCGCCTCGGCGCCCTCCCCCGGCTGGGTGCGGGTGCAGTTCGGACTGCGCCGCATGGACGACATCCGCACGCGCCAGGCGCAGGCGACCGCGGCGGTGCTGGCGGTGTGTCTGGTGATCGCCGGCGTGACCGGATGGCGAGTGGCCCGGCGAGTCAGCGCGCCGGTGCTGGAACTGGCCGAAGCGGTGGACAAGCTCGGACGCGGCGGGCGCAGCGTGCGCGTCCCGGTCACTCGCGGCGGCGAGATCGGCCATCTGCAGCAAGGCTTCAACGCCGCCTCGGTCGCCCTCACCGAGGCCTGGGAAGAACTCGAAGCGCGCATCGCCGCGGCCACCTCCGAGCTGGCGCACAAGAACGCGAAACTGGAAGCCGCAAGCCAGGCGCGCGCGCATTTCCTCGCCGCCGCCAGCCACGATCTGCGCCAGCCGCTGTACGCCCTGACTCTGTTTTCCTCCGCGCTCAAGGTCGGCGAAACCGATCCGGCCCGGCTCACCCGCGCCAGTCACATCCAGGAATGCGTGGCCACGCTCGACGGCCTGTTCTCGGAACTGCTGGACCTGTCGCGGCTGGAAAGCGGCGCGATGCAACCGGCCTTCAGCGAGTTCGCCCTCGACCCCTTGCTGGAAGACGTCAACCGCACCTTCCGCATGATCGCGGAGAAACGCGAGCTGCGGCTGGTGCTGCGCAAGACCGACGCCTGGGTGCATACCGACCGCGTCATGCTCGCGCGCGTCATCAACAATCTGGTCAGCAACGCCCTGCGCTACACCGAGCGCGGCGGCGTGCTGGTCGGCGTGCGCCGCGCCGGAGACACGCACGTGCGCATCGAAGTGTGGGACACCGGGCCGGGCATCGCGCCGGAGTACCAGACGCGCGTGTTCGAGGAATTCTTCCAGGTCGAGCAGGCGCGCGCCGACGCGGAAAACCGCGAGCACGGCCTCGGCCTGGGCCTGGCCACCGTAAATCGATTGATGCATCTGCTGGGAGGCGAAGTCGTGCTGCGCTCGCGCCCGGGCAGCGGCAGCGTGTTCAGCGTGACCATCCCGCGCGCCGGCGCGGAAGCCAGCAGCCGCGTCCGCGAACATCCGACCGAAGCGCCGCTGGATGTCAGCGGCCTGCGCGTGCTGGTGATCGACGACGAGCGCGCCATCCTGGAAGGCATGCGCGTGCTGATGCACAGCTGGAACTGCGATATGCGCGCGGCCGAGGACGCCGAGCAGGCGGTGGCCGCGCTGCGCGACTGGGGCCCGCCCGACATCGTGCTGTCGGATCTCAAGCTGGCGCGCGGCCGCACCGGCCTGGAAGCGCTGCAGCGGCTCGACGCGCACTACGGCGTGGACGCCGGCGCGGTACGTCCGTTCGCGCGTTTGTTGATCACCGGGGAAACCAAGGGCGAGCGCCTGCACGAGGCGACCGCCGCGCGCATCCCGGTGCTGCACAAGCCGGTGCCGCCGGAGCGGCTGCGCGAAGCGATGATGGCGGCGATCCTGACCAAGCAGGCCTGAGCGCCGTCGGCGCCCGGCCTCAGCGCACCTGATAGACCTGGGTGTTGAGTTGCAGCACCGCGTCGAACTGCACCTTTTCCCGCTCCGGCCCCAGTTCCATCAGCGCGTCGATGCGGAACCGCAAGGTGCGCTCGAAAGCGCGCTGCGGTTCCAGCGAGATCCGGACCCGGGTCAGGCGCGGCTCGTGCAGCGCGACCGCCTGCTCCAGGGCGCGGCGGATACGGTCGCGGTCGTGCACGTTGAGCAGGCTGTAGGAAGAGAAATCCGGAATGCCGTAGGTCAGCGACGACTTGCGGCATTCCTCGAACGCATCCGGGATCAGCCGCGCTCCTTCAGAGCGCGTATTGAGCAGGCTTTCCAGGTCGCGCGAAATCGCCGCCCTGATCGCGTAGATGTCGCGGCGGTCGCCGGGCTGGCTTTTCTGGTCGAGTTGATCGAGCAGGCTTTGCATCGTCGTGTTCGCTCGCGGCCGCCCGTGCTCAGCGGACCTGCATCAGCATGCAGATCAGCAGCGGCTTGAAATCGTCCGGATCGACCTGCTCGGCGCTCCTGGCGCCCCATTCGATATGGATATGGCTCAGGTGCCGGTTGATCACCGAGCCGGTGCGCGGGAATTTGATCCCGGCGCTGTTCCACTCTTCGCCGTTGTAGATCAATCCGCCCCAGCGCATGCGTTCGCGCATGCTCAGGAACACGTCGACCAGTTGATCGGCGATGGCGCGCTCTTCCTCGACCGTCGCGTCCAGGATGATGTCCAGGGCCCGCCCTGCGATGTGCGGATCGCCGCCCGACTTGTGCGGGCCGGCGGTCGCCTGCAAACGGCCGAGTTGCCGGGGCTTGGGATACTTTTCCAGATACGTGCTGCGGATGAGGTCCGGGCCGAAATGGTAGATCGTGTTCTTGGTTTCTTCGACGACGCGCGCGGCCATGAGGGTTCCTGAAAATTTACGGCAATGCGGAAGATTTCGCCGGTAACGGCGCGGCGACACGGCATTCGTCCGGCCGCTGCTGACGGGCCGGCGCCAGGACGAATCTGCAAGAGGAGGTCATTCGACCCAGAAGTGGGCGAGCCCGATGTTCATGCCCGCGCCGGGCAGCACGCCGTTGCCCATTCCCCACAGCTTGGCGCCCGCGAACACCGGCCACATGCCGAACACGGCCATCGTCACGCCGCCGCCGCTGACGTCCATACCCAGAATGCTGCCGACGACGCCGCTGGATGCGCCCACGCCGATCATGTAGCCGCGGCAGGGAAAGGCCAGACTGCCGAAATAGCGCCCCGGCATGACACCGACATTGTCGATGCCGCCGCTGGGATCGGTTTTCTTCGACCACGACACGCCGACCGGCGGCCCCTTGCCGGCGCCGACACTGACGCAGCGATAGCTGACCACCATCGAGTCGCCGCTGGCGGCGTGGCTCATGTAGATGTTGCCCGACGCCACGCCGAAGAACAGCGAGCCCTGCGTTTCCTCGCTGGTGTCGATCGACCAGCCCGAGTCGTACATTATTGCCATGAGCCACCTCGCGATGCGGCGCTGCGACCGGCCCGTCCCGCGGCCCGGCCCAGCGCCTTCCTGGTTTCTTCCACGATCCGCGCCGCGCGACCGCGACCCATGCCGGATCGCGATCGTCGGGAACGATCGGCGCCCGGCCCGGCGATGCCGGCCGAACGCCGCGCTGGCTTACAACTCGGTCAGTTCGTTGGAACCGTCCGGATGCCACATCCACACATCGCCCTCGAAGCCGTCGATGTATCCGTACGGAATCGTCGGCCAGGCGCCGGTGGTCTGGGTGTGGCTCGAAGCGATCACCCGGGCCGCGGCGTTCTTGGCCATCGTGCTGCAGAACAGATTGCCGTCGCCGCTGCCGGAGAACGACACGACATTGCAGGCCACCAGATAGATGGTGGATACGCTGGGAGCGAGCAGCGTGAACAGCGGCAACTGCGACCAGCCGAAGCCCGTGCCCAGGCCCAGGCGGGCGTGGTTGCCGTGGCAGTTGATCACCAGATTGAATCCGCCGACGGTGGACGGCGCCGAACTGGCGACCGATGCCACCCACGCCATGATATCGATGGGTTTCGCCGCCGGCGGCACCGTCCAGCTGTTCCACATCTTGTAGTACGGCCCGGGAACGCCCTCGGCGTTGAGGACCATGGAAGGTTGTTCGAGCTTGATCATTGTCGTGATCTCGAGTCGCGCGCCGGCCCGGCCCGTTTCCCGAGGGAGCCCGGGAAACGGCCGCGGGAGATCGCGCGCCCATGCGGAAGCGGTCAGACCTTCTTGTTCGCCTTCAGATCCCAGCCGGCCGAAGCGTTGCCCGCAGCTTTGCCGTCGATGCCGATCTTGGTGTAGGTCATCTCGCACTTTCCGAACACCAGGCTGACCGATTCGATCGGCACGTCTTCATCGCCCTTGGAATCGCCGCCGCGGCCGACCGAGCTGATCAGCACGTCGGTGAGCTTGTATTCCATGTACTTGGCCTTGTCGCCTCCGGCGCGATTGAGATGGATGGTCGCGACGGGAACGTGCTGGCCGGTGCAGCAGTACTCGAACAGCTTCGGGCTGGCGATATCCAGCAGCTTGGTGAAGGTGAAATTCTGGATGTTGACGCGCGCCGAGCTGAGGCTGCCGGCGGAGGACGCGGTGCTGGACTGCGGCTGCGACGCGCCGAAGCCGTAGTTCTTGATCTCGATCCAGTCCTTGTGCTTGTCGTCGGCGCTTTCGCCCTTGACGCCCTCGAGCTGGATGAATGCATCGAATGCCATGATCGTGCTCCTGTAATACAGTGCCTAGGTAGTGAAGGGCTCAGCGTGCCGACTTCGGCAACTCCGCCACCAGGCGGAGGGAAACGCTGAGTTCGTCGAGCTGGTAGTGCGGGCGCAGGAACGCCACGGATTTGTACGCGCCGGGCTTGCCCGGTATTTCGGTGACTTCGATGCGCGCCTCGCGCAGCGGGAACTGGGCCTTGCGCTCCTGCGACGCGTTGTCGTCGAGCAGGACGTACTGCGCGATCCAGTTGTTGAGGAACATCTCCACGCTGGACTTGGAAGCGAAGCTGCCGATCTTGTCGCGCATCATCGCCTTGAGGTAATGGGCGACGCGGCTGACCGCGAAGATGTACTGCAGCTGCGCCGACAGGCGCGCGTTGGCGTTGGCCGCGTCGGTGTTGTATTCCTTCGACTTCTGCACCGATTGGGTGGAGAAGAACGCGGCGTAGTCGGTGTTCTTGCAATGCACCAGCGGGATCAGGCCGAGGTCGGCGAGCTCCTTCTCGCGGCGGTCGGTGATGGCGATCTCGGTCGGGCACTTGAGCGCCACCTCGCCGTCGTCGGTGCTGAAGGTATGCGTGGGCATCCCTTCGACCAGGCCGCCGCCTTCCACGCCGCGGATCGCCGCGGTCCAGCCGTACTTGGCGAAGGCGTCGGTGATCTTGCTGCCCAGCGCGTAGGCGGCGTTCATCCACAGGTAGCGCTCGTGCTCCTTGCCGGTGACCGTCTCGGTGAAGTTGAACGCTTCCACCGGCGAGGTGTCGGGCCCGTACGGCAGGCGGCCGAGCACGTGCGGCATGGTCAGGCCCACGTAGCGCGAGTCTTCCGAGCCGCGGAAGCTCTTCCACTTGGCGTATTCCACCGTGTCGAAGATCTTCGCCAGATCGCGCGGGCCCGACAGCTCGGTGAAGCTCTCGAATCCGAGCAACTGCGCCGAGGCCGCCGACAGGAACGGCGCGTGCGCGGCGGCGGCGACATGCGAGATCTCCTCGACCAGGTACATGTCTTCGGGCTGGCGGCCGAACTCGTAGTCGCCGATCAACGTGGCGAACGGGGCGCCGCCGAAGGTGCCGTATTCCTCTTCGTAGACCTTCTTGAACAGCGAAGACTGGTCGAAGTCGGAGGCATTCTTGAAATCCTTGACCAACTCTTTCTTGGTGCAGTTGAACACCTTGATCTTCAGCGTAGTACTGGTTTCGCTGTTGTCGACCATGTACTTCAGACCGCGCCAGCTGCCTTCCATGCGCTGGAAATCCTCCATGTGCATGACCGCGGACAACTGGTCCGACAGCAATCGGTCGATCTCGGCGATGCGCGCGTCGAGCGCGGTGATCGCGTCCTTGGACACCACCAGGGCGCCGTCGGTGACTTGAGCGACCAGTTCGGCCATCAGATCGCGCGCGCGGGCGCGCTCGGTATCGGTCTTGGCGATCTTGGTCTGGATCAGGATTTGTTCGAGCAGTCCGCCCTCGGCGGCTTCGACTGCGGCGGCCGGGGCCGCCTGGGATTCGGTATTGGCCATGATGGACTCGCTGGCTGCGCGGACGGGACGGCTGCCGATGCCGGCCGCCGTGACGACTTACTCGGACTTCGGCCCGACTTCCTTGCTGAGCTGGGTGATCTTGTCGGTGTTGAGCAGGACCTCGTTCAACAGATCCTCGAACTTGTCGTTGCCGGCGGCCTTGTTGCGCAGATCGGCGAGTTTCTGCCGCGCTTCCAGCAGCTTGCGCAGGGGCTCGATCTGGCCGATGACCTGTTCGGGCTCGAAATCGGCCAGATTCGCGAAGGTGAGATCGACCGCGAGCTTGGAGCCATCGTTGGCCAGCTTGTTATCGACCTGCCCCGCCACGCGCGGCTTCATCCCCTTGAGGACGTCGTTGAAGTTGTCCTTGTCGATGTTGACGAACTTGCGGTCCTTCAACTTCGGCAACGGCTCTTCGCTCTTGCCGGTGAAGTCGCCGATCACGCCGGCGACGAAGGGCAGTTCCTTCTTCTCGATGGCGTCGCCGACTTCCACGTCGTAGGTCAGCTGCACGCGCGGGGCGCGGACGCGATCGAGCTTGTGCTGCGTGCTTTCCTTCTTGGCCATGATCTCTCCCGGCTTGCGCGGTGATTCAGTGACAGCGAGTCTAGGAACGGCGCCGCGCCGCGGAAATCCATCGGACGGCCGATCGACGGCCTATGCCGTTCGAACGAGGCGATGCGGCGCGAGCGCTGCGCGGCGAACGCCCAATGCGGCGAACCCCGCGTTCATCGTGTCCGCGAAGGCGCAACGGCATCGCCGGATGCGGCCGGTTCACTGTTTCAGGCCGACCCGCGCCCGGATCGCGGCCAGCACGCTTTCGTCGCGTACCACTTCGGCGAGGAATTCGTTCAAGGGCATGTCGGCCCATTGCACCGCCTGTTCCAGCAGCGAAGCCACCGGGCTGTGCGGTTCGGTGCGCTTGAAGTAACCGGCGATGTCGCCGAGCGCGCGCAGGGCGGCCTGTTTCGAGACCCGGCTGTCGCCGCCCAGATCGAGCGACGTCGCCGCGGCACCGCCGCGCGGCGATGCGCCGGCGGCAATATCTTCGCCCTCCCCCGCCGCGGCGTCGGCCGGATCGAGCAGCCCCTTCGCTTTCGCGGCCTGCTGCAGCACCTGGGCGATGCGCTTGAGCGTGGTTTCGATCTCGGCCAGGCTCGGGCAGGCGCGGCCGAACTTCGTGTCGGCCACCGATTTGAGATGCGCATACGCGGTCTGCGCGGCGGCGATGGCGGCGAGCATGGCGCGCAGATCGGTGTCGGCGACGGCGCGGATGCGGGTATCGAAGGCTTCGCCGCCCAGCTTGCCTTCGGCCAGCGCGGCCTGATGCGCTTCGGCATTCTGCCGCGCCAGATTGTCGACCTCACGCGAGGTCTGCCAATCGATCAGGGTGACCGCGGTCGCCGCATCCGTGTTCAACGGCATGCGCTGCAGCGCCGCCGCGGCGTTGCTGTTGAACCAGGCCAGTTTTCCGGCGCGTTCTTCCAGATCCTCGCCTTCGGCCAACGGATGCAGACCGTCCCAATAGCGCTCGATCAAGCCGGCGATCACCGCGAACCCGTCGCGCGCGCCGTCCAGGCCGTGGCGTGCGATCAGCGCCTCGCCGAGCCAGCCGGCGGCCTGCAGGTCCTTGCTGACTCGGCTCAGCGCTTCCACGGATAAATCCAGGGCAAGCCGCCAGTCGGCTAGCTTGACCTGCGTCTGCCATTCGCCTTGCGGCAGCGACGCATCGTCGGCGCGGCGCGCCTCGCGGATGCGGTCGAACAGATCGGAAAACCCGGCATCTTCGCCGCATGGTGCGTCGGCGCTGATGGGGGCCAGGAGGGCATCGATGTCGATCGCCATGGCGGAGCTCCTAAGCGGCACGCGGGCCGCGCGGTTCATTCGAGGATGGTTTGCGGCAGGGCCAGCGGCGCGGTGCCGCGCGAGGCCAGGAAGCGTTGCATCTGTTCGCTGGGCTCGATGCGCAGATGCACGCGCGCCTGGCGAAAGCCCATCGCCTGCAGTCGCGGCGCCAGCTGCTGCCATTGCGAAGGGCTGTAGGACTCGCGGAAATCGCTGAGGCTGAAGACATGCGCGCCGGGCGCGAATTGTTCGAGCAGGCGCGCGATGCCGTCGGGCCCGCGATAGAGCAAGGTCAGGCGGAAGGCGGGATCGGGCGGCGGCGGCACGGCGGGCGCAGATGCGGCGGACGCGGCGGTGGCGTCCGCGGGCGCGGCGGCGATCGCTTCCGTCGCGGCCAGCGTCTGGCTCGCGCTCGCCGGCAGCGCGATGCGGATGCGCGCTTCCGGACAGGTGGACGGCGACCATTGCGGCTGCATCTGCGCGTCGGTCAGCGATTCCCCGCGGCTGGTGATGCCCACGCTCTGGCCGTTGCAGATCAGCTCGAACGTGGTGCCTTGCTCGCCTTCCAGCAGCGTTCCCAGATGGGTCGGCGCATCCAGCGTGAACGTCCCGGCCGGAAACGGCGCGTCGCTGGCGGGCGCCGGCTGTCCGCCGGTGAGCATCGCGCGATAGTCGGCCGACAGCGGCATCGCGACGCCGCTGAGACTGACCGGCGTGCGCTCTTTCTCGCTGAGGAAAGGCTTGAGCCAATCGCCGACGAAGGCTTCCAGCTTGCCCTGCGGGCCGAGCAAGGCCTGCGCCTGCTGCGCCGGCGGCTGCGAGGCCAGCGGCTGGATCACGGTTTCGCGCCAGCGCTGCTGCAGGTGATCGCCGGCGCGGCGCACGGTCAGCCGCAGGAGTAAGTGCGCCGGCCCCTGCGCGATCGACCAGGCCGCCAGATCGTTGGCGCCGAACGCTTGCGCATAAGGTTCGCCGGGTTTGTCCACCGAACTCAACAACTGGCCGTACTCGTTCGCCGGCGCGCGTTCGGGCGCGCCGCGGCTGGCGAACAGATCGGCGGCGATGCGATACGCCTCCTGCCCGTCGCGATCGGCCTGCAGGCGCAGATAGCCGCGCGCGAACATCGGCGCCTGCGGCGCCAGCACCGCCACCTGGGTATCGTGCAACGCGGTCAGCCACACCGGCGGCTCGATCGAGACCTCGCCGAAGCGAAAACTGTCGCGAACGAATCGCCCCGCCGGCCGCCACGCCGAGGTCCAGCTCGATTTCATCTGCGCCCAGGTTTCCTTCCAGCGCAGGCCGAGCGGACGCTTGAGCGGCAAGGCGTAGAGCTGCGAGCGCAGCGTGTCGAAATACACCGTGTACGGGTTGTTGATGCCGGCCGCGCGCGCGGCCAATTCGTTCTCGTGCCCTTTCCAGAACGCGTAGCCTTCGCCGAAGCGCGATTGCAGCGTCGCCCAGGCCAGAAAATAGTCGTGGAAATAAGCGTCGCGGAACGCCGCGACCTGCGCGGCCGGGACATCGGCCTGTTCCTGCGCGGTTTCCAGGAACGGCGCGATCACCCCGTTCCAGGTGCGGTAGGTGAATGCGCCCGAGACCGTCGGCAGCGTGCCGCGTTCGATCCCCACGACGCGGTCTTTCGGCAGCCAGAAATCCTCCAGCACATAGCCTTTGCCGTGGGTCTCCGCCCAGGCCCGGGCCTGGCCGACCTCCAGCGAGCGCGATTGCATGATCCGCTGCAACTGCGCCTTCAGCCGGTCACGCTCGTCGTCCAGGCTCTTTTTTTTTTGCCAGCGCAGATAGCCCAGATAGGTGCCGAACAGGGCGGTGGCGTTGGCTCGGTCGCGGCGGGTGTCGTTGTTCGGCGTGACGAACGGCGCGAACAGGCGCGAGCGGGCGTCGAAGACCACGTTGTTCGGCAATTCGCGCGCCAGGCATTCCTCGCTCGCGGAGCGGCAGGCGTCCAGCAGGCGCAGGCGCTGCGCGATCGCCAGCGCATGCTCGAATCCGGCGCGTCCGCGATCGATGTCCTCACTCAGCATCTGGTCGTAGGGCGCGAGGATGAGATTGGCGAAATCGTCCGTGACGCGCTGCTTCAACCCCTCGATATCGCGATCGGCGCGGCGAATGCCAAAGCCCAGCAAGGTGCCTTCCGCCGCGGACTCCAGGCGCTCGATGGTGCGCCCGCAACTGGCCACCCACTCGATGCGCGCATTGCCCAGGCGGCCCTCGACCTCGCGACAGGCGGTGCGCGTGCTGGCGAGCAACTGCGTATCGTCCTGCCGCGCCGCCGACAGGCCGTAGGCGAGATAGCCGCTGAAGCCCAGCAAGGCGGCCACGCCCAGGCCGGCCACCGCCATGCGCGCGGCGCTGCCGCGCAGGCTGGTCATCGCCAGCGGCTGATCGGCGGGCAGAAATCGCGTGAACAGATCGGCGACGAACGCACCGCCCGGATACGCGGCATCGGCGCCGCCGGCGAAATACAGGCCGCGCCACGGCGGCGTGCGCTGGAAGGTGTTGTCCTCCAGCAACAGCGTGACGAACAAGGCCAGTCCCGACTCGCAGCGGCGCAGCGATTCGACGAATTCGAAGATGTCGCGGCGAGTAGACGCGGTCGCCTGCGCGCGCAGCGCGGTCATGCGCAGCGCATGCAGGCGATCGAGGATCGGCGTGAGGATCTGATCGAAGCGGCCGCTGGTGGCCGAGCTCACGGTTTCGGTCTGCGGCAGCCGGTGCCCCAGCGCCTGGGCGAAGGCTTCCGCCGGCAAAGTAGCGCGCAACGTCGGGTAACCGCGCAGGCGTTCCAGGCCGCTGACCACGATGTAGACCGGTACCCGCACCTGCAGATGCTCCATCGCTTCGTCGACCAGGCGCCGCAACCGCGTCGCCGTGGTCTTCAGCGCGTCGGCCGGGCCCAGCAGGGTCTGCACCGACACGGTCAGCACGATGCCGTTGAGCGGCAGCTTCTCGCGCTCGGCGGCGAGCTGCATCAGCGCCTGATACCACAAGCCGCGCTCCAGCCGCGAAGCGGTGTCGCAGACGATGCGCGGATGCATCTGAATCGCGATCAGCGATTTGAAGAACCACCAGCGCCACCATTCACCGCTGTCGCCGGCCGAGGGCGGCGGAAACGGCGACACTTCCGCACCGGCGCACAGCAGACCGTCGACATCGGCGTCGGCATCGCCCAGGAACAGCATCCACGGCACGCGGTACAGCGGATCGCGCCCCTTTTCCATTTCCGGCGAACGCACGATGGTGCGCTTGGCCTCGGCGATGGCCTGGGCCATGCGCGCCAGCGGCTCGCGTTCGTCGTCGGTATTGCCGGGGCCCAGATCGCCGATGCGCGTGCGCGTGCGGCCTTGCAAGGTGAAGCGGCGCTGCCCGGAGATGAACCACCACAGCACCGCCAGCGCCACCGCGCACAGGCCGAGCAATTGCCAGAAGCGCGCCGGCAAGGTCGGCACGATCGCGACCGCGGCGATCGCCAGCGCGATCAACAGCGCCAACACCAGCAAGCCCACGACCAGCCGTAGCAGCCACGGCTTCTTCGCGCCCTCGGCGACCGGACGGTACAGGCTGCGCGCCTGCGAGAACAGGCTGCCCAGCCACGAGAAGAGCGCCTGCACCGGCGCGAGCGGATTGGACAGGTTCATGGCTTGGGTTCCGTCTGCATGAACAGGAATTCCGCCGCGAGCTTGGGATTGCCGCGATTGCTTTGAATCAACTGATTGAGGCGCGGCAGGTAGTCCTTCGCCGGCTCGATCTCCGCCGTGGGATTGCCCTGGAACAAGGGCATCGGCGAGGCGATCACGGTGATCAGCTCTTGTCCGAACGGTGGCGCAACCGTCCAGGAGCGCGCATCGGTCGCGCCGACGTTGAACTGTTCGCCCGAGCGGATCATGCGCCCGCTGTCGGGCTCTCTGGAATTCGGATAGATGTGCGCGACATCGCCGCCGACCGTGTAGTAATCCACGTACAGATACCCGTCGTAGTTGGCTTGCAGCAGCTTGACGGTCACCTGCTCGCCTTCGATGAAGCGATCCGAATGCCCGGTAGTCGGCGTCACCGCCAGGCCATAGCGCAGATCCTGGTTGCGCTCGCGGAACGGCTTGAGCATCCGCACCACCTCGCAATGCGGCCAGATGCGCAGCTGCACCTTGAACTGCGGCGCGCTCACGCCTTCCACCTTCGACACGCGCTGCCGGACCGCGGCGATGTCGTCGGCGCGCGACACATAGCCTTCCACCACGGTCTCGCCGCGCGGGCCGACGACGGCGGCCAGATCCGAACAGGGAAATCCGCTGAGCTGTCTGTTCACCAGTTCCTGCACGCTCGGGCCGGTCTGCTTGGGCGCGGCGATCAGCAGGTAGGCCAGATAACCCAGCGGGATCAGCAAGGCGGCGATCACGCCGACCTTCAGCAGCAGGCGGTCCCATTGCTTGGGATAACGCGGGCCGGCCGGCGCCTCGCCGCTGTAGGGCTGCGGCGTCACCCGCTCCTCGCGCAGCGTATGGATCGCCGCCGGCGCGACCGGCAGCTGGCGCGCGTGCAGTTCCTTGAGCTTGCCCAACTCGCCGCTGTCGCCGGTTTCGTAGTAGTACTGGCCGACGAATCCGAGCAGCAGCATGTGGTAGTACACCTCGCGAACTTCGTCGTGCTCGGACTTCAGCGCCGACAGGTGCGAGAAGAATTCGTTGCCGGCGTTGTTGGTGTTGTACAGCGCGACCTGCAGCGGCGCCGCGCCGCTGGTGAGATAGGCCGGATTGCGCGCCATGACCTCGTCGATCCAGGCCACCGCCGCGAACGCGGCGTCTTCGACATGCTCGGCGCGCTTGCCGTCGGCCTGGGCCGCGGCCTTGGCGCGATCGATCAGCTGGCGCGCGGCGGCCAACACGCCCGCCGGCGGGTCGTGCGCGGCGGCGGCGGCGATCTTTTCGTCCAGCGCCAGTCCGAACGAACACACCGGCAGGAAATGATGGAGTAACCGCGCCATGGCCGCCCTACTCCTGCGCGCCGACCGGATACAACTTGATCGCGGTGGCGTCCGAGGGCAGATCGCAGAACACGCAGATGTTGCGCGCGTTCTTGATCATCTGCCAGAACGGATGCGCGGTATCGACCAGGAAATACGTCGTGTTCGGCGTCTTCTGCGGCAGTTCCTCCGGCGGCACCGGCAGCAGGTCGATCTTCAGGCCGAACAGTGCCGCCGACAGCAGGCGCGGCATTTCCTCGGTCGAGGCGATCTTGCCGGTGCGCGACAGGCGGGTGAACAGGTCCTGCCCGCGCAGGTCGGATTCGAACGCCAGATAGAAGCGGGTCTTGTCCGATTCGAACAGGTTCGCCGGCAGATCGGCCTTGTAGAAACGGCCGTCGAAGGCCAGCGCGATGCCGACCTCGGCGCCGACGGTCAGCGCCTTGATCAGCGCCTCGGCACGCTCGAAGGCGATGCGGAAGCAACGGCGCAGATCGTCGTGATCGTAATCGGGCAGTTCGGTTTCGGTCGGGTTCGCGGCCAGTCCGCCGAAATAGCCGATGTCCTCCGAGAACACGGAGAACTCCGCGACCAGCGCCCGCAACTGCTGGTACAGCGCATACGCCGGCACCGTGCCCAGCCGGACGTGTTCGGCGAAGACCGGGATATAGCGGGCGAAGGTCTGCATCATCGCCACGCGCATCACTTCCTGCGCGCTGGTCGAGGCGGCGCGGATGCCGCGCTGGCGCTTGCTGGCGGCGAAATCCTGTCCGCGCGAGGTCAGCAGGTCGCGCAAAGCGCGGGTCCAGCGCGAAAGATTGCGCGAAGCCTGCAGCGCCAGCAGCGGCGGCACGTAATCGTTCGACAACCGGTACTTGCCCGGCCCCACCGGCACGATTTCGGCGAACTTGTACGCCTCGCAGGACCGCACCAGGACTTCGGCGTTGTCGTCCAGCGAGGTCACGATCATCGGCTGGTACAGCAGGAAATCGACATCGGCGGCCGGCGCCTGCGGATCGAAAGGATCTTCCAGGCTGTCGCTGGCCAGCGCATGGCGCTCGCTCAGGCGCCCGGCCGGGCCCAGGCCGTGCACGGTGCGTTCGCGATTGAGCACCAGCCACAACGCGATCGGATCGTTGTTGCGCGGCGTCAGATCCTGCAAGGCGCGATCGGGAATGCGCGCGTTGCCGCCGGCCAGCGCCGAGCCGCCGGCCAGGCGCTCTCCATCGCGGGTGTGCAGTTCGATCTGCTCGATATCGACCACGCCGCTGGCCAGCGCGTCCTCGCGCAACACCAGCGTTTCCAGGCCCCAGGGATACGGCGTGATCGCCCGCTGCACGCCCTGCCGCATGGCCTGATGCCAAGCGTCCTGCGCCTGCAGGTGCTGCGGGCTGAGAAAGGCGCCCTGGCCCCAGAAGACCTGACGATGGCTGTTCATGCGGTTCCCTCCGCGTGGCGGCGATGGCGCGCCGATATCGGGGCGGCGGATGTCGTAGCGGCGAGCGTCATAGCGGTTCGGCCTCGATGCGATAGCCGGCGTGCTTCAGCGCCGCCAGCAATCCGTGTTCGCCGGGAAGATGGATCGCGCCGACCGCGATATAGCAGCCGCCCTGATCGAGCAAGGCGAGCAGTTCCGGCAGCCAGCGTTGGTTGCGTTCTTCGATCAGGCATTGGCGCGCGCGCATCTCGATGTCCTTGCTTTCGCCGTCCAGGCCGACCATGCGGTCGACATCGGCCAGCCAGGCGTCGAGATCGCGCCCGCGGTAGTGCATCAGCGCGCGTTCGGACATCTCGCGCATGATCTGCGGCGCTTTCAGCCGTTCTTCCAGCACCAGCGCCTGGCTTTCGCTGGGAATGCAGTCGAGCGCGCGCAGTTGGTCCTCGGCCGTCTCCAGATGCACGATGCGCATGCCGCGCTCGGCGGCGATGCGTTGCAGGCGATCGTCCAGGGTCTGCTCGCCTGCCTGTTCGCCGCGCGCCTCCAGCAGCGCCAGCACCATCCACGGCTTCATCCGCTGCAGGGTCGGCGGCGGAATCTGCGGCAGCAGGGACTGCGCCATGGCGAAGCCGGCGGCGCTGATCAGCGCCGACAGCGACTGCTCCGGCGGCAACCAGCGGTAGCGGTCCAGATTGCCGCCACCGGGCGCGGCCAGATCGATCTCGTTCACCAGCGTGAACGACGACGACAGCGCCGAGGCCAGAAGTTCCGGACTCAATCCCAGTTCTTCATCGTTGCCGAAGTGAATAGTGCCGAACAGGTAACTGCTCGCCCGCGGCGGCCGGGATTGCGTCTCGGGAGCCGCCGTATCGGCTACCGCTTGCGCGGGCTCGATGCGGAACAAGATGCCGTGCGAAGGCAACGAGGGCGGCTGCGGAATCGATACCGGTATGTGCGCAGGCTCAAGCGCAGGCTTCGCCGCCAGCGCCGCGGTGCGCGTGCATCCGCACACCAGCGCTGCGACGGCCAGCACACATGCGCCGCCAACGCGCGGAATCGACGCGGATCTTAGCCAGGGCAGCGGCAGCATCGTCACAAGCAATCACTTGAGGATCAGGCGGCTCATCTTTCGCGAGCGCGGCGGCGACGGCCATATCTCGTTGGCGCTATGCCTTTGGTGCGGTGCCCGCTATTGCCGGGGCGGCGGGCGCGGACTATCGTCGCGCTGAGTCTGCGCAGCCATCCATCCGTCCATCCGGGGCGGCGGCGCATGGGGCGTTCGCTGAGGATCCAAGTGATGAGAGTCCCATGAGAGTACTGATTGCCGACGACCATCGCCTCATCGTCGAGGGCGTCAAGACCAAACTGTCCGAGCTCGAGCACGAGGTCGAATTCGTCGTGGCGATGAACATCGCCGAGTTCGACGCGGTGCTGAACCGGTCCGACAGCCCGCTGGATCTGGCGATCATCGATATCTCCATGCCCGGCGCGCAGGGGCATCGCCACATCGCCGAAATGCGCCGCGTCGCCGCGGACGTGCCGGTCATCGTGCTGTCGGGATCGGAGGACACCGAGCTGATCCGCACGCTGCTCGAACTCGGCGTGCAGGGCTTCATTCCCAAGGCCTATTCGCCCGACGTCATGTTGTCGGCCGTGCGCCTGGTGCTGTCGGGCGGCGTGTACGTGCCGCCGTTGCTGCTCGCCGGGGTTCAGGCGCGCGGCTGGACGCCCGCCGCCGAAATGCCGGCGGCGGCGCGCAACCTGTCCGCGGCGGCCGAGCAGCATTCGCTCGACGGCCTGCGCCAGATTCTGACCGAGCGCCAGATCGACGTCATGCGCCTGCTGTCGCAGGGCAAGCCCAACAAACTGATCGCGCGCAACCTCGGCATCAGCGAAGGCACGGTCAAGATCCATCTGGCCGCGATTTTCCGCGCGCTCAACGTTCGCAACCGGGTCGAGGCCGTGGTGGCCTCGCGGCGCCTGGTCGAGCCGTGATTTTCGTCACGATCCCGGCGCTGCGCCGCCCGCGCATGAACGCCGGCCCCTGCGCCGCGAGATGACGCCGCCCCAGCCGGCGGTGATATAACGCTTTCTCCCCCCCGAGACGACAATTTCCAGTGCGACCGTTCTCGTCCGCGTTCATGCGCCTGAGGCTTGCCTGCGTGCGGTCCTTGCTGCTGTGCATCGGCATCGCGGGAACGGCGACTGCCGCGCCGCCCGTACAGCCGGCGCCTTCCCCGCCGCCGGCGCCCGCCGCGCAGCCGACCAAGCCGCTGCAGTTCGGGATCCTGCCCACCGGCGGTCCGGCCGAATCCCGGGACGACTGGCAGGCGCTGCTCGACGATCTGGCGAAGGCGCTGAACCGCCCGGTGGAAAGCGTGTCGGTGAGCACCTACGAGGGCATGCACAAGGCGATCGCCGCCGGCCGCGTCGATGTCGCCTTCCTGTCGGGCAAGCTGGCGCTGGACTCGGTGCTCAACAACGACATGCAGGTGGCGGTGCGGCTGACCCGCCTGGACGGCTCTCCGGGCTACCGTTCGGTGCTGATCGCGCGGCGCGGCGGACCGATCCGCGATCTGGCGACGCTGCTCGGCGCTCCGGGCCGATGGCGCTACGCGCGCAGCGAGCCGCTGTCGGTCTCCGGCTATCTGGTCCCGGAAGCGCAGTTGTTCGCGCGCCGCGACCTCAGCTCCGACCTGTATTTCAAATCGGTCACCATCAATAACCACCAGAACAACGCCCTCGCCGTCGCCAACGGCGAGGTCGATGTCGCCAGCAACAACGACGCCGATCTCGAACGTTTCGCCGTGCGCTTCCCGCGCCAGCATGCGCAGTTGCGCGTGCTGTGGCAGTCCGACCTGATTCCGCATGCGGTGTTGGTGGTCTCGCGCTCGCTGCCGGCGGAAACGCGCGCGGCGGTGCGGCAGTTCCTGATCGACTACGGGCGCGGCGCCGATGCCGCCCGCGAACGGCGAAACCTGCTGAGGATCCACGAATTGTCCGGATTCGAAGCCGCCGACAACCGCGCGCTGCTGCCGTTCGAGGAGATCGAATACATCCTGGAACTGCAGCAGGCGCATTCGGCGCGCTGGATCGACGAAAACGCCAAGCGCGCCCGCCTCGACCGCCTGCGCGCCGAGCACGACCGCATCGAAAGGCAACTCACGCGCTGACGCCGGCGCACAGGCGGCCTGGGACACGGCCAACCCATGCGGCGCCGTAAGGCATAGTCCGTTCGGCAAATGGCCCCCGGCGGCGCACGCTCCTAGCCTGAGCGCCTGTCCCCCATTCGCGCGATCCGCCTGACCGCGGAAGTGCGCGTTCCGCCATGCTCGATGAGCTGCTGCCTTACTACGAGAACGAACTGACGTACCTGCGCCGGCTCTCGAAGGAGTTCGCGGGGCGTTATCCCAAGATCGCCTCGCGGCTGATGCTGGAAGGCGATGTCTGCGAAGACCCGCACGTCGAGCGGATGATCGAATCGTTCGCCTTCCTCACCGCGCGCATCCACAAGAAGCTCGACGACGAATTTCCGCAGATCACCGAAGCGCTGCTGTCGGTGCTGTACCCGCACTTCCTGCGCCCGGTGCCGTCGATGTCGATCGCGCAGCTGCGCCCCAGCGCCGGCGCCGAACTCACCGCGATGCAGCAGATCCCGCGCGGCACCGCCCTGCTGAGCCGGCCGGTGAACGGCGTGCCGGTGCGTTATCGCACCGCCTATCCGGTCGACATCTGGCCGCTGCGCGTCGCCGACGCCCGGCTGGAGTCCGCCGAGCGTTCGGCGTTCGCGCTGCAACGCCCCGGCAGCGTGGCGACGTTGCGGATCCGGCTGGAGGCGGAGGGGCAAACCCCGCTGTCGCAGCTCGAGGTGCGCAAGCTGCGCTTCTACCTGGACGGCGAAAGTCCGGTGGCGCACGCGCTGTACGAAATTCTGCTGAACGCCACCGCCGCGATCGCGCTGCGCGCGCCGAACGGCTCGCCGCAGACGCCGCCGCTGCAATTGCCGCGCGAAGCCCTGCGCGCGGTCGGCTTCGACGAAGACGAAGGCCTGCTCGACTACGACGCGCGCTCCTTCCTCGGCTATCGCCTGATCCAGGAATATTTCGTGCTGCCGGAGAAGTTCCTGTTCTTCGAGCTCGACGGCCTGGACTTCTCGCGTTTCGAAGACGCAGTCGAATTGGTGTTCGAGATCCAGGCCTTCGGCCGCCCTGAGCGCCTGCCGCGGCTGGAACAGGCGGTGAGCGCGGACACCTTCCGCCTCAACTGCACGCCGATCGTCAACCTGTTCAAGCAGCAAGCCGAGCCGATCCGCCTGAACCAGCACCGCCACGAATACCCGGTGATTCCCGACGTGCGCCGTCCGCAGGGGCTGGAAGTGTATTCGGTCGATTCGGTGCGCAAGTTCAGCCGCACCGCCGATCAGGCCAACGTGGTGGATTTCGTACCGTTCTATTCGATCCGCCACGGCCTGCACGACAGCGATGAGGGATGCCATTGGTACAGCCAGCGCCATCCCTCATCGCGGCCGAACGACGACGGCAGCGAGATGAGCATCGCCCTGGTCGATCGCGACATGAATCCGCATGTGCCGGCGGTAGACACCCTGTCCCTGTCGCTGACCTGCACCAACCGCGACCTGCCCTCGCAACTGCCGTTCGGCGGCGAGGAAAGCCTGTTGCAGGTCGAACAAGGCGGCGTGATCGCGCAAGCGCGCCTGCTGAAGAAACCCACCGCCACCTGGCGCGCGCCGATGCGCATGGCCAATCAGTGGCGGTTGATCTCGCACCTGGCCTTGAATCACCTGTCGATCGTCGGCGGCGGACGCGAAGCGCTGCTGGAAATCCTCAGCCTGTATAACTACGCCGATTCGGCCAGCCTGCGCAAACAGATCGCCGGCATCGTCGAAGTCGACAGCCGGCCGTCGGTGACGCGCATCGGCCGCGCGCCGCGGCAGGCCTTCGTGCGCGGCACCGATGTCGAGCTGACCTTCGACGAGAGCCAGTACGTCGGCGGCGGCGTGTACCTGCTGGCGCGCGTGCTGGACGTGTTCTTCGGCCTGTATTGCACCTCCAACTCCTACACCCGCCTGAGCGTGCGCTCGCAGCAGCGCGAAGGCCTGCTGGCCGGCTTCGCGCCGCGCGCCGGCGCGCTGCCGCTGGTGTGACCGGCGCGCCATGGCCGACACCGTGTCCTTGCCGCTCCCGATCGCCGCCACCGCGGGCGTCGAGACGCCGGTTGCGCCGATCGAAAGACTGCGCAACGATCCGCAGGCGTTCGGATTCTTCCAGGCCGTGCGGCTGATCTACCGCGCGCACGACTTCGACGCCCGCGGCAGCGCGGCGCTGCCCGGGCCCTTGCGTTTCCTCACCCCGGCCTCGTTGAATTTCCCTCCGGCCGAACTGGCCGCGTTGGAGGCCGACAACGCCGGCGGCTGGCGCATGCGTGTGCATTTTCTCGGCCTCACCGGGCCGTCGGGCGTGCTGCCGCGCCATTACACCGAATGGCTGATCGCCCAGGGCGCGCAGCGCGACCGCGCCGCGCAGGATTTTCTCGACCTGTTCAATCACCGCCTGATCACCCTGTTCTGGCGCGCGTGGGGAAAATATCGCGCCGACATCGGCCTGGAATTCGGCTTCCGCAATTCGCCGCTGCACTACGTCCATCACCTGATCGGCCTGGGCACACCGGCGCTGCAGGCGCGCGTGCAAGCGCGAGCGCAGCCGTCGGCGAAGAGCGCGCCGGCGCAGCCGCGCCTGCCGGGCGCGGCCACCGCCTATTTCGCCGGACTGATCTCGCAACGTCCCCATGGCGCCGGCGCGCTGTCGCAGGTGGTCGGCGACGTGGTCGGCGCGCCGGTCGCGGTCGAAGGTTGCCTGGGCACTTGGCAGCGGGTGCCGGCGGCCGATCGCACGCGCCTGGGCGGCGCGACATCGGCCTTGGGCGGCGGCTGTCTGTTGGGCGATCGCTTTTGGGATCGCCAGACCACCTTGCGCTTGCGCATCGGCCCGCTGGATCGCGCGAGTTTCCGCCGGCTGCTGCCGCGCGGCGAGTTGCTGTCCGACGTGATCGAGCTGGCGCGTTTCCTCACCGGTTTGGCGCTGGACCTGCGCATCGAACTGTCGCTGCGCGCGGACGAGGTTCCGCCGCTGGCGCTGGGAGAGCGCGGCGCCGATCGCCCGCAACTGGGTTGGAACACCTGGCTGTCCGGCCGCCGCGGCGCGGCGCCGGCGGACGAATGCGAATTCCACTTTTCCGCAATGGGAGGCCAGTCATGGCGCTGAACCTGCGTTCCCTGGTGGGACGCCTCAATACCACCTGCCGCGGCGCGGTCGAAAGCGCCGCCGGCCTGTGCCTGTCGCGCAGCCACTACGATGTCGAGATCGAGCACGTGCTGCTCAAGCTGCTGGAAGTCGACAACAGCGATCTGCGGCGGATCCTGCGCCAGTTCGACATCGCGCCCGAGCGCGTCGAGCAAGCGCTGGCGCAGGCGCTGGACGGATTGAAGTCCGGCAATCAGCGCACGCCGGCGCTGTCGGCGCATATTCCGCTGTTGCTTGAACGCGGCTGGGCCTGGGCTTCGATCGAATTCGGCGAGGCGCGTGTGCGCAGCGGCCATCTGCTGGTGGCGCTGCTCGCCGACGCCGAACTGCGCCGCCTGCCGGGCAATGTCGCGGCCGTGCTGGCGCCCATCAACCTGGAGACGCTGCTGCAGAATTTCCACGCGCTGGTCGAGGCCTCGGTGGAAGCGCGCGACGCGCGCGCGTTGGGCGACACCGGCGGCGCGCCGGCGTCGGCCGATGCCGCCACCGCCGGCGGCCGGCCCAGCGCCACGCCCAATCTCGACCAGTATTGCCAGAACCTCACCCAGCGCGCCCGCGACGGCAAGCTCGATCCGGTGCTCGGCCGCGACGGCGAGATCCGCCTGATGATCGACGTGCTGATGCGGCGGCGCCAGAACAATCCCATCCTCACCGGCGAGGCCGGCGTCGGCAAGACCGCGGTCGTCGAAGGCCTGGCCGCGCGCATCGCCGCCGGCGATGTACCGCCGCCGCTGCGCAACGTGGAACTGTTGTCGCTGGACCTGGGCCTGTTGCAGGCCGGAGCCAGCGTCAAGGGCGAGTTCGAAAATCGCCTGAAGGGCGTGATCGAGGAAGTGAAATCCAGCCCGAAGCCGATCATCGTGTTCATCGACGAGGCCCACACCCTGATCGGCGCCGGCGGCGCCGCCGGCCAGAACGACGCCGCCAATCTGCTCAAGCCGGCGCTGGCGCGCGGCGAGATGCGCACGATCGCGGCGACGACCTGGAGCGAGTACAAGAAATACTTCGAGAAAGACCCGGCGCTGACCCGCCGCTTCCAGGTCGTCAAGGTGGACGAACCCGAGGACGACAAGGCGGTGGCGATGCTGCGCGGCGTCGCCCGGGCGATGGCCGCGCACCATCGCGTGCGCATCCTCGACGAAGCCGTGCGCGACGCGGTCAAGCTGTCCTCGCGCTATATCGCCGGCCGCCAGCTTCCGGACAAGGCAGTCAGCGTGCTGGACACCGCCTGCGCCAAGATCGCCATCGGCCAGAGCGCGACGCCGGCCCAGGTCGAAGACACGCGCCGGCGCATGGAGGAGATCGCCACCGAACGCGCGCAGTTGGAACGCGAAACCGCCGGCGGCGGCGATCACCTCGCCCGCCTGACCGAACTGGCCGAGGAACACACGGCGCTGCAGCAGCGGCTGGAAGCGCTCGACGCGCGCTGGCAAGGCGAAAAAGACCTGGTCGCGAAGATTCACCAAAAGCTCGATGCGGCCGAAGCGCCGGACGCGGATGCCGCCGTGCGCGCGACCGCGGTAGCGGAACTGGATGCCTTGCGCACCGAGCTGCGCGGGCTACAGGGCGAAGCGCCGATGGTGCTGCCGGTGGTCGACGCCACCGCGGTGGCGCAGATCATCGCCGGCTGGACCGGCATTCCGGTCGGGCGCATGGTCGCCGACGAAATCCAGACCGTGCTCAACCTGCGCGAACACCTCGAACAGCGCGTGATCGGCCAGGGCCACGCGCTGGAAGCCATCGCCCAGCGCGTGCGCACCTCGCGCGCCAACCTGGAAGACCCGAACAAACCCAAGGGTGTGTTCCTGCTGGTCGGCACCTCCGGCGTGGGCAAAACCGAAACCGCGATCGCCCTGGCCGAGATGCTGTACGGCGGCGAACGCAGCATGATCACCATCAACATGAGCGAGTATCAGGAGGCGCACACCGTTTCCAGCCTCAAGGGCTCGCCGCCGGGCTATGTCGGCTACGGCGAAGGCGGCGTGCTGACCGAGGCGGTGCGGCGGCGGCCTTACTCGGTGGTGCTGCTGGACGAAATCGAGAAGGCCCATCCCGACGTGCTGGAACTGTTCTTCCAGGTCTTCGACAAGGGTCGCATGGAGGACGGCGAAGGCCGCGAGATCGATTTCCGCAACACCGTCATCATTCTCACCTCCAACGCCGGCACCGATCTGGTCATGCAGGCCTGCCGCGGCGCCGATGCCCTGCCCGACGGCGGCCTGCCCTCGGTCGAACGCCTCAACGAGCTGCTCAAACCCGAGCTCAACCGCGTCTTCAAGCCGGCCTTCCTCGGCCGCACCACGGTGATTCCGTTCTATCCGCTGGACGACGCCAACATGCGCAAGATCGTGCGCCTGAAACTGGGCAAGATCGCCCGCCGCATCCAGGCCAACCACGGCGCGCGTTTCGACTACGACGACGCCCTGGTGGACGCGGTGGCCGCCCGTTGCACCGAGGTCGATTCCGGCGCGCGCAATATCGACAACATCCTCACCGGCAGCCTGCTGCCGGAAGTCGCCGCCGAGGTGTTGACGCGGATGAGCCGCAGCGCCGGCTTCAGCCGCATCCATGCCGGCATCGACGCGCACGGGCGTTTCGCCTACACCCTGGAATGAGCGGCCGGCCGCGATGAACACGCAACCCCGAGCCGCCGCGCTATGACGCATGGCCTAAGCCGTCTTGCCACTGGTCGCGCGCCCGCGCGCCGACCAGCATAACGGCATTCCCCGGAGCGCCCTGGCATGCCCTTGTCGACACAACACCGGATGTTCCAGCTGCGCTGTCCGCTTGGCGAGGACGCGCTGCTGGTGCGCGGGGTCGAGGGACGCGAGGCGCTGTCGCGCCCCTTCGAATTCAGCCTGGACCTGATTTCCGACCGCGACGATATCCAGCCCGAGGACGTGATCGGCAAGCGCTCGACCCTGTGCATCGAAACCATCGACGGCGAACGCCACTTCACCGGCCTGATGTCGCGCTTCTCGCGCGTCGGCGCCACGCCGGCGCCGGAGGGCGCGCAAGGCGAGTTCTATGCCTACGAATGCGATCTGGTGCCGTGGCTGTGGTTCATGCTGCAGCACGAGGACTCGCGCATCTTCCAGGACAAGTCGATCCCGGACATCGTCGAGGAGGTGTTCAAGCAATTCCAGTTCACCGACTACGAGCTGCGCCTGTCCGGCGAACACCCGCCGCTGACCTATTGCGTGCAGTACCGCGAAACCAATTTCGCCTTCATCTCGCGGCTGCTGGAACGCGCCGGCATCTACTACTTCTTCCGCCACGAGCCGGAAACCGAAATCCTCGTCCTCACCGACAACCGCGACCACAACCCGCGGCTGGAACCGGACACGCTGCCCTTCCACGACCTCGCCATGGCCGAGGCATCGGACTGCGTCACCGCGCTCAAGCGCCGCGAGCGCATCCACACCGGGCGCGTGGTGCTGCGCGACTACGATTTCGAACGCCCCAGCACCGACCTGGAGGTCAGCGTCGATTCGCTGGTGCACATCGGCGACAACAGCAACTACGAACGCTTCGTGCATCCCGGCGGCTACACCGATCGCGCGCTCGGCGAAGGCCTGGCGCGGGTGATGATCGAGTCGGAGGAAGCCGATCAGGATTTGCTCGATGCCACCAGCGACGTGCGCACTCTGATGCCCGGGCATGTGTTCGGACTGGAGCGGCATCCGGAAGACGCGCTCAACGAAGACTATCTGGTCGTCGCGGTGGAGCACCGCGGCCGCAACAATCTGGGCAGCGACCAGGACAGCGGATACGACAACCGGTTTTCCATGATCCCGCACCGCGTGCAGTACCGCGCGCCGCTGCTCACGCGTAAGGCGCATCTGCGCGGGCCGCAGACCGCGGTGGTGGTGGGCCCGCCGGGCGAAGAGATCCACACGGACAAATACGGCCGGGTCAAGGTGAAGTTCCGCTGGGACCGCACTCCGACCGCCGACGACAAGAGCTCGTGCTGGCTGCGCGTGGCGCAGATGTGGGCCGGCAAGCAATGGGGCGCGATGTTCGTCCCGCGCATCGGCATGGAGGTGCTGGTCGATTTCCTGGAAGGCGATCCGGATCAACCCATCGTGGTCGGCTGTCTGTACAACGGCGAGAACATGCCGCCCTACGCCTTGCCGGCGGAAGCGACCAAGTCCACCTTTAAGACCTATTCCAGCAAGGGCGGCGAGGGTTTCAACGAGATCCGCTTCGAGGACAAGAAAGGCGAAGAACAATTGTTCCTGCACGCGCAAAAGGACATGGACCTGCGCGTGGGCAACGACCGCCGCGAATGGGTCGAGAACGACCGCAGCCTGGTGGTGAAGCGCGATCGCCTGGAAGAAACCCATCGCAGCCATCACAGCTATGTCAAGAAGGACCGCGTCGGCGAAATCGAGGGCGACGATCACCTCAGCCTGAAAGGCAAGCAGGCGATCGCAATCGCCGGATCGAAGTCGCTGAAAGTGGACGGTGCGGTCGGCGAATCGTTCCAAAGCCACAGCGAGCAGGTCGCCACGAACTACTACCTCAACGCCGGCGCCAACGTGGTCATCGAGGCCGGCGTCATGCTCACTCTGAAGGTCGGCGGCAACCACGTGACCATTTCGCCGGCCGGTGTCGCCATCGTCGGCGCGATGGTGCTGGTCAACAGCGGCGGCGCGCCCGCGTCCGGATCGGCCGCCTCGCTGGTGCCGCCGCTGGCGGTGACCGCGGCGGCGGCCGCGGCCAACGCCAAGCCCGGGCAGAAGCCGGAAGCCTCGCCGCTGGGCAACAAGCGCCCGGGCAAACCGCCGGACCGGTCCAATTTCGATCCCGACTCGGACGAAAACAAAGACAAGACGCATTGGATCGAAGTCGAACTGGTCGATGAGGCCGGCAAACCGGTCGCCGGCGAACGCGTGCAGATCACCCTGCCCGACGGCTCGATCAGCGGCGGCACCACCGACGAAAAGGGGCTGCTGAAAGTCGCCAACATCGATCCGGGCGATTGCCAGATCGGCTTCCCGGACCTGGACAAGGATGCGTGGGAATGACGGAGAACCACCATGGCTAGCGATGCTTCCGCGGGCGAGCAATATGCGATCGGCAAGGGCGAGAGCCTGGCCTCGATCGCGAAGGAGCGCGGCTTTCTGTGGCGGACGCTGTGGGAGCACGGCAACAACGCCAAGCTCAAGGCCAAACGCAAGAACCCGAACCAACTGGTCGAGGGCGATGCGCTGTTCCTGCCGGAAAAAGGCGACAAGCAGATCGCCAAGCCGGCCGACGCCCGCCACCGGTTCAAGCGCCGCGGCGAGCCGACGCGGCTGAAGCTGCAGATGCTCGACAGCGGCGAGCCGCGCCGCAACGAGGCGTTCACGCTGGTGTTCGGCGACAAGGTCATCCACGGCAAGACCGACGGCGACGGCAAGATCGATCAGCCGATCCCGGGCGAAACCCGCGCGGCCGCGCTGAGCTTCGGCGACGGCAGCGAAAGCTACAGCGTCGAGATCGGATTGCTGGACCCACCCGGGTTGGCCAGCGGTCTGCAGCACCGTTTGAACAACCTGGGCTTCGACTGCGGCGGCGAGGACGGCGACATCGGCGACGCCACGCGCGACGCCCTGCTGCGCTTCCAACGCGCACAGGGCTTGGCCGAGTCCGGCGAGGCCGACGAGGACACCCGCGCCAGGCTCGATGCCTTGCATGTCTAGCTATTGCCCGGCGCAGCGCGCATCGCCGGTACGGAGACCGCCATGGGAATCATCAGCAACGCCGGCAATGCCGCCAAAGGCGTCACCGACACCTTGACCCACAACGTCGTCGGCGATGCGATCGATGCGGTCGCCGGAGGACTGACCGGCCAATCCGGCGGCGGCGCGTCGGCGACGGCGCATTACATCGCCGGCGAAGCGCTCGACCCGCGCCTGTCCAAGGCGGCCAGCATCGCCGCGCAGCCCGAACCGGTCGGCTCGGATCCGGGAACGCAGGCCAAGCCCGGTTCGCACGTGCCCTTCGATGCGCGCAAGCCGCTGCAGTTCGTGCACCTGAGCTTCGCCCACGACGATCATGCCGACCGCTTTCCCGGCGAGTCCGCCGCCCACGGCATCGCCATGCGCGACGCGCTGATCCGCGAGGACGTGTTGATCTACTCCTTCGCGCGCGCCGCACAGCGCGTGCTGGAGCAAGCCAAGGCGAGCAAGGGCGCGGCCGGCGCGATGCTCGACACCGCCGGTTCCCTGCTCGGCGGCAAGGCGCAGGCTTCGAGCGGCCCGGAAGCGATCGACCCGGTGCTGGACGCGATCCGCGCCGCCGCCGATCCGGTCAATGTCGAAGCGCCGGGTTATCCCGAGGTGCACGCGGCCGGCGTGAAACTGGCCGAAGCCTGGGCGACGCTGCACGAAACCTGCAAGACCGCGCTGCAGCCCGCGGCCGGCGGCGGGCTCGGGCTGCCGTCGATTCCCGGCTTGAGCAGCCTGGCCGGCAGCGCCGGCATTCCCGAGGTCGTCGCGAAGATTCCCGAGTGGCTGTTCAAGGTGCAAGACGCCTATCAGGCGATGTACCGCGCCTCGCGGCAGGCCTATGAGTGGGACATCATCAAGGCCTGCCACGACTATTCGATCCAGGCGATCGCGCAGCAGCGCAAGCCCGGCTTCGATATCTGGTTCCTGCTCGGCGAGAAACAGGGCGAACCGGTCGGCGATGCCAGCGGCGTCGAACAGACGCTGGAAAACGCACAGCGCAGCCTGCGCGGCCTGCCGCTGATCGGCGGCAGCGCGCCGGTCGATGATGCGGCCGGCGCGCTGGGCGATGTGCAAAAAGCGATTCGCCAGGCGCGCGAAGGCGCGCGCGAACAGGCCGGCGACATCACCGGTTGGCTGGCCACCGCCGAATCGGAGCAGGCCAATCTGCCCGAAGGCAGCGCCGCGGCATTGAGCGCCGCGATCGCCACCTTAAACGGCAAGCCGCAAGCGCAGCCGCCGCTGCCGGCGCTCGCGCCGTTGATGGCGCAAGCGCTCGGCGAAGCCCTGCTGGGCGCGGGCAAGCCGCTGCCGGGTTTCATGCAGACCGGCGTCGGCGTGATCGCCGATATCGCCATGGTGTTGCTGCCCAAGGTTTACAGCCATCTGCATGGACGGCTGGGCCTGCCCGATCCGGCGCTGATCCTGGCCGCCACCCACGACGCGGTCGCCGGCAAGATCGTCGATCTGATCTGGGCGTGGATCTTCGGCAAGGGCTCCGCGCCGGGCGGCAACGACGATGCGGACATGAAAAAACGCGGCACGGACTTAGTCGACGGCCTGAGCCGCGGCAGCCTCGCCAGCGGCGGCCTGCCCGGCGTGTCGGCGCTGGAGAACAAGGCCGCCGATCTGGTTCGCGGCTTCATTCGCGACAACGGCCATTACATCGATGCGCTGATCGAATTCCTCGCCGAGGATCTGCACAAGGAATTGGCCGCGGCGCAGGCCGATTGCGCGGGCAAATCCTGCCTGACCATGGAAGCCTATCTCGGCCGCCTGCCGATGCTGGCCGCGCTGTTGATGCGCAACCTGACCTTCCCGGTGTTCAATCTGGTGCTGAAGATCTTCGGTATCGGCGATCAGGTCGCCGGCATGGTCTGGAATCCGGTCGACGAAAAGATCCGCCAGGCCGGGCAGATCGCGCGCAGCGTCAGGGACACCAAGAACGATATCCACGATGCCGGCGAGGACATCGCCGCCGGCAGCCAACGCGCGGAGGACGAGATCGACCGTCAGCAGCGCGATATCTCCGATAAGGCGGGACAGCTCGCGAATCCGGACGCGTCGGTCAGCAGCTTGAGCGACGCGCAGCGGCTGGCGGGCGACAAGGTCGGGCAAGGCAACGCTCTGGCCGATGCCATCGGAGGCGCTCCGGACGACATCATGAAAGCGGCCAAGGGCGAAGACGAACCCGGCGCCACGCCGCCGCCACCGGCGCCGACCGGCAGCGGCCCGATCTCGGCATCGCGCGTTCGCGGCGGCAAGGCCAAGCCGGTCGCTCCGGGCGAAATTCAACAGGCTGGACGGGTAACGCCGGAGGCGGAAGCCGAGGCTATCGCGGCACGCAATCAACCGGCTGCTGCGCCGCCGGCTGCGGCTGCGGCGCCGTCGTTGCCTTTCTGAGTCTCGATTCGTCGTTTCCGCGAACGCGGGCTCTGCCTTACTTCGGCTGAGCCGGACATCCAGAACCTTTAGCGCCATTCCCCAGTCCGTCATTCCCGCGAGGGCGGGAATCCAGAGCCTTCAGCGCCATTCCCCCAGACCGTCATTCCCGCGAAGGCGGGAATCCAGAGCCTTCAGCGCCATTCCTCCAGACCGTCATTCCCGCGAAGGCAGGAATCCAGAGCCTTCAGCGCCATTCCTCCAGACCGCCATTCCCGCGAAGGCGGGAATCCAGAGCCTTCAGCGCTATTCCCCCAGACCGTCATTCCCGCGAAGGCGGGAATCCAGAGCCTTCAGCGCCATTCCTCCAGACCGCCATTCCCGCGAAGTCGGGAATCCAGAGCCTTCAGCGCTATTCCCCAGACCGTCATTCCCGCGAAGGCGGGAATCCAGAGCCTTCAGCGCCCCCCCCCCAGACCGTCATTCCCGCGAAGACGGGAATCCAGAGCCCTCAGCACCATTCCTCCAGACTGTCATTCCCGCGAAGGCGGGAATCCAGAGCCTTCAGCGCTATTCCCCCAGACCGTCATTCCCGCGAACGCGGGAATCCTGTGACTTCAAGCGTTCTCGCACGAAAGGCCCTGGATTCCCGCCTTCGCGGGAATGACGATAGGTGGGTGCGCGATGCCTGACTCGATCAACAAAACGACGGCAGGTGGGGTGTCGTCTCTGACGCGATCAACAACACGACGGTAGGTGAGCCGCCGTCTCCGACTCGATCAACAACAAGCTAGCCGATCATCACCGTCGGACAACCTTTCACGATCTTGCCGCCATGCGCAGTGGCATCGCCGATCCGCGCCGCCGGCATGCCGCCGATCATGACGGTGGGCGAGCCTTGCGCGATCACATCGGGCGGGCCGACGCACAGCGCCATGTCGCCGACACGTGCCGCCGGTTGTCCGCCGACCAGGACGGTCGGGCAGCAGGCCGGCAGGATCGGGCCGCCAACGTGTGGCACCGGCGGCGTTCCCGGCGTCACCATCGGGCAAACATGCATGTCGCCGAGTCGGGCTGCTGGAGGCATAAGCGTTTCCGTCCGTGTCGTGGAGTGAAAACCCGGTGCCTGCGCACCGCTTCATGCCCCGATTCTCGGCCCGCGCCAACGGCTTGGCGATATGCATTTAGCTATAGCCATCCGGCTGAATGCGCCGCGCGCCGGGCGAGGCCGAGCGAGCGCGGGTTCGCCACCGCGGCGCATGCCCGAACATCGATCTTCCGGCGCGCCATGCGCCGCAAACGATCATGCGTTGCCGACGCCGGGTCGCTGCGTCCGCGAACGCGGCACGCGGCCCAGCGATATGGATACGCAACTCGCTCTAGCACGCACGAGGTATCGAAGCATCGCCGCCATTCGCGTCCAATAACGGCAACGACGGCGCGGGGTGCGCCGCCGCGACGAACGCGATCGCCAGGAGGTCCGCAATGCAGTTCCTCCCCTCTTCCACGAACACAAGCCGCGCAAGGATGCCGCGCACCGCATGCCGGCGCATCGGCGGCTGAGCCCGTGGCCGCGATGGCTGCGTTCGCCGCGCGCCCGGGCCTGGGCGCTGGCGGGCGCGCTGGCCCTGCTCGTGTGCGCCGTCAGCGTGGTGCGCGTGGCGATGCTCGACACGACGCCCGGCGACGGCCAGGGCCCTCGCCTGTCGCAAGCGCAAGCCGCCTCGCCGGATATCGTCGAGGGCGCGCCGCGGCTTGTCCGCACCGACGGCGCGGACGCCGGCGTAGCGCGCATTTGGCGGCAGGGCGCGCAGGCGATCGTGGTGCTGCTGTTGCTGTTCGGCGCCTACGACGCCACCTACCGGTTCCGGCCTGCGCGCGACCCCTCGGCGCCCACGCAACCACCTCCGGTGGCGGACACGATCCCTTCCGGCGACATGCTGGCCATCGCCGGCGATCGAATGCGGCAATCCCTGCACGCGGTGAGCCTGTTCGCCGGAAGCCTCAATCATGGCGCGCTGCCGGCGCAACGCGATGCCCTGCACGGCCTGGAAGCCTGCGTCCGCGATCTGGCCTGCATGATCGAAGAGGTCGAACAGATTTCGCGGCTGCTGCGCCACGAAGTGCCGGTGCGCGCGATGGATCTGCCGGTGGCGGAGCTGTTCGACAGCTTGCGCGGCCTGCTCGTGCGCGAAGCGCGCGGCGCGGGCGTGGAGGTGCGTTGGCACAGCAGCGATCTGTGTTTGCGCGGCGATGCCCTGCTCGCCGAGCGGCTCGTGCATGTCCTGGTCGGCAGCGCCATCCATCGCGCGCGCCATCGCGTGCTGGTCGCGGCGCGGCCTGTGGCCGGGCGCGTGGCGCTGCAGATCCGCGACGATGGCGACCGTCTGGATATCGCCGCCGATGCGCCGATCCTCGACGCGCTGTCGCGCCACGCGCAGGCCCGGGACGAACGCGATACCGCGCTGGGCCTGACCGTCGGCGCCCGCATCGCGGAGCTGCTCGAAGTCGGCGTCGGCATTCGCCGCGGACAGCGCAGGGGCAACACCATCGCCATCGATTTTCCGCGCGCGCGTCCCGCCTCGCCGCCGCCCGACGACGCCACGCTACTCTCGCTCGCCTTGCTCGAATCGGAGGCGCGGCGCGGGCAACTGCCGCCCTCGCGCCTGGGCGCGGCGTCCGATACCGGTCACGGGGGCGGTGCGCATTCGGGAACGAGGAACGTCGAGCCCGCCCCGATGCGTACCGCCCCCACCTCGCAGGGCGACATCGATCGAAGTCGCTGAAGCCACATCTCGCCGCCGCGCCACAGGGAATAGGCCGAATGAGATATCGAATTGTGCGCCGGCGATGTCCAGACTTTTCGCGTAAGGCCGCACCCGCCATTGGGACGGCGTCGACACCGGAGAAAGTCATGAATCGCAAGCTCGTATTCGCACGCATCGCCCTGGCATCGGCGCTGTCGCTGGGCGCGGCGTTCGCCGTGGCGCAGACCCATTACGGCGACAAACCGCCGGCGGTGGACGACATCATCAAGAACCTGGGCAGCGGCAAGGACGCCTCGCCCGCCACCGGCACGCGCGCTTTGCGTCCGGGCGCGGCGGTCACCGCGACCGCGACGACGCAGCCGCCGAAAACCGCGTCGATCTCGATGCAGATCCAGTTCGATTTCAACTCTGACGCGGTGTCGGTCAGTTCGCAGACGACGATGGCGAACCTGGCACAGGCGATGCAATCGCCGGAACTCGCCTCGCGCCGTTTCCTGATCATCGGCCATACCGACGGCAAGGGCTCGGCGCAATACAACCAGCGCCTGTCCGAGCGGCGCGCGGCCTCGGTCAAGCGCTCGCTGATCCGCGACGGCGTGCCGGCGGACCGGCTGGAAACCGCAGGCCGCGGCAAGAGCCAGTTGCTCAACGGCGACGATCCCTACGCCGCGGAAAACCGCCGCGTGGAAGTTCAGGCCAGCGGCTGATCCGACCGCCGGGAGAACTCGTCATGCGCAATGCCCCTTCCCCACTTCGTGTTTTCGTCCGCCGCGCCGGCACAGCCACCGCGCTGGCCGGCGCACTGCTGGCGGCGCAGGCGGGCCATTGCGTCATGGCGCAGGAAACCGCGCCCGCGGCCGTCCTGGGCCAGCCCTTCGCCACCCGCCACGCCGCGTTCGAGCCGGTGCGTTTCGCGGACGTGCCGGGCTGGGACAACGATGCGCTGCACGAAAGCGCGAACGGCATGCGCGAGAGCTGCGATGCGTTGCGGCGCAAGCAGGGATGGAGCACGGTCTGCGCGGCGTTCGACCGCGTCGACACCGGCAGCGACGCGGCCTTGCGCGCGTTCTTCGAAAGCAACTTCCACGTCTACCGGATGATGTCGCCGGCGCGCCAGCTCGACGGCCTCATCACCGGCTATTTCGAGCCGCTGCTGGAAGGCCGGCGCAATCGCGATGAGACCTTCCGCTTCCCGGTGTACGGCGTGCCGCAAGACCTATTGCTGCTGGACGCGGCCGCGCGCTCCGGCGGCGCCAGGCAATGGCTGCGCAAGCAAGGCCAACGCCTGGTGCCGGCCTCCCCCGGCAGCGCCGGCGCGCGCGAGTACACTCTGGTGTTGGACGACTTTTCTGTCGGCATCCGCGACAAGCGCATACGCGTGCGCGTCGACGGCGATCAGATCAAACCGTACTGGTCGCGCCAGGACATCGAGCTGCGCTCGCTGCAGGCGCCGGTACTGGCCTGGGTGGCCGCGGCCGACCGGCTGTATTCGATGCAGATCCAGGGCTCGGGCAAGATCCGAGTCGAGGACGGCACGCTGATCCGCGTCTCGTATGCCGAACAGAACGGCCATCCGTTCCTGCCCAACATCACTCGCGGCATCGACGCGTCCACCGTCCTGACCGCGATCAAAATCCGGGGACTGACCGCTGCGGGCAGCGCCGGCGGATCGCGCGCCGATCCCGCCGTGTCGGCTCCGGTCAACGACGAAGTCGCGCGTCTGATCGCGTTGTTCCAGGGAAACGGCAAACCGGGCACAGTAGCTTCCGCGCGGCCTTCGCCGAACCCGGGCTCGGCAGTACGGGTCAAACCCAAGGCCGTCAGCAACAGCGCCGATGTCGCCGCGCTGATCGCCGCGCTCAAAGGCGGCGGAACGGCCGCGCCCCGCGCGAATCCGTCCAGCGTGGCGTCCGCATCGGCCAAGCCGGCGAGCGCGCGCCCCGCGCTTCCAGTGTCTGCGACCGGCGCGCCCGCCTTGACCAATATTCCGGACCCGAGCTACGTCTTCTTCCGCAGCAGCGGCGACGGCCCCGAAGGCCCCATCGGCGCGCTCGGCGTGCCGCTAACGGCCGGACGTTCGCTGGCGGTGGATCCGCGCTCCACGCCGCTGGGATCCCCCGTCTTCATTTCGACCAAGGAACCGGCCGGCAGCGGTCCGTTGCGGCGATTGATGTTCGCGCAGGACACCGGCGGCGCGATCCGCGGCAGCGTGCGCGGCGACCTGTTCTGGGGCTTCGGCGACAGCGCCGGGCGGCTCGCGCTGGCGACCAACGAAGTGGCGCAGATGTGGTTGCTGCTGCCGAAGACCCAGGTCGTCAGCGCGGCGCAGAACGCCGGGCCCACATTGCGATCGCTGCGCAATTCAGCGCAACTGCCCGACTGCGTGATCGACGATCCGGACTTGTGCGTGGAGGATTGAGTCGCGAACGGGCATCGGCAGATAGTGAACGCAATCAATCGCGATGCGCGGTCACGATCCAGGCGCGCGAGTCGAACCATACGCCGTCGGCCCTTTGGTGCCGGACCAGCAGATCGCGGAGACGATCCACCGCGTGCGCGCGTTGGCGGCTATCGAGGCCTGCGATCCGGTCTCGCACGGTAGAGAATTCGGATACGAATTCGAACGCCGCATCGACATCGAGTCCGTAGAAGACCGGCGCCCGCACGTCCTCGAACGTCGGTGAGAGGAAGCCGGCGGAATCGAGAAGGCGTTTTACGACGTCGGCTTCACCCAGCGAGAAGGCCGGCGGCACGGTTGAGGCGCTTTCGGCCTTCGATTCGTCGGATGCGAGCGCACGTTCGATGGACGTGGCCCATTCGTTGCGATCGCGCGACTGCCAAACCATCATCACCAGCCGCCCATCCGGGCGCAGCGTGTTTCGTATATTGACGAACGCCGTCATCGGCCGGCTGAAGAACATCGTGCCGAAGCGGCTGATCGCCAGGTCGAAACGCTCGCGCGGCAGTTCATGTTCTTCCGCGTTCGCGCAAACGTATTCGATATTGCCGACCCCCGCCTGGGAGGTAAGCGCCCTTGCGCGCTCGATCATCTCCTGCGACCTGTCGATCCCGAGCACCGTTCCCGCCGTCGCCAGTCGCGCCGCATCGCGCGTGGTCTGCCCGGTCCCGCACCCGACATCCACAACCCGGTCCGAGGCGCGAATTGCATACGCGATCCGCAGGGCATCGTTGTGATGCCGCAGCTCCAGGTCGTAGTCGATCATTCGCAAAGCTCCCGGTGGGTTTTCTCCCGCTCCGAGAGGGCCGACGCGAGCCTTCGCGAGCGGCGTGTTCTAAAGCGAGACCGTAGCTGGACTATAGGCACCGAGCGGCCCACCGAACAGGGGGCTCTGCCGACCGCGATGACCCGCGCCGCCAATTCGCCGCCGTCGCCGTTTCAGCGATCAATCGCCGCCGATTCGGTCGGAGAAACCCCCGCCACCACTTCGGCAATGACATTACGCCGCTCCAGCATCGCGAGCAGCCCCTTGTCCGGCACCATGCGAAACGCATCGCCGCCTTTGATGTAGGCCACGCGCATTCCATTGCCGGCGTGACGGACCAGCAGTTCCACCAGTGCGTCGCGCTCTTGCGGCGCGATCAGCCGGGTCGCATCGCGTCGCGCCATATCGATCACCGCGGCGGACAGTGCCGGGTCGCAGACCAGCACGTCCGCCTGGTTCAACACGCGCAAGGCTTTCAGCGTCAGCGAGCCGGGATCGCCGTCGCCGGCACCGACCAGGGCGACGCTGCCGGCGTTGTCGTCGTCGCGATCGCTTTCCAGGGCGTCGCGGAAGGCGCGTTCGGCGTCCTCGTGCCGACCGTTGCGCAACAGCACCGACACCGGCCCGTCGATGACCCGGTCGAACCAGCGCCTGCGCTGCGGCAAGGCCGGGAACCGTTTGCGGATGGCATCGCGATGCCTCGCGAACAGGGCCGCGAAGTCGCCGAGGGAATGATCGAGTTCGATTTCCAGCCGCTCGCGGATGCGCCGGGCCAGCATCGGCGCGGCACCGCCGGAAGAGATCGCCACCTGCAGGGGCGCGCGGTCGACCACGGCCGGGATCTGCACGCTGGACAGCTGCGCGTCGTCGACGATGTTGGCCCACAGCCCGCGCGCGCGCGCCTGCTCGGCCAGGCGCGCATTGAAGGCATGGTCGTCGGTGGCGGCCACCAGCAGCCAGACGCCGTCGAGCCAGGCTGGATCGAACTCGCCGTCCAGGCCGGTCAGCCGGCCTTGCTCCAGCCAGCCTTGCAGCACCGGATCGAGCGCTCTCGCGTGCACGCGTACTCGCGCGCCCGCGCGTAGCAGCGCCTCGATCTTGCGCACAGCCACTTCCCCGCCGCCCACCACCAGCACGGGGCGGCCGGAAAGGTCGGCGAGCAGCGGAAAGAGCGCCATGCGGAATCCTCCAAGGGGGCTCGCGGCCTGTTATGTTGCATGGCAACATGAGGTTGACGGCGCGTCAACACACCCAGGGGCTTCGACCGGTATGCCTCGCATCTTGTTGGTCAACGATACCGAAAAGCCGATCGGCGAGCTGCGCGACGCGTTGCTCGGCGCCGGCCATGAAGTGCTGGAAGAAGTCGTCGCGATCGGCGCCCTGCTCAAGGCGGTGGAGTCGCAACAACCCGACGTGGTCATTCTCGACATCGACTCGCCTTCGCGCGACACGCTGGAGCAACTGGCCCTGATGCACGAGCACGCGCCGCGGCCGGTGGTGATGTTCTCGGCCGACGGCAACGAGCAGCTGATCCGCGCCGCGGTCGGCGCGGGTGTCACCGCCTATGTCGTGGACGGCCTGTCTCCGGCGCGGCTGGCGCCGATCATCCAGGTCGCGCTGGCCCGCTTCGAGCATCAGTCGCACATCCGCCGCCGCCTCGACGAGGTGCAGCAGCAATTGCTGGACCGCAAGCTCATCGATCGCGCCAAGGGCCTGCTGATGGAAAAACGCGGCATGGCCGAAGCCGACGCTTACGCCGCGCTGCGCCAACAGGCCATGAAGAACGGGACGAAACTGGTGGATGTCGCCCGCCAGATCATCGCGATGGCCGATTTACTGGGATGACCCGCTGGAACGAGGCCGAGATGACCGCACCCGCCGCCGCATCAGACCGTCCATTGCGCCTGGGCTACCTGCCTTTGGTCGACTGCGCGCCGCTGGTGGCCGCGGTCCGCCTCGGCCTGGATCGCCGTCACGGCCTGCGCCTGCAATTACAACGTCAGGCCTCCTGGGCAGCGGTCCGCGACCGGCTGCTATCGGGCGAACTCGACGCCGCGCACGCCCTCGCCGGCCTGGTCTACGGCGTGGAAACCGGCATCGGCGGGCCGAAAGGCGAACTGGCGATCCTGTCCACGCTCAACCAGAACGGCCAGGCGATCACGCTGTCCTCGCCGCTGGCGCGATCACTCGAACAAGGCCGATCGTTGCGCGATGCGCTCGCCTCGTTGCCGCGGCCGGCGGTGTTCGCGCAGACCTTCCCCACCGGCACCCACGCCATGTGGCTGTACTACTGGCTGGCGGCGCTGGGCATCGACCCGATGCGCGAGATCCGCATCCTGACCCTGCCGCCGACGCAGATGCCCGATGCCCTGGCGCGAGGCGAGCTGGACGGCTATTGCGCCGGCGAGCCCTGGTCGATGCAAGCCGAGCTCGCGGGCGTGGGCCGGCGGGTGATTCGCAGCGGAACGATCTGGCCGGGGCATCCGGAAAAAGTCCTGGCCTGCCGCCGCGAATTCGCCGCGCTGCAACCCGACGCCGCGATCGCGCTGACCGCGACCGTGCTGGATGCGTGTCGCTGGCTCGACGCCGATGTGCGGCATCGGCGCGAAGCGGCACGATGGCTGGCGGACTCGCAGGTGATCGCCCTGCCCGCGCGCGACATCGAAGCCTGCCTGTTGCCAGCCGACGGCGACGGACAAACGCAGCTGCGTTTTCATGCCGATGGCCAGGCGAATTTCCCCTGGCTGTCCGATGGCCTGTGGTTCCTGGCGCAGTTTCGCCGCTGGGGCTGGCTGCCGCCGGCGCTCGACGGCGAGGATGCGGCATTGATCGGCCGCGTGCACCGCATCGACAGCTATCGCCAGGCGGCGCAGCGGATCGGCGTGCCGGTTCCCGAAGGCGACAGCCGCGCGCACCGACTGTTCGACGAAGCGTTCTGATCGCTCGCATCGCCGCGCCCTGCGCGCGCACCAAAATGGAGCGTTGGCGCGCTCGTTTGGTGCGGCCTTCGGATTTCGCGAACATCCTCACGATCATCGGCGCATCGGCTTCACGCATAAGCGTATGAATCGATGGACGATTCCATCCGCGCGAAATCGCCGCACCCGCTTGGCACGATGATTGCGTAGCCCTTTGATGGGTGCACACGTGCACCTGCGATGAGCGACTCCGGCAGACGGACCAACGGCGGTCCGTCCAGCCAAGACAACGGCGTCTTTTCCGGTTCGAACAGGACCGGAGGGCGCCGTTTTTCGTTTTCCCCTCCCCTTCTCATCGCATCCCTGCCGGCACACCGGCATCGGGCGGCGTTCCATTCGGAGATCGCGCAGGTGAATCGATCCTTCTGGCAGGCCGGACATGCGCCCACGCTGTTATCGGCGTTTCTGTATTTCGATCTGAGCTTCATGGTGTGGTATCTGCTCGGCCCGCTGCAGGTGCAGATCGCGCAGGCCCTGCAACTGGACACACAACAACGCGCGTTGATGGTGGCCGTGCCGATCCTGTGCGGCGCGATATTGCGGTTGTTCCTGGGCATGTTGGCCGACGCCATCGGCGCCAGGCGCACCGGGCTGCTCGCGCAGAGCGCGGTCGTGCTCACCCTGCTGGCGGCGTGGTGGCTCGGCGTGCATTCCTTCGCCCAGGTGCTGTTGCTGGGCGCGCTGCTCGGCATCGCCGGCGCCTCGTTCTCGGTGGCGCTGCCGCTGGCCTCGCGCTGGTATCCGCCCGAACACCAGGGCACCGCGCTCGGCATCGCCGGCGCCGGCAACTCGGGCACGGTACTCGCAGCGTTGTTCGCACCGGTGTTGGCCGCGGCGTTCGGCTACGAAGCGGTGTTCGGCCTGGCCTGCCTGCCGCTGGCGTTGGTGATGATCGTGTTCTTCCTCTGCGCCAGGGACGCGCCGATCGAGATCGAACGCAAGCGTTTCAGCGACTACGGCCGCGTGCTGGTAGGCAACCGCGATTCGTGGTGGTTCATGTTCTTCTACTCGATCACCTTCGGCGGCTTCGCCGGTTTCGCCAGCGCCTTGCCCGGCTATTTCCACGATCAGTTCGGCTTCGACCCCAAGATCGCGGGCTGGGCGACCGCCGCATGCGTGCTGGCCGGTTCGGCGATGCGGCCGCTGGGCGGCGTGATCGCCGATCGCATCGGCGGCACGCGCACCCTGCTCGCGGTCTATCTGTCGGTGGCGGTGCTGGTCGCCGCCGCCGGACAGGGCGTGGGCGGCGCGGCGATAACCGTGACCTTGTTCGTCGCCACCCTGCTCTGCCTGGGCGCCGGCAACGGCGCGGTGTTCCAGTTGGTGCCGCAACGCTTCGGCGCCGACATCGGCTTGATGACCGGACTGATCGGCATGGCCGGCGGCATCGGCGGCTTCGTGCTCGCCGCCGGCCTGGGCGTGCTCAAGCAGCACACCGGCAGTTATGCGCTGGGCCTGTGGGCCTTCGCCGGCTGCGCGATGCTCGCCTGGGGCCTGCTGTCGAATGTGAGCAAACAGTGGCGCCATCAGTGGGCGGCGCTCAGCGCCGCGCGTGTTTGAGTGCGGTCGATGACGGAGACACAGCGATGAACAAGCCCAGACTCGTGGTGATCGGCAACGGCATGGCGGGCATGCGCACGCTGGAGGAATTGCTGAAGCTGGTTCCGGACATGTACGACATCACCGTGTTCGGCGCCGAGCCCTATCCGAACTACAATCGCATCCTGCTCTCGCCGGTGCTGGCCGGCGAGCAGAATTTCGACGAGATCGTGCTCAACCCCATGGTCTGGTACGCCGAGCACGGCATCGAGCTGCATCTGGGCAAGGAAGTGGAGCGGATCGACCGGGTGCACCGGCGCGTCATCGCCGCCGACGGTACGCAAGCGCAATACGACCGCCTGCTGCTGGCGACCGGCTCATTGCCGATCGTGCTGCCGATCCCGGGCAAGGATCTGCGCGGCGTCATCAGTTACCGCAACATCCACGACACCCGCGCCATGATCGAAGCGGCCAAGGTGAAGAAGCATGCGGTGGTGATCGGCGGCGGCCTGCTCGGACTGGAAGCGGCCAACGGCCTGAAACAGCGCGGCATGGACGTGACCGTGGTGCATCTGGCCGGCTGGCTGCTGGAACGCCAGCTCGATCCCGCCGCCGGACGGCTGCTGGAGAACTCGCTGTGCGAGCGCGGCCTGAAATTCCGCCTGGGCACCTCGACCACGGAACTGCTCGGCAACGACCGCGGCGAGGTGCGCGCGGTCAGGTTCTCCGACGGTAGCGAAGCTCCCGCCGATCTGGTGGTCATGGCGATCGGCATCCGTCCCAACGCGCAACTGGCGCAGACGGCCGGCATCTATTGCAACCGCGGTGTCATGGTCAACGACTCGTTGCAGACCTTCGACCCGCGCGTCTACGCGGTCGGCGAATGCGCTTCGCACCGCGGCATCACCTACGGACTGGTCGCGCCGTTGTTCGAACAGGCCAAGGTCTGCGCCAATCATCTGGCTCACTACGGCATCGGCATCTACGCCGGCTCGGTGTCCTCGACCAAGCTCAAGGTGACCGGCATCGATCTGTTTTCCGCCGGCGATTTCATGGGCGGCGACGGCAGCGAGGAGATCGTACTGTCCGACCCGGCCGGCGGCGTCTACAAGAAACTGGTGATCAAGGACGACAAGCTGGTCGGCGCCTGCCTCTACGGCGATACCGGCGACGGCGGCTGGTACTTCAAGCTGCTCAAGGACGGCGGCCGCATCGACGGCCTGCGCGACCGGCTGATGTTCGGCGAGAAAGCCATCGGCGACTCCGGCACCGCCGGCCAGAGCCGCGCCGCGACGATGGCCGACGCCGACGAAGTATGCGGCTGCAACGGCGTGCGCAAGGGCGCGATCGTCAAGGCGATCAACGAGCAGGGGCTGTTCACCGTCGACGAGGTGAAGAAACACACCAAGGCCTCCAGTTCCTGCGGCTCGTGCACCGGGCTGGTCGAGCAGATCCTGATGAACTGCCTGGGTTCGAATTTCCAGGAAACGCCCAAGACCAAGGCGGTATGCGGCTGCACTTCGCATACCCACGCCGACGTGCGCAAAGCGATCGCCGAACACCGCCTGCTCTCGCACCGCCAGGCCTACGAGTTCATGGAGTGGCGCACGCCCAACGGCTGCGCGACCTGCCGCCCGGCGATCAACTACTACCTCATCTCGACCTGGCCGCGCGAGGCCGCGGACGATCCGCAGTCGCGCTTCATCAACGAGCGCGCCCACGCCAACATCCAGAAGGACGGCACCTTCTCGGTGATTCCGCAGATCAAGGGCGGCGTGACCAATGCCGACGAACTGCGGCGCATCGCCCATGTGGCCGACAAATACGCCGTGCCCATGGTCAAGATCACCGGCGGCCAGCGCATCGATCTGCTCGGAGTGAAGAAAGAAGACCTGGTCGATGTCTGGCGCGATCTGGGCATGAAGTCCGGCCACGCCTACGGCAAGTCGATCCGCACGGTGAAGACYTGCGTCGGCAGCGAGTTCTGCCGCTTCGGCACGCAGAACAGCACGCAGATGGGCATCGACCTGGAGACCATGCTCGCCAACATGTGGAGTCCGCACAAGGTCAAGCTGGCCGTTTCCGGCTGTCCGCGCAACTGCGCCGAATCCGGCATCAAGGACGTGGGCATCATCGCGGTCGACTCCGGCTGGGAGATCCATGTCGGCGGCAACGGCGGCATCAAGACCGAGGTCGCCAAGTTCCTGACCAAGGTCAAGACCGCCGATCAGGTGCGCGAATACACCGGCGCCTTCCTGCAGTTGTATCGCGAGGAAGCGTATTACCTGGACCGCACTGTGCACTACATCGAACGCGTCGGCCTGGACTACATCCGCCGGCGCGTGGTCGACGACGCCGCCGATCGCAAGTCGCTGTACGAGCGCCTGCTGTACGCGCTGGACGGATTGATCGACCCGTGGGAGGCGCGCGTGCGCGAGGACCGCCGGCCGCGCGAGTACGAACCGCTGCGGATGCCGGCTCAGCTGGTCGGGCAGGAGAACTGAGCATGGACGCCGTCATCGAACGCTCCCTCACCTGGCTGCGCGTGTGCGGTCTCGACGACATCCCCGCGCTCGGCGCGCGCGTGCTCAAGCGCGACGGCGCCGACGACATCGCGCTGTTCCGGACCGGCGAGGATCGCGTGTTCGCGCTGCGCGACCGCTGCCCGCACAAGGGCGGCGCTCTGTCGCAGGGCATCGTCGCCGGCGACACCGTGACCTGTCCGCTGCACGGCTGGAATATCGCCCTGGGCAGCGGACAAGCGCAGGCGCCGGACGTGGGCTGCGCGCACCGGTTCCAGGTTCGCGTGGAACACGGCGATGTCTGGCTCGCGCTCGAAGGCGACGGCTGATGGACGGCTCCGCCGCGCCCACGCTGCGCACGCGCACCCGCTCCACGTGCTGTTACTGCGGCGTGGGCTGCGGCGTGCTGATCGACGCCGAGCGCGATGCGGCCGGCAGCCGCATCGTCGGCGTCGAAGGCGACCCGACGCATCCGGCCAACCACGGCCGCCTGTGCACCAAAGGCCGCGCCTTGGCGCAGACCGCGCACAGCGCGCAGGGCCGGCTGCTGGCGCCGGAACTGCGCGCGCATCGCCAGCAACCGCGCCGCCGCGTCGACTGGGCGGTGGCGCTGGACACCGTCGCCGATCGCCTCGCCGACATCGTTCATCAGCATGGTCCGGACGCAGTGGCGTTCTATTTGTCCGGACAACTGCTGACCGAGGACTACTACGTCTTCAACAAGCTCGCCAAGGGATTGCTCGGCACCAACAACATCGACACCAACTCGCGGCTTTGCATGTCGAGCGCGGTCGCCGGTTACAAACTGGCCTTCGGCGCGGACGGCCCGCCCACCTGCTACGAAGACCTGGAGCTGGCGAAGACCGTACTGTTCGCCGGCAGCAACATGGCCTATGCGCATCCGGTGCTGCTGCGCCGGCTGGAAGACGCGCGCCGCGACGATCCGCAGATACGCTGGATCGTGATCGATCCGCGCCGCACCGACACCGCGGCGATGGCCGACCTGCATCTGGCGATCCAGCCGGGCACCGACGTGGCCCTGTTCAACGGCATGCTGCATCACCTGCTGTGGGAAGACCTGATCGACCCGGTCTTCATCGCCGGCCACACCAGCGGATTCGGCGAACTCAAAACGCTGCTGCGCGAATACACCCCACGCATGGCAGCGGAATTGTGCGGCATCGAGGTCGCCGATCTGATCCAGGCGGCGGAGTGGTTCGGCCGCAGTCCGGCGACTTTGTCGCTGTATTGCATGGGTTTGAACCAGTCCGTGCACGGCACCGACAAGAACCTGGCCCTGATCCACCTGCATCTGGCGACCGGACAGATCGGCAGGCCCGGCGCCGGTCCGTTCTCGCTGACCGGGCAGCCCAACGCGATGGGCGGACGCGAAGTCGGCGGCATGGCGACCATGCTCGCCGCGCATCGCGACATCGAAGTCGCCGAGGATCGCGCGCAGGTCGAGCGCTTGTGGGGCCTGCCCGCGCATACCTTGTCGGCGCGGCCTGGTCTGCCGGCGGTCGCGCTGTTCGATGCGCTGCGCAGCGGCAAGGTCAAGGCCGTCTGGATCGCCTGCACCAACCCGGTGCATTCGATGCCCGACATCGGCCATGTGCGCGAAGCCTTGCAACGCGCCGAACTGGTGATCGTGCAGGAGGCGTTCGGCAACACCGACACCGTGCCTTATGCCGACGTGTTGTTGCCCGCCGCCACCTGGGGCGAGAAAGAAGGTACGGTGACCAATTCCGAGCGCCGCATCTCGCGGGTGCGCGCAGCGGTGGCCGCGCCGGGCGAGGCCAAGCCCGATTGGTGGATAGCCAATGAAGTCGCGCGCCGTCTCGAAGCGCGTCTGGCGCCGCCAGGCGCGGCGCCGCTGTTCGCGTTCGACTCCACCGCGGCGATCTTCGACGAACATCGAAGCCTCACCGTCGGCCGCGATCTCGACATCGGCGGGCTGGATTACGCGAAGCTGGAAGCCGACGGGCCGCAGCAATGGCCGTTCCCGGCGAACGCCGCGCAGGGGCAGGCCCGCCGTTACACCGATGGCGTCTTCGCCACCGCCGACGGCCGCGCACGCTTTCACCCGACACCGTACCGGCCCGTCGCCGAAGCGATCTCGGCGCATTATCCGTTGCGTCTGCTGACCGGGCGCCTGCGCGATCAGTGGCATGGCATGTCGCGCACCGGTCGCGTACCGGGCTTGTTCGCGCACAGCCCCAGACCGGGCCTGCGCATGCATCCGCAGGACGCGGCGCGGCGCGGGTTGGCCGAAGGCGAACTGGTCCGCGTGACCGGCAAGCGCGGCGAACTGGTGCTTGCGCTGCAGTTATCGGACGAACTCGTCTCCGGCACGGTATTCGCCGCCATGCACTGGAGCGGCCAGTTCCTGTCCAGCGGCGGCATCAACGAACTTACCCAGCCGGCGGTAGATGCGCGCTCGCAGCAGCCGGAACTCAAGCACGCCGCGGTACGGGTGGAGAAAGCCGAGTTCGGCTGGCATCTGCTGGCGGCGCGACGCGGCGAGGTATTGAATTTGCAGGCAGCGGTGCAACCGCTGTTGAAGGAATGCGCGTTCGCCGAGCTCAGTTTCGCGGCCGAGCCCGGCGCCGGCGACGACATCGCCTGGCTGACCTTGCGAGCCGCGCACGCGCAGGCGCCGCCCGACGCCTGGCTGGATGCGATCACTCAGGCGCTTACGCTGTTGCCGGGCGCTGACGCCGTGGAATACCGCGACGCGCGGCGCGGCTTGCTCAAACGCGTGATATGGCGCGCAGATGCCGGCGAGCGCCATATCGACGGCGTTCTGCTGAGCGACACGCAGCCGCATCGCATCGAGGAAGCCTTGCTGGAACGCGCACTGTCCGGCCGCGCCTGGCGCGGCTCCGGTTTGGCTGTGTTCGCGCAGTCCGGCCACGGCCTGCGCGACGCGCTGGTGTGCAACTGCATGCAGGTCGGCGAAACGGCCATCCGCGAACAGGTGGCGCAAGGCGCCGGCGTGCGCGAACTCCAGCAGCGCCTGGGTTGCGGCACCGTCTGCGGCTCGTGTCTTCCGCAACTAGCGCAACTGTGCCGGCAACCGCAACGCGCATGAGGTCATCGATGACGAACGACGACGAACTATCGCCGCGCCACACCCGCCCCCGCGATCGCGGCAATGCCAGGGTAGTGCTGCTGTCGGCGGGCCCGGGCGACCTGGAACTGCTAACGCTCAAGGCGGCCAAGGCCCTGGCCGCCGCCGAGGTTCTGCTGCTCGACGACCTGGTCGCGCCCGGCATCGTCGAACTGGCGCCGCGGGCACGGATCGTGCGCGTCGGCAAGCGGGGCGGTTGCCGTTCGACACCGCAAGCCTTCATCTGCCGCCTGATGCGGCGCTATGCGATGCAAGGGATACGGGTCGTGCGGGTGAAAGGCGGCGATGCCCTGCTGTTCGGGCGCGCCGGCGAAGAGATCGCCTTCCTGCGGCAGGCCGGCATCGAGGTCGAAATCGTCAACGGCGTCAGCGCCGGATTCGCCGCCGCCGCAGCGTTGGGCATGTCGCTTACCCATCGCGATCATTGCCATGGGGTCACCTTCGTAACGGCGCATACGCACGATCACGGCGAGCCCGACTGGGCCGCCCTGTCGGCCACCGGAACCACGCTGGTTATCTATATGGGCATGACGCGTATTCAATCGCTGACGCGGGCGCTCTTGCGTCATCTCCCGTCCGATACTCCCGCCGCGATCGTGCAATCGGCGAGTCTTCCCGATGAAGTGCGTTTATTCGCGACTCTGGATCAGTTATCCGGACAATCGGATAAAACGTGGCCGGATCGGCCGGGCGTGATTCTGGTCGGGCGGGCCGTGGCGCAAGCGCGTGAGGAAGTTGCCTGCGGCCCATGCGCCTGCAAGGAAGATTTCCGCGAGCGCTTACAGCGCTGACTGAAGGGGCCGCCCGCAACCACAGCCGCGACAGCGTGAACGCCCCGGGGCGGCGCCACGCCGTCGCAGCCGTCGTTCAAACCATCAGCGCCGGTACACGCGCACGTAGTCCACGTGCATCTTCGCCGGCAGCTTGCTTTCGTCGATGTTGAAGCCCGGCCAGTTGCCGCCGATGGCGAAATTCAGCAGCAGGAAGAAGTCGTTGTGGAACTCCTGCGTGCCGTTGATTCCGTTCTGGATGTTGGCTTCGTGGAACTTGACGCCGTCCACGTACCAGCGGATCGCGTTGACGTCCCACTCCACCGCGTACACGTGCCAGTCGGCGACGTTGAGCGCGGTGTTGCCGCCGTACTGGGCGTAGTTGCCGTTGTGATCGCGCCAGTGGATGGTGCCGTAGGTGCGGTTTTCGTTGTTGATGTGCTCCATCACGTCGATTTCGCCTGAATCGGGCCAGCCGACCTGCGGCATGTTCGCGCCCAGCATCCAGAACGCCGGCCATGCGCCCATGAACGACGGCAGCCGCATGCGCGCTTCGATCTTGCCGTACTTGAAGGTGCGCACGCCCTGGGTCTTCATGCGCGCGGAGGTGTAGCGAAAGCCGTTGAAGTCCTGGCGCCGGGCGGTGATGACCAGCGCGTTGTTCTCGATGCCGGCGTTCTCGCGGCGGTAGTACTGCCGCTCGTTGTTGCCCCAGCCGCCGCTACCGTTGCCGGTCTCGAACACCCAGCTCGGGCCGATCGATCCGTTGAACTCGTCGCTCCATGCCAGTTGCCAGTTCTGCGCGCTGGCGCCGCCGGCGAACAGGCAGGCGACGGCGAAAATCATGCCTTTCATCAGTTGTTTCATGGTGTGTGATCCTTGTGGGAAACGCGAAAGACGTCCATCGACCCGTTCCGGCGTTGCGTGCGAACAGGCTCATGCGTCGCCGCCGGATGACCGCCGCACGCCAGGTTCGCGGCCGAAACTGTCTCGCTATGACAGCGCTGTCAACGAACGTTTCCGCGGGGCTCGGGTTTGCGGGGCCGGCTTCACACTCTGGATGTGGGCTGGTTGGTAATAAGCGCCGGCATCGGCTCATGCCGTGTTGCACGACAGCACGCGCGGCGCGGCGCCGCCATCGAGCGCTGCGCGCCGTTATGCATACAGGTATCGGCACCCTTCCCCGTCGACGACAACGACTTCGGAACCGCTACTACAAGTCGCGCACCATCGTGCGCATCTGCGCTCGCGGGCGCGACTCAGGCGGTCACGGCCGCGTTTACACGCTCAGCGGCCGCGAACGATTGGCCGGACATCCGCGGCGATCGCGTCTTTAATGTTTGAGCATCTGCGGTGCGCATCACGTCGCAGGCGAAGTTAATGGCGTATTTCTGCCTGCGGAATCGGCGCTTGCCGATCGTGCTCATGCATGCGTAAACGTTTCTGGAGAAACTTTTTCTGCGGACATGGAGGTTGTCCACGCGCATCGATGCATGCGCACACCAACGATTCGCGGCGATCCTCGCCCCTGATCTTTCGATCGGACTTGCCGTGCCCATTCTTCGGCGTCGCGCTCGCGAGCCGCACGTCCGATCGAAGACGAAGCCGACATAAGGAACGACGGCGCGCCTGAAAACGCGCCGCCAACGCGGCCACGGATGGCTGTACCGGCGCAACGCACACGCACGTGCTGTTTCGCCAAAGACCGGTGCGGACTCGGGCCGCAGCGGTCGAGCCGGGAAACCCGCAATGCAGGTTCCCGATCGTTTGCCCTAAGGACTATCCCCCAACATGGAGCTTGTTATGAAAAATCTACTCGCGTTGAGTCTGGTGTTGCTGATCGGCGTTCCGGCGATGAACGCCGCCGAAGCTAAGGAACCTGTATTCAAAAAATTGAACGCCAAGGCCAAGTTCATCCACGGCGACAATCTGATCAAGGGCCTGCTGCCGGAAACCGGCGCCGCGACAGACGCGCGGCTGCAGACGCCGCAACAAAAGGCCGCCGGTTTGAGCGCGGTGATGGTCACGCGCAATGGCGATGTGTACGAATCCAAGATGAATCCGGAAGATGTCGCCATCTTCGAAAAAGCCATCAAGGACCTGGAAGCGGTCGGCCGCACCGCCACTTCGTTCAGCACGGCGCCGAGCTTCCCCACCCTTTACGAGGACGGCCGGGTCACGCCGAAAGTCGTCATCGGCGCGGACGACCGCGTGCAGGTGTCGAACACCGTCGCCTCGCCGTACTGGCATATCGGCCGCATCGGCATCGGTTGCACCGGAACGCTGATCACGGCCAAGCACGTGCTCACCGCCGGCCACTGCGTGTCCAACGGCGCCGGCACCTGGTATTCCGCCCTGGATTTCACCACCGCCCAGAACGGCAGCTACCAGCCCTGGGGCACCACCACCTGGGCCCGCGCCGTCACCACCACCGCGTGGCATAACAGCGCCGACAGCAATTACGACTATGCGCTGATCGTGCTCAACTCCGCGCCGCACGGCGGCAACTCCGGTTGGGGTACCTACTCCGGCGGCACCCACACCATCAGCGGTTACCCGGGCGACAAGCCGCTCGGCACGATGTGGACGCACTCCGGCCCGGTCAGCACCAGCGGCTCCTACCGCCTGTGCTACACCATCGACACCGCCGGCGGAAACAGCGGCAGCGGCATCGCCAGCGACGGCGGCGTCAACGTCCGCGGCATCCATACCACCGGTTCGGCCAGCCAGAACTGCGGAACCCGGATCACCAGCACGGTCTACAACACGCTGCAGAACTGGATCAGCACGTATCCTTGATCGAACCGCATCGATGATATGAGTCGATGCCCGCGTGGCGCACCGGAACGACGGTGCGCCACGTTCTCATCCCTTCGCCCAACAACCGAGGCGGCCATGATGAAACCGGTCTTCATCGCGATACTGATGCTGTTGGCGGCCTGCGGCCTCGACAACAAGCAGCCGACCAAGCCGGCGGCCGTCGATCAGGAGCCGTTGGAAAGCGCGCTGATCGTCGGCAGCGCGGAGTCTCCCGACCCGGTGCTGGACAAAGTCATGGCTTTGGAAAAAAGCGGCGTGGTGAAAGACGTGGTGGTGCAGGAATCGTTCCCGGTGCAGATCCGCCTGCGCGCGCCGCGCCGGGTGATCGACGAACTCAACCGCATGCCCCGAACCGGGCAGTTGCGTTAGCGGCGCGGCCGAATCTGTTCGATCCTGTTCGCCCTCGCGCCTTCAGGGCGCTGAAGGCTGTCGATTTAGTAGCTACGTGTACGACCGTAGCGACAAGCCGTCACGGTGTTCGTCATCACTCCAACGCCGCGTCCACGATGCCTTGCGCCTCGCGCAACAGCGTGCGCAAGTGCTCTTCGCTCTTGAAGCTCTCGGCATAGATCTTGTAGATCGCCTCCGTGCCCGACGGCCGCGCCGCGAACCAGCCGCCGGCGGCCACGACCTTGATGCCGCCGATCGGCTCGCCGTTGCCCGGCGCCGTGCTCAATACCTGTTCGATCTTCTCGCCCGCGACGCGGTCGGTGCGCAGTTGCTCCGGCGAGAGTTTGGCCAGCTTCGCTTTCTGCGCCGGCGTGGCGGCCGCGTCGACGCGGCTGGCGAAGGGCTTGCCGAGTTCGTCGGTCAAGCGCGTATACGCCGAGCCCGGGTCCTCGCCACGGCGCGCGGTGATTTCCGCCGACAGCAGCGCCGGCACCATGCCGTCCTTGTCCGTCGCCCAGACCGTGCCGTCGCGGCGCAGCAACGAGGCGCCGGCGCTCTCTTCGCAGCCGAATCCCAGCGAACCGTCGAGCAGTCCGTCGGAAAACCATTTGAATCCCACCGGCGCTTCGAACAATGTCCGGCCCAGGCGCCTGGCCACGCGATCGATCAGCGCGGTGGTGACCACGGTCTTGCCGACCGCGGCGCGCTCGCCCCAATGCGGCCGGTGCTGGAACAGGTAATCGATCAGCACCGAAAGATAATGGTTCGGTTCCATCAACCCGGCGCTGCGCGTGACCACGCCGTGGCGGTCGTGATCGGTGTCGCAGGCGAAGGCGACGTCGTACCGATCCTTCAGGCCGATCAGCCGCTGCATCGCGTACTTCGACGACGGGTCCATGCGGATCTTGCCGTCCCAGTCCGCACTCATGAACGCGAACTGCGGATCGACCATGTCGCTGACGACAGTCAGATCGATCCGGTAACGCTCGGCGATCGGCGCCCAGTAATGCACGCCCGCGCCGCCCAGCGGATCGACGCCCATATGCACGCCGGCGCCGCGGATAAGATCGAAGTCGATGATGCTGGCCAGATCGGCGACATAGGTGTTGAGGTAATCGTGTTCGCGCGTGCTGGCGGCCTTGCGCGCCTGCGCCAGCGGCATGCGCCTGACGCCGTCCAGGCCGGCCTCGATCAGCGCGTTGGCGCGGTTCTGCACCCAGTGGGTGATGGCGGTGCCGGCCGGGCCGCCGTTGCTCGTGTTGTATTTGAAGCCGCCGCTGTCGGGCGGATTGTGCGACGGCGTGATGACGATACCGTCGGCGAGGCCGGCGCTGCGGCCGCGGTTGTAGACCAGGATCGCATGCGAAATCGCCGGCGTCGGCGTGAACTCGCCGTCGGCGGAGATCATGGTCTCCACGCCGTTGGCGGTCAGCACTTCCAGCGCGTTGTCGAACGCCGGCAGCGACAGCGCATGCGTGTCCAGGCCGATGAACAGCGGGCCGTCGATGCCCTGGCTCTTGCGGTAATCGCAGATGGCCTGAGTGATCGCCAGGATATGCCACTCGTTGAAACTGCGATCGAGCGAACTGCCGCGATGGCCGGAAGTGCCGAACGCGATGCGCTGCGCCGGCACCGAGGGATCGGGTCGAAGATCGGCGTAAGCCGACAGCAGCTTGCCGACATCCACCAGCGTGGATGCCGGCGCCGCTTTACCGGCGTATGGGCTGATGATCTGACTCATACGCCCGATGGTACAGGCTCAGGTTTCGCGCGACACAACGCGTCTCACCCTTTCGCGAACTCAGCTTGCCGCCTTCAGGGCATGCTTGCGCACGCTCATGACCTTGTGGCATTCGCGCACCTGCGGCAGCAGGCGTTCGACTTCGGCGCGCGCCGGCGCCGGCGTGTCGGCATCGGCCAGCGTTTCGTTGAAGGCCTTCAACAGACGATCCTCGGACTCTTCCAGCTCGGCCACGTAGCCGTACTGCGTATCGCCCAAGGTGGCCCGCACCTTGCCGTAGAACTGCTGCATCGAGCCGACGAAGGTGCCGTGTTCGGCCGGCTTGCCGCCGGCCGCGACCACCGCCGAGCTCAGCGAATCGACGATATCGGCCTTGACGCCGGCGATGCGTACGAACAGCGCGGACAACTCCGCGTCCTTCACCTTCTGCGCGGCTTCGTCGTAGAAGCCCTTGCCGTCGCGGGCGATCTCGATGAGATCGTTGAGGCTGTGCGCAATCTTGGTCTGGTTGTTCATTGGAACTCCTGGAGGTTGCCATCGAAATGGGGCGGCGTATTCGCCGATGGAAACGACTATTTCCGAAGGCTCATTAAGGCCTCGTGACCTGTTCGTTGTTCGAAACAACGATGCGATATCGGCGTTCATGCGACGCACGATGCGATCGGAGCTGCGACCTTAGGTGCGCGGCGATGTGGTGCGCGTGAAGTCCGGCGACGAAGTTCTGAACTGTTCAGCGCGGTGTTGTTGCGGCTTCATACATGCGCGATCGCGTCACGGCGATTGAACATCGGCCTGCCACACTCGCGGCGCATGCATTCACAGGTTCATCCGATGTCGCCCTCGCCCACCCGCTCCAGCCGACAGCTTTCGACCATCGTCCAGGCGTCGCCTTTCGTGATGGCGCAACGCCTGATGGACATGGCGCTGGCCACGCAACCGCCATCGGGCCGCGATCAGCGCGAATGGAATCGAATGTTCACCGAGAAAGGCAGCGCCGCGATGGAAGGCTGGTGGGCGATGATCAATGCGATGTGGCTCGCGCCGATGTCGTACAGCGCCTGGACGCTGTGGCCGAACCCGTGGCAGTACTGGACCGGACTCGCCCATGCCGGCGATCGCATCCTGGCCGAAGGGCTCAAGCCGGTGGCGCGTACCGTCTCGGCCAACCGGACGCGGCTGGCACGGCGCGGATCGTCCAGGCGCTGACACGTGCGATGCGCGGGCTCATGACGCCGGCGCGATCAGGGATTGCTCTGGCATTCTTTCGCGATGGCGCTCATGACCTTGTGCTTCAACAGCGCCACCTCGACCTGGACCTCATAGCCGTTCCAGGTGTTGTCCAGCGGCGGCAGCGATTTCAATCGGGAATCCAGCGTGTCGATGTCGGTCGCGGCCGTGGCCGCCACCTGCGCGCATCGCCCAGCGCTCAACCGTTTCGTCAGCGGTTCGGTCGCGGCGGAAATGGCGCCGAGCTGGCGCTCGTAGCAGGCGCCGACGATGTTGCCGCAGCCGCCGAAGCTGCATTGCTCGCGGTCTTTCTTGGTTTCCCGCAGGCATTGATCGAACTGCTTATCCGCCTGCAGCTTGATGTCGCCGGCAAACGCCGCGCCGGGCAAGAGGACGAGCAGCACGAGAATGATCGAAGCGGATTTCAATGTCGGAGTCTCGGGCATCGTGGCCGGGGTGAGCGAACGCAAGCATCTCACACGCCCGAGCGCGCCTCGATCGCCCGCAGCACCGCGATCATGTCCTCCTGCCCGTGGCCCAGCTTCACCGTCTCGCCGAACAGGGCATGGCAGACATCGAGTAGCGGCGAAGCCACGCCGGCCGCGCGCGCCGCCTCGGCGATCAGGCGGTTGTTCTTGAGCACGTCCAGCGCCGCGGCCTGCACGGTGAAATCGTCCTGAGTGAGTTTGCCGAGCTTGACCCGCGACACCTGGCTCGCCATCGGGCCGGCGTCGAGCACGGCCTGCAACAGGCTCAGGTCGAGACCGTGCCGCTGCGCGAAGTGCACCGATTCGGCCAGGCCGGTGACCAGCGAAATCAGGAACAGATTCACCGACAGCTTCATCAACAATGCCGCGGGCACCGCGCCGCAGACGAAGGACTGGCTGCACATCGGCGCCAGCAACGGCCGCACCCGCTCGACCGCCGCGCTTTCGCCGGCCAGCATCGCGACCAATGCCCCCTGTTCGGCAGGGCCGCGCGAACCCGACACCGGCGCTTCGACGTATGCGCCGCCGGCGGCGCGGATATCGGCTTCCAGCGCGCGCGAGTACTCGGCCGAAGTCGTGCCCATGTGCACCACGATGCGGCCGCCGACGTTGGCACCGACCGCGCCATCGGCGCGTTCCAGCACGGTGTCGATCGCCGCTTCATCGGCCAGCATCAAGAACACCACGCTCGCCTGCCGGAACAGTTCGTCGGTGCTGGCGGCGACGCGCGCACCGGCCTCGCGCAGGATCTCGAGCGCCGGCTCGGAGCGATTCCAGACGATCGGCGCCAGCCCGGCGCGGGCCAGATTCAAGGCCATGGGCCGGCCCATGACGCCCAGGCCGATGAAGCCGATGTCGGTATCCAAGCTGTTCTCCGATGGGGCCGCGGTCTTGCAAGCTTAATTAATGCCGGCGCCGATCAGGCTGAATATTTGTACACGCTGCGTTGCGAATAACCCTCGGCGCTGCGAGCCGGCTGAATACGTGCGTCGCATCGAAGGATTTCCTGCGGTTAAATGACCCGCCCACTGTTCAACCTGCAAGGCCCGCCAATGACCGATTCGAACGCGGTGATCGAATGGCTGCTCGACGCCGACCCGGCGATCCGATGGCAGGCGATGCGCGATCTGCTCGACGCGCCCGAATCGGCATGGCAGGCCGAACGGGCCAAGGTGGAGCACGAGGGCTGGGGCGCGCGACTGCTGTCGGCGCAGGACCCGGACGGGCAATGGGACGGCGGCGCGTTCGTGCCGGCCGGTTTCGATTCGCAGCAATGGAAGCAGCACGGGCAACCGTGGACGGCGACCTGTTTTGCCTTGACTCAGTTGCGCGAGTTCGGCCTGGACCCGGCCTGCGAGCGGGCGCGGCGCACGGTCGAGCTGGTCGGCGCGCATTCGCGCTGGGACGAAGGTGGCCAGCCGTTTTGGGCCGGCGAAGTCGAGGAATGCATCAACGGCCGCACCGTCGCCGACGGCGCTTATTTCGGTGTCGATGTCTCGGCCATCGTCGCGCGGCTGCTCGGCGAACGCCTCGACGACGGCGGCTGGAACTGCGAGCGCTGCAACGGTTCGCGTTGCTCTTCGTTCGCCACCACCCTCAATGTCCTGGAAGGCCTGCTGGAATTCGAGCGCGCCGGCGGTGGCAGTGCGCAGTCGCGGCAGGCGCGGCGTATGGGCGAGGAGTATCTGCTGCGCCGCCATCTGTTCCGCCGCCTGAGCACCGGCGAGCCGGCCGATCCGCGCTTCCTGCAGTTCCTGCATCCCAACCGCTGGCGTTACGACGTGTTGCGCGCACTGGATTACTTCCGCGACGCGGCGCAGCTTTCCGGCAGCGAACCCGATCAGCGCCTGCACGAAGCCGTCGAGCATCTGCGCAGCCGGCGTTCGCCCGACGGCACCTGGCCGCTCGACTGGAGCCCGGGCGGCCGGGTCTGGTTCGACATGGACGAGGGCCCGGGCCGGCCGTCGCGCTGGCTGACGCTGCGCGCCTTGCGGGTGCTCAGGTGGTGGGACGGCGCCGGCGTGGCCGCGCTCAGAACCGGAAGCTGACGCCCACGTTGAAGGATCGGTGGCGCCGAGCAACAACGGCCCCTGCTCGTACATCTCAGATCGCCGGCGCGATGAAGCGCCAAACGAAATTCACCGACGGCAGCACGAAGCTGCGGTCGCCTTTCCGCGCGGATGTTTCGTTTTATATCAATACCGAAAGCAAACGAACTATTGCATACTTTCGTCTTACGAAGGAGTTCCGTATGACGGCCAGCCGCGACACCAGCCAGCGACGCCTGCAGATCAGCGAGCTGGTACGCCAGCACGGCAGCGTGCAGGTGGCGGCGCTGGCTTCGCGTTTCGGTGTGAGCATGCAGACGGTGCGCAAGGACCTGCGCTACCTCGCCGAGCGCGGCGTCATGGCGCGCGCCTACGGCGGCGCGATCGACAGCGGCGTGGTCGGCGGCGCCCAGGCCGAGCCGCAGTACGAGGCCAGGCGCACGGTGTTTCTCGATGAAAAGCGCCGCATCGGCCAGCGCGCCGCGGCCCTGGTCAAGGCCGGCGACACCATCGCCATCGATTCGGGCAGCACCGCCGTCCAGTTGGCCGAGGCGATGCCCAACATCGATATCACCGTGGTCACGAACGACCTCGGCGTGCTGTCGGCGCTGGCACCGAAGAGCAACATCCATATCGTGATGCTGGGCGGTGAATTGCGGCGCAAGAACATGGCCTGCTACGGCGGGCTGACGGTCGATGCGCTCGGCGCGCTGCACGTGGACATGCTGTTTCTGGGCGTGGACGGTTTCGATCTGGAGCGCGGCATCACCACGCACTACGAGCCCGAGGCCATGCTCAATCGCAAGATGGTCGAGGCCGCGCGGGCGGTGATCGCGATCGCCGACAGCTCCAAGTTCGGTAAGGTCTGCCTGCACCGCATCATTTCCGTCGGCGATCTGACCACGCTGATCACCGATACCGGGGCGCCGGAGGATATCCGCCAGGCCAGTCAGCAGTTGGGGTTTGAGTTGTTGCTTGCCTGAGGCGGGGTTGCGATCGCTTTGATTGTGGGAGGGGCTTCAGCCCCGATGCTTTTCGCTCAGGCGATGAAGATCCACCGCATCTGAGCCAAGAGCATCGGGGCTGAAGCCCCTCCTACAAAAGACGGCGCGGCCGCGATCATGCGCCCAGCAGCTGCGCCTGGCCGGGCGCCCGCGCCTGCCGGCGCGAGCGCAGCCATTCGGAGAACCGCTCCATATACAGATAGATTACCGGCGTGGTGTACAGCGTCACCAGTTGCGACACCAGCAAACCGCCGACGATCGACACGCCCAGCGGCCGCCGCAATTCGGCGCCGATGCCGTTGCCCAGCGCCAGCGGCAATGCGCCCAGCAGCGCGGCCGCGGTGGTCATCATGATCGGGCGGAACCGCAGCAAGCAGGCGCGGCGGATGGCCTCGGCCGCGCTCAGGCCGGTGCGCTGCGCTTCGATGGCGAAGTCGATCATGATGATCGCGTTCTTCTTGACGATGCCGATCAGCAGCACGATGCCGACGATGCCGTCCACCGACAGGCTCATCCCGCACATCATCAACGCCAGCAGCGCGCCCACGCCGGCCGGCGGCAGGGTCGAGATGATGGTCACCGGGTGGATGTAGCTCTCATACAACACGCCCAGCACGATGTAGATCACCACCACCGCCGCCAGCAGCAACAAGATCTCATCCGACAGCGAGGCGGAGAACTCCGCCGCCTTGCCGATCAGCTGGCCGCGTATCTGCGGCGGGAACTTGAGCTCGCGCTCGACCTCGGCGATGGCCTCCACCGCCTGCGACAGCGAATAGCCCGGCGCCAGATTGAACGACAGCGTCACCGCCGGCAGCTGCTGCTGATGGCTTACCACCAGCGGCGCGCTGGTGACGCGGGCGCTGGCCAGCGACGCCAGCGGGATGGCGCCGCCTCCGCCGATCTGGAAGCCGACATTGCCGGTATCGCCGATGCCCGAAGGCGTGGCCGAATTGCTCGAACTGAGCTGGCCGTACTCGGTGGCGTTGCTGCCGGTCAGCGCGCCGTTGCCGTTGCCGCGCACGGTCAGCTGGTTGAGCAGGGCCTGGCTGCTGCGAAACTGCGGCCCCACTTCCATCACCACGCGGTACTGATTGAGCTGGGTGAAGATGGTCGAAATCTGGCGCTGGCCGAACGCGTCGTAGAGGGTGTCGTTGATGGTCTGCATCGGCACGCCCATGCGGCTGGCCTTGGCGCGGTCGATGGTCAGATCGAGCGCGTTGCCCTGCGCGGCCAGATTATTGCCGACATCGGCCAGCTCCGGCCGCTGGCGCAGGCGCTCGGTCATTCGGGCGGCATAGCCGGCCAGCTCGGCGGAATTCACCGACGACATCGAGTACTGGTACTCGGTGGCGGCGACGCGGCTGTCGAGCGCCAAATCCTGCACCGGCTTGAGATACAGCGCCACGCCGGGAATGTCCGCCACCGCCTGCTGCAGCCGCGGCAGCAACGCGTCCAACCCGTCGCGCTCGCCGCGATCCTTCAGCACGATGCTCAGCTGCGCTTGATTGAGCGTGGGATTGACCGAGCCGGCGCCGATGAACGCGGCCACGCCGGCCACGCCCTCCTGCTTGCGCAAGGCCTCGGCGACCGCGCGGGTGCGCTGCTGCATCTGCGCGAAGGCGACGTTCTGGTCGGCCTGGATCACCCCGGCGATCAAACCGGTGTCCTGCTCGGGCAACAGCCCCTTCGGGATGATCGCGTACAGCGCCACGGTCAGCGCCACGCTGGCGGCGGCGACCGCGATGGTCAGGCGCTGATGGCCCAGCACCCAGTCCAGCGAACGTTCGTACACACCGACGATGCGCGTCCACAGAGTGCGGCGGCCGCCGGCGGCGTCGCGCTCGTGCGCGTCGTCGCCGTCCGGCAACGCTTCGCGCTTGAGCAGATAGGCGCACATCATCGGCGTCAGAGTCAGCGACACCAGCATCGAGATCGTCACCGCGATGGTCAGCACCCAGGCGAACTCGTGGAACAGACGGCCGGTGACGCCGGGCATCAGCAGCAGCGGCAGGAACACCGCCACCAGCGACACCGTCAGCGACAGCACGGTGAAACCGATCTGCTTCGCGCCGATTTCCGCCGCCTCCTTGCTGCTCTTGCCCTGCTCCATGTAACGCACGATGTTCTCGACCATGACGATCGCATCGTCGACCACGAATCCGGTCGCCACCGTCAGCGCCATCAGCGACAGGTTGTCGAGCGACATGCCGGCGAAGGCCATGACGCCGAAGGTGCCCAGCAGCGACAGCGGCACCGCCACCGACGGGATCAGCGTCGCCCACAAGCGGCGCAGGAACACGAAGATCACCCCGACCACCAGGCAGATGGTCAGCACCAGGGTGAATTCCACATCGTTCACCGAGGCGCGGATGGTCACGGTGCGGTCGGCGAACACCTCCAGGTGCACGTCGGCCGGCAGCACGCTGCGCAGCTCGGGCATGATCCGCTGGATGCGCTCCACCGTCTGCACGATGTTGGCGCCGGGCTGGCGGCGCACGTCCAGCAGCACCGCCGGCTTGCCGTCGGCCCAGGCGGCGAGTTGGTCGTTCTCGACGCCGTCGATCACCTGGGCCACGTCGGCCAGCCGCACCGGCGCGCCGTTGCGATAGCTGATGATGGTGTTCTTGTATTCGGTCGCATCGCGCAACTGGTCGTTGGTGCCGATGCTGTAGGACTGGGTCTTGCCGTTGAGCGTGCCCTTGGGCGCGTTTACGTTGGCCTGGGTGAGCGCGCTGCGCACGTCCTCCAAGGTCAGGCCCAGATTGGACAGTTGCGCCGGATTGACCTGCACCCGCACCGCCGGCCGCACGTTGCCGGCGATCGACACCAGTCCCACGCCCTGCACCTGCGAGAGTTTCTGCGCCAGGATCGAATCGGCGTAGTTGTTGATGTCGCGCAGCGGCAGGCTGTCGGAAGTCAGTTTGAGGGTGAGGATCGGCGCGTCGGCCGGATTGACCCGGTTGTACACCGGCGGATACGGCAGATTGCTCGGCAGGATGCCCTTGGCCTGGCTGATCGCCGCCTGCACGTCCTGGGCGGCGACGTCGATGTCGCGGTCCATGTTGAACTGCAGCACGATCGTGGACAGGCCCGCGGATGAATCCGAGGTCATCATCGCCAGGCCCGAGATCTGGCCGAAGTTGCGTTCCAGCGGCGTGGTCACCAGCGCCGCCATCGTCGCCGCGCTGGCGCCGGGGTATTGCGTGGTGACGACCAGACTGGGCGCGTCGATCTGCGGCAAGGCCGACACCGGCAACTGGCGATAGCCAAGGATGCCCAGCAGCATCACCGCCACCACCAGCAGCGAGGTGGTGATCGGGCGGCGGATGAAGAGAGTCGACAATCCCATGGCGCGGTCAGTGCGCGGCGGCGATGGGAGCGGCCGGCGCCGCCGCGACTTCGCCGGGTTTCAAGGCCTTGACCTTGCTGCCCGGCTTGAGCCGGAACTGGCCCTCGGTGACGATGCGCGCGCCCGCGGCGAGACCGGAGACGACCATCACGTGACTCTCGCCGACCTCGCCCGCCAGCTTGACCGGCTGCATCTTCACCGTCTGGTCGGCCTGCAGCAGATAGACGTAATCGCCGTCGGGACTGCGCTGCACCGCCTGCGCCGGAATCACCAGCCCGCCGGCCACCGTGCGCAGCTTCAGCCGCACGTTGACGAACTGCCCCGGCCACAGCGCGCCTTGTTCGTTGACGAACACCGAGCGCAGCTTGAAGGTGCCGGTGGCGCTGTCCACCGTGTTGTCGATGACATCGAGCGTGCCGCCCTGGGCGACGGTGTGCGCGTCGACGCGGTCGAGCGCATCGACTTCCAGCGCCGCAGCGCCGCCGGCGGCGCTGCGCACCAGATCCAGGTTCTGCTCGGGCAAGGTGAAGCTGACGTAGATCGGCCGCACCTGGGTAATGGTGACGATGTTGGTGCTGGTGGTCACCACGTTGCCCGGATCGACGCCGCGGATGCCGGCGACGCCGTCGATCGGCGAGACGATGCGGGTGTAGTCCATCTGCACCTTCGCGTTCTGGATCGCGGCCTGATCCGCGGCGATCTGGGCCTCGTTCTGGCTGACCGTATTGCGCTGGGTGTCCAGATCGATCTTCGACACGTACAGGCTGTACTTGGGATCGGAAGAGCGCTGGTAATTGCTGCGCGCGGTCGCCAGCGCGGCCTGATCCTGGCGCAGCTTGGCGGTGGCCTGATCGTAGCTGGCCTGGGCGTTGCGCGGGTCCAGTTGCGCCAGCAGCGCGCCCTTCTTCACTTCCTGGCCTTCCTTGAAGTTGATGCTCAGCAACTGCTGTCCGCCGACCTGCGGATTGACCGCGACGCTGTTGCGCGCCTGCACCGTGCCCTGGGCGAGCAGGTACACCGGCACGTCCTGGCGCGAGACCGGTTCGACGGTGACCGGGATCGGCGCGGCCTCGGCGCCCGCCTGCGCGCCGGGGCCGGCATCGGCCGAGGACGTGTGCAGCACGCCCATCGTCGCCACTCCCATTACGACCACGACGGCGGCGATCAACGCGATCTTGCTAAAACGCGACATGAAACACTCCTGGCATGCATGAGGCAGGTGGCGCATCCGCCGGCGGCGGTCGGCGCGCATCTGTCGTTTATCAAGGTCCCGCTACAACGATTTGAAATCCGGCGGAAACTTGCGGTATTTGCCGCGAAAACTGCGAGCGGTCACTCTTTTGGGAACGGTGCGAACAGCGCCTGGGCCAGCCCCTGCGCCTTGAACGCGCGCTTGGCCGCGCGCTTCTCGCGCCGCGCCGCCTTGCGTTGCTTGCGATCGTGGTTCCACAGGTAAATGGCCGGCGTGCTCAGCAAGGTCAGCAGCTGCGACACCAGCAGCCCGCCGACGATGGCGATGCCCAGCGGCTGGCGCATCTCCGCGCCCACGCCGAAGCCGATCGCCAGCGGAAACGCCGCGCCGATTGCCGCCAAGGTCGTCATCAGGATCGGACGAAAACGCACCAGCGCCGCCTCGCGCACCGCCTGCAACGGGCTCAGGCCGCGCTCGCGCTCGGCGGTCAGGGCGAAGTCGACCATCAAGATCGCGTTCTTCTTGACGATGCCGATCAGCAGCAGCACGGCGATGATCGTCATCAACGTCACCGGCGTCTGCGTGACCAACATCGCCAGGAACGCCCCCACCGCCGCCGCCGGCAGGGTCGACAGGATCGTCAGCGGGTGCTCCAGGCTTTCGTAGAGAATGCCGAGCACGATGTACATCGCCGCCACCGCTGCCAACAGCAGGATCAGGCCGTTGGATTGCGCCGATTCCATGCGCAGGTTGTCGCCGGTCAGGTTCAGGCGGATGCCGGCCGGCACCCCGGCCTTGCTCACCGCCTGCCGGATCAACTCGGCGCTGCGGTCGGGGGTGACGCCGTCGGCGAGGTTGTAGCTGATCTTCACCGATTCGAGCTGGTTGTAATGGCTGATGCTGGCCGCGGCGATGTTGGGCTCGATCCTGGCCATCGTCGACAGCGGAATCATCTGTCCGGCCGGGGAACGCACATAGGTGTTGAGCAGCGCGTCTGCGCTGAGGCGGCCTTCGTTGGAGGACGTCAGCACCACCCAATACTGGTTGATATCGGAATAGATCACCGACACGGTGCGCTGGCCGAAAGCGCTGGACAGGGCCGAGTCGACATCGGCCATGCTGATGCCCAGGCGGCTGGCGATGTCGCGATCGACCTTCAGCATTTGCTGCTTGCCCACCGCCTCGTAGCTGCTGCCGACATCGCGGAATTCCTTCATCGCGCGCAACTGTTGCACGACCTTCAACGCCCACGGCTGCATGTCGCCGCTCAGGCCGTTCACCAGTTGGAACGAGAACAGGCCGCCGCCGCTGCCCCGGCCTTCGTCGCCGCCCAGCAATTGCAGGGGGCTGATCACCACCGAGATTCCGGACAGTTTTTCGTAGCGGCGGTTGAGGCGTTCGATCACCTGACGCAGGCTTTCGCGGCGCTCGCCGGGGCCCGTGCCCAGCGGCTTGAGATCGACGAACATGTTGCCGCCGCTGCCGACCGCGCCGCCGCCGCTGTCGGAACCCAGAATCGTGGTGACGTCCAGAATGGCCGGGTCGGCCCGCATGATCGCGATCAGTTCTTCCGCGCGATCGGCCAGCAAGGTCGGCGAGATGTTGGTGTCGGCGCGGAACGTGGCCTGCAGCATGCCGGTGTCTTCCTCCGGCATGAACGCGCCGCCGGCGGTTTCCACCACCGCCAGGGCCAGGCCGACCGTCGCCACCAGCAGCAGCAACGGCTGCCAGCGCATCAGCCGGCGATGGCGCAGGGCCCAGTCCAGCGAGCGCTCGTACACGCCGTGCAGCCATCGGTCGAAGCGCTCCACGCTCGCTTCCAGCTTCGACACCCGCGCCGGCTCATGCGGCTGCGCCGTCAGATAGCGCGCGCACAACGCCGGGGTCAGGGTCAGCGAGACGATCGCGGAGATGATCACCGCCGCGGCCAGGGTCATGGAGAACTCGCGCAGCAGCACCACCAGCTCGTTGTTGCCCAGCAGCAGCGGCAGGAACACCGCCAGCAGGGACAAGGTGATCGAGACGATGGTGAAGCCGATTTCGCGGATCGCGATCATCGCCGCGCGCAGCGGCGGCTGGCCCAGTTCCATGTGGCGCACGATGTTCTCGATCACCACGATGGCGTCGTCCACGACGAAGCCGATGCACAGCACCAGCGCCACCAGCGACAAGGTGTTGAGCGAATAGCCCAGCGCCCACATGGCGATGAAGGCGCCGGCCAGCGACAGCGGAATGCTGAGCATGGCGATCAAGGTGGGGCGCAGGCGGCGCAGGAACACCAGCATCACCGCGGCCACCATGGCGATGCTCAGCAGCAGGGTGATCTCGACCTCGTGCAGGCCCGAGCGCACCGTGCCGGTCAGATCGAACATCGGCACCACCTGCACGTTCGCCGGCAAGGCCTGCACCAGCGCCGGCAATCGCTCGCGGATCTGCGCCACCGTGCTGACCGCGTTGGCCTGCGGGCGCTTGCCGATCTGGATCGTCACCGCCCGCTGCGCGCCGAACCACGCCGCCTGATAGCGGTCCTGCTGGCCGCTGGCGACGCTGGCGACATCGCCCAGGCGCACCGCCGCGCCGTTGCGCACCGCGATCAGCAGATCGGCGAATTCCTTCGGATCGTGCAAGGCGCCGTTGGCGCTGACCGTCATCTGGGTGCGGCCGTCGCTGAGGATGCCCTGCGGCGAGGTGACGTTGGCCGCGATCAGGGCGTTGCTGACATCGTTGGCGGTGATGCCCTTGGCCGCCAGCGAGACCGTATCGAGTTCCACCCGCACCGCGTGCGGCGCACCGCCGGTCACCTGCACCTGGGCCACGCCGGGAATCTGCGCGATCGCCGGCTTCAGCAAGGTGTCGGCCAGATCGTAGAGTTTGTCCGGCGGCTGCCCGTCGGAGGTCAGCGCCACCATCAGGATCGGGATCGCGTCGGTGTTGGCCTTGAAATACTGCGGCGGCGCCGGCATGCCCGCGGGCAGATCGGGCGCGGCGTCGTTGATCGCCGCCTGCACGTCGCGCGCGGCCTTGTCGGCGCTGCGGCCGAAGTTGAACGACAACTGGATCTGCGCCGCGCCTTCGCTGATCTGCGACTCCATCGACTGCAGCCCGGCGATCCGCCCCAGCCGCCGCTCCAGCGGCGCGGCCACCGTGGTCGCCATGGTCTGCGCGCTGGCGCCGGGCATCTGCGCCATCACCACCACGCCGGGAAATTCCAGCGACGGCAACGCCGCCACGCCCAGCAGCAGATAGGTCCACAGTCCCGCCAGCACCAGACCGATGCCCAGGAGCGACAAACCGACGGGACGGCGAATCAGCGGAGCGAAAATATTCATGCAACGATCGAAACCTGGTTGGCGTCGTGGATCGCCCGGCCGCCGCGCGCGGAGCCGGCGCGCGGATGCGCCGGCCCCGCGCGATCGGCGCGGCGAAAGAAGCCAGTGAGCGCCGCACGGCGCGACGCGTCACTCGCAGAGTAGGCGGCGCTAACCGATAGCCGTGCTCGCAGGCTCCAGCGCGGCGATGTTCTCCGGCACGCGCTGGAAATAACGCGCCACCAGCCGGGCGTAGTACGGATGAGTGCGATTGAGTTCCTCGTGATTGCCCATGCCCGAGATGCGGCCGCTCTCCAGGAAGTAGATCCAATCGGCCTGCATCACCGTGGTCAGGTTGTGGGCGACGACGATGTTGGTGCGGCCTTTCATCAACAAGGCCAGGGCCTGCTTGACCTGATGCTCGGTCTCGCTGTCCAGGCTGGAGGTGGCTTCGTCCAGGATCAGGATGTCGGGATTGCGCAGGAACATGCGAGCGATGGCGATGCGCTGCCGTTGTCCGCCCGACAGGTTGTTGCCCTGCTCGATCAGCTGCGTGTCCAGGCCCTCGGGCATGCGCGAGATGAAGCCCAGGGCGCCGGCCTGCGCCGCCGCTTCCAGGATCATTTCGTCGCTGTAACTGCCGGTGAGGCCGTAGGTGATGTTGTCGCGCACGCTGCCGGGCATGATCGGCGCGCCCTGGGCGACGTAGCCGATCCGGCTGCGCCACGAGGCCAGGGTGAAGTCGGTGATGGGCCGGCCGTCGTACAGCACCGCGCCGTCGCCGGGTTCGTAGAAACGCTCGATCAGCGACAAGATGGTGGTCTTGCCGTTGCCGCTGGCGCCGACCAGCGCCGTGGTCGTGCCCGGCCGGAATTGCAGGGTGACGTCCTGCAACACCTTGCTGCCCTGCCCGCCCGGATACGAGAACGACACGTCGCGGAACTCCAGCAGGCCGCGCGCATGCTCCAGCACCTCGGCCTGCGTACTCGTGTCTTCCACCGCGTCCTGCAGCAGGGACGCGATCCGGGTGGAGGCGCCCTTGGCTTTCTGGAACTCGGCGGTGAAGTGAGTCAGCTGCACCACCGGCGTGGCGACGTTGATGATGTACAGCACGAACGCGGTCAGCGTGCCGATGGTGATGTCGCCCTTGCTGACCCGCATCGCTCCGTACACCAGGATCGCGATCACCGCGGCCATCAGCGCCAGGGTCATCAACGGTTCGATCCAGACGTTGACCTTGGCCTGGCGGATGCCGATCCGGCGGATGCCTTCGATCTCTTCGTCGCTGCGGCCGTTCTCGCGGGTTTCGGCGGTGAATGCCTTGACCAGGCGGATCTCGGAGAACACGTGGGTGAGGATCGCGCCCAACCTGGCGGTGCGATCCTGAGTGCTGCGGGCCAAGCCTTCCAGCAGCATGCCCAGCGGAATCACCAGCAAGAACGCGCAGCCCAGGCTGCCCAACAGCATCAGCGTCAGGCGCACGTCCAGCAGGATCAGCACCGTCACTGAACCTGCCAACAGCAGGACGCTGGTGAGCAGGTTGATGGCCTCGCGCGTCACCAGTTCGGAGATCGACTGGCAATCGTTCAACACCCGGCTGACCCAATCGCCGGTGCTGTTGCGATCGAACGCCGCCACCGGCAAGGCGACGACCTTGCGCACCAGCAGGCCGCGCAAGGTCGCGACCACGCCGTAACCGACCCGCGACAGCAGGTAGGCGGTCAAGGCCGTGGCCAGCGCCGAACCGGTCAGCGCCGCGGCCAGCAGCACGATGCTGACCGTCTGCACGCCGCCGGCCGGAATCTGATCGACCACCTGCTTGGTCAGCATCGGAAACGCCAGGGTGCTGGCCACGGCGACGAAAGAACTGGCCGCCGCCGCGGCCAGCAGCGCCCGCGACGGCCGCGCCGCGCGGATCAGCTGCGCGAGCGGACCGCGGAACAGGCCGGAGCGATTTGCCGCCGCACCATTCACAACAGCAACTCCATCTTGCCGAACAGCAACTCGGCTTCGCGGCCCTGCGCTCGCAGCGTCGATTCGACCAGACGCGCTTCCTTGAACTGGGTCGTCTCTTCCGAGTACAGGATGCTGGTGATGTGGGTCAGCCACGGCTCGGCGCCCATCGCGTAGATGAAGAGCCGCTCGGGATTGAAGTACTCGTGCATGCTCAGCGCCTTGGCCGAATCGCAGCCGTCCAGGCGCCGCGACTGGTCTTCGCCGCGGGTCAGCATCTTCTGCAGCAGCGGCCCGTACAGCCACGTCGCCGGCGCGCCCACGCATTCCATGCCCAGGAACAGGCAGTCCACGCGCGGGAAGATCGCCTTCAGCGGTTCGTAGAACTCCGGCGACGGCGGATTGGAGTCGGCGAAGAACAGGCAGGCGGACTGATTCATCTCGATGCCGAACACCAGCTTGGCGCGGATGTCCAGGTCGGCGTGTTCGCCGTAGAACGGCGCGCCGAGGATGCGTCCGCCCTTGAAGGTCACGCTCTCGTATTCGCTCAGCTCGGTGACGTTCTCGAAGCCGCAGCTTTCCAGCATCAACTTGAGCGACACGTCGGCCAGACCGCCGCCGCCGGCGCGGCCCACCACCACGTGATCGACGCGATGGCGCAGACGCAGCAAGGTTTCGAACACCACGTGGTCCTGATGCGGATGGGTGATCAGGACATAGTCGATGCGCTCGGGCAGATCGTCGAAGGTGAAGTGCGGAATCTCCGCCTCGCCCGGATAGCTGATCAGCGGATCGATCAGGATGCTGACGCCGGCGCACTGGATCATCACGCAGGCATGGCCGAAGTAACGGATGCGCGGGGTTTCCTGCGTCCACTCCGCGTCCAGCGCGGCCGGCTGGGGAACGTCCAGCATGCTCTTGAGCAGCGGCACCTCGCGTTCGGGTTCCTGCATGTACGGACGCAGACGCTCGGCCAGACCGTCGGCGTCGGTGGTGCCGCCGTACAGTTCGTTCCACAGCGGATCGCCGAACGGCAGGCTCAAGGTCACCGAGGTCTTGTCGGTCTTGATCTGCGGGGTGCTCAGAACGAAGGTGCGCGGCTCATAGCTGGCTTTTTCCAGCACGCAGGTCTGCAGCTGCGGCGCGTTGAGCGGGCTGTTGTAGAAAATCGATTCGATGAAGCGCGCGCCGGGCTGCTTGCTGACATCGTAAGAGATGTCCACGCCGTAGCGGATCAACTCATCGACCTGCGCGTACAGCGCCGGCACGCCGCTGCCCTTGGCCTGACTGAACAGCATCTGGTACAGGTTGTTGATCGCATCGGCGCAGCGCAGGTGCAGCGAGCACTTCTCGATGGTTTCATCGCGAAAGCGCGTCATATCGGCCGGATCGCCGGTGTAGTTGATGAACGGGCCGCCCAGCAGTTCCGGGGTGTTGGACGAAACCAGATGCTGCTCGGGATCGTCGATGAAGGAATCCAGCATCGCCAGGTGCGCGTGCTTGGTATAGAGGCCCAGGGTCAGCGGCGACATCAGGTAGATGTGCGCGAACCACTGGTTGACGAGCGGAACGCTGCGCACATCGGCGGACAAGGACTGAAGTGTGTTCATGTTGACTCGACTTTGATGGAGTGGTCTTTGGCAGGTTGAGCGGTGGTGTCGTGTTTGCCGGCGGCGGACACGACATGCAGCGGCCAGGCCTTGGCCAGGACGGCCGCGAGCTGGTTCACGTGGGGGAATCGCAATACGCTCATGTGATCGCCATGCAGCGCGTGGATATCCAGGTTCTTCGCGTAGCGGTGCCAGCCTTCGGCCTGTTCGGCCGGCGACATCAGCGAGCGCTGCACCGAGAGCGGTTTGTCCGATGCCTGGGCGTTGAGCAGCACCACCGGGCCGGCATAGACCGCGGCGGGCTGGTAGCTGGCGTTCAAGTTGGCGGTGAACACGCGCAGCAAGGCCTGCAGCTGCGGCAGCGAGGTGCGCGGCGGCAGCAGCCCGGCGTCGACCATGCACGCGAGCAGGCGCTGGTCTTGCTGGCGCGGATCGAGCGCGGCGAGCGTCTTCGCGCTCAGGCCCAGGTCGCGGGCCTGATCCATCTCCAGCAGATCGACGAACTGCGTCAGCACTTCCAGGTGATTGGACACGCGCACGCGCTGCGGCGGCTCGCAATCGACCAGGATCAGCGGTGCCACCGGTTCGCCGGCGCGTTCGAGCAGGCAGGCCAGCTCGAAGGCGATCCATCCGCCGAAGGAATGGCCCAGCAGGTGGTAGGGACCGCCCGCGCCCATCGCACGGATTTCCGGCAGCAGGGCCCGCGCCGCGGCTTCCACCGAGGCGTGCGGCACCGACTTGCCGTCGTGGCCGCGCGACTGCAGTCCGGTCAGCGGCAACTGGCCGCCGCAGGCCTGGGCCAGCGACAGGAAACAGCTGACGTTGGCGCCGGCGCCGGGGATGCAGAACACCGGCGAGGTGCCCGGCTTGGCCGACTGGATGACGATGCCGGCCTTGTGCGGATGCGACGGCGGCGGCGTGGGTTCGGCCTCGGCTTGCGCCAGCAGCGCGTTGATGCGCGCGGCCAGTTTGGCCACCAGCGGTTCTTCCATGATCGATTTGTGGGTGCCGCCGATCACTTCCAGGCGCAGGTAGTCGCCGGCCAGTTCGGCCCAGCCGTGCGAGGCGTCCTTGCCGGCGGCGATGTCGGCGGCGAACAGATACGTCGGCATCGGCAGCAACTGCGGGCGATAGCTCAGGCAGGCCACCGACAACTGCTTCATCAATGCCGCGCGCCACGACAGTTCTTCCGCGCTGAAGCTCGGCGGCAGCCAGCCGATGCTGCGGCAATGCGCCATCGCCGCTTCCAGGGTGCCGCGCGACTCCAGCGCTTCCACTTCGTCCTCGTCCAGGCTCGGGTCGAGATAGCGGATGTGGCTGAAGAGGAAATCCCAGCGGAAACGTTCTTCGTCCTGCGGCATGTCTTCCGGCCGCAGATTGCCGGGACGGCCGCTGTCGATCATGCCGAGGAACTCGACGCTCTCGTCCTCGCCCAGCAGCTGCTGAGCCATTTCGTAGGCCAGATGGCCGCCGCCGGACCAACCGGCGAGGCGATACGGACCGCTCGGCTGCACGCTGCGGATCGCCTGCACATAGCGCTTGGCGAGCATCTCCGCGGTGATGTGGCCTTCGGCGTCGCCGCGGTCGGCCTGCAGGCCGTAGACCGGCAGGTCGTCGTCCAGGTGCCGCGACAGGCGCTCGTACGACAGCACTTCGCCGGTGGGCTCGTGGATGAAGAACAGCGGTCGCCGCGCGGCGCCGAAACGGATCGGCACCAGATGCTTGGACAGCGGCGCGCGGGCGACACGGTGGGTGCGGCTCGCCACGTCCTGCAGCGCGGGCGTTTCCACGATGGTGCGGATTTCCACTTCGAAGCCGAGCTTGCGCAGGCGATCGACCACGTGGATGACCATCAGCGAATGGCCGCCGAGATCGAAGAAGCTGTCGTGGCGGCCGACCTGCTCCACCTGCAGCAGCTCCGACCAAATCTGCGCCAGCGCGGTTTCGATCTCGCCCTGCGGCGCCTCATACGGGCGTTGCGCATAGGCCTCGCCTTCCGGCGCCGGCAACGCCTGCCGGTCGAGCTTGCCGTTGGGCGTCAGCGGCAGCGCCTGCAGCACCACGCAGGCGGCCGGGATCATGTACTCGGGCAACTCGCGCGACAGCGCCGCGCGCAACTGCGCGGTCTGCGGCGCGTGCTCGCCGACCACGTAGGCGACCAGGCGCTTGTCGCCGGGGCGGTCTTCGCGCGCCAGCACCACCGCTTCGCGCACGCCCGGCAGCTTCGCCAGTTGCGCTTCGATCTCGCCCAGCTCGATGCGCTGGCCGCGGATCTTGACCTGATGATCGTTGCGGCCGAGGTACAGCAGCGTGCCGTCGTCCTGCCAGCGGGCCAGATCGCCGGTCTTGTACATGCGCGCGGCCGGGCGGTCGGAGAACGGATCGGCCAGGAAACGCTCGCCGGTCAACTGCGGACGGTTGAGGTAACCGCGCGCCACCTGCACGCCGCCGATGAACAGCTCGCCGGCCGTGCCCGCGGGCACCGGTTCGCCGTGACGGTCCAGCAGATAGATCGCGGTGTTGGCGATCGGACGGCCGATCGGAATGTTTTCCGGCAGCGCGTCGTGATCGCAGGACCAGGCGGTGACGTCCACCGCGGCCTCGGTCGGGCCGTACAGGTTGTACAGCCCCACCCCCGGCAAGCTCTGGCGGAAACGCCGCGCCAATGCGCCGGGCAAGGCTTCGCCGCTGCACATGACGCGGGTGAGGCTGGCGCACAAGGCGGTGTCGGCCACATCCAGGAACACCTGCAGCATCGAGGGCACGAAATGCATCGTGGTGATGCGCTGATCGCGAATGACTTCGGCCAGATAGCGCGGGTCCTTGTGCCCTTCCGGACGCGCCATTACCAACCGCGCGCCGGTCATCAGCGGCCAGAAGAACTCCCACACCGACACGTCGAAGCTCGACGGCGTCTTCTGCAGCACCGCGTCGCCGCCGCTCAGCGCGTAGGCCTCCTGCATCCACTGCAGACGGTTGACCACGCCGCCGTGTTCGTTCATCACGCCCTTGGGCTGGCCGGTGGAGCCGGAGGTGTAGATCACGTAGGCCAGCTGATTCGCGCGGACATCCGTCGCATCGGCATCGGTGTCCGGCAAGGACTGCCACGCCGAGGCGTCGCGATCGAGCTCGATCACCGTCAGGCCATCGCCGATCGGCAGGTCCGCGCGCACTTCGCTGTGGGTCAGCAACACCTTCGGCGCGCTGTCTTCGAGCATGTAGGCCAGGCGCTCGGACGGATACGCCGGGTCCAGCGGCACGTAGGCGCCGCCGGCCTTCAGCACCGCCAGCAGGCCGACCATCATCTCCAGGCTGCGCGGCATGGCGATGGCGACGCGCTCATCCGCGCCGACGCCGAGCATGCGCAGGTGATGCGCCAGCCGGTTCGACTGCGCGTTGAGTTCGGCGTAGCTAAGCTGCTGGCCGTCCTGCGCCACCGCCACCGTATCGGGCGTGCGCGCGACTTGCTGTTCGAACAGGTGATGGATGGCCTGCACCGGCGGATACGCGCGCGCGGTGTCGTTCCAGCTCTGCAGCACTTGCCGGCGTTCGTCCGCCTCCAGGATCGCGATGCGCTCCACCGGCTGGCTGTCGTCATCGGCCATGCCGCGCAGCACCGCCTTCAGGTACTCGGCATGCCGCGCCATGGTGGTGTGGTCGAACAAGGAGGTCGCGTATTCCAGGTTGCCGACGATGCGGCCGTCGATCTCCTGCAGTCCCAGCGACAGGTCGAACTGGGCGCTGCGGCGTTCGCCGCCGTCCAGGTCGCGCAGTTGCAGCGCGCCCAGTTCCAGCGACGACTGCGGCGTGTTCTGCCAGGTGAACATCAACTGGAACAAGGGGCTGTGCGCCATCGAGCGCGCCGGCTTGAGCACTTCCACCACTTGCTCGAACGGCACGTCCTGGTGCGCCTGCGCCTGCAGCACTTGCTCGCGCACTCGCGCCAGCAGTTCGCTCACCGTCGGCTCGCCGCTCAGGTCCAGGCGCAGCGCCAGAGTGTTGACGAAGAAACCGATCAAGGGTTCGACTTCGACCCGCGAACGATTGGCGACCGGCGTACCGATCACCACGTCGTCCTGCCCGGCCAGACGCGATGCCACCGCGCTCCAGGCCGCGAGCAAGGTCATGTACAGCGTGGTGCCATGCTTGCGCGACAACGCGCGCAGCGCCTCGCTCAAGCCGTCGTCCAGTTCCAGATCCAGACTGGCGCCGGCGTATTCCTGCACCGCCGGCCGCGGCCGGTCGGTCGGCAGGGTAATCAATGCCGGTGCGCCGGTCAGTTGCTCACGCCAGTAGGCCTGCTGTTTCTGCTGCACCTCGCCGCTGAGCCACTGCCGCTGCCACAGCGCGTAGTCGGCGTATTGCACCGGCAAGGCCGGCAGCGGATCGGTGTGAGTCGGCACGCCGTCCAACGCATAGGCGCGATACAGCGCGCTGAGTTCCTCAACCAGCACGCCCATCGACCAACCGTCGGAAACGATGTGATGCAGGGTCAGCAGCAGCACATGGTCCTGCTCACCGGCCTGCAACAGCCGTCCGCGCGCGAGCGGGCCTGCGGCCATGTCGAACGGCGCCTCGACCTCGATCCGGCTCCAATGCGCCACCTGCGCCTCGACATCGTCCGCGCCGCGCAGATCCTGGCGCAGCAGGCTGAAACGGCCGTGCCCGACGATTTTCTGCACCGGCTGCCCATCGACCACTTCGAACCGCGTGCGCAATGCTTCGTGCCGCTGCGCGATGCGGTCCAGCGCGGCCTGCAAGGCCTGCACGTCCAGCGGGCCGTGCAGGCGCATGCCGCCGGCGATGTGGTACGCCGCGCTGGCGGCCTGATCCATCTGGGTGATGAACCACAAGCGCTGCTGCGCGAACGACAGCGGCAAGGCCTGCGTGCGCTCGGCGGCCACGATGGCCGGCAGCGCCTCGCCCTGCCGCTGTCCGGCGACGCGGGCGAAATCCCGCAGCACCGGATGGGCGAACAGTTCCGGCAGGGCCACGTCCAGACCCAGCCGCTGACGCAGCCGCGCGGTCATCTGCAAGGCCATCAGCGAGTGCCCGCCCAGTTCGAAGAACTGGTCCTGGCGTCCCACCCTTTCCACCCGCAGCAACTCGGCCCAGATCTGCGCCAGCGCGGTTTCCACCGGCCCTTGCGGTTCCTCGAAGACGCGCTGGCCGAAGGCGTCGCCCTCCGGCGCCGGCAAGGCGCGGCGGTCGAGCTTGCCGTTGGGCGTCAGCGGCAACCGCTCCAGCGCCACGTACGCCGCCGGCACCATGTATTCGGGCAAGGACAGCTGCAACTGCGTGCGCAACGCATGGCTGTCCACCGACGCGTCGGCGGCCACGTAGTAAGCGACCAGGCGCTTGCTGCCGGGCACGTCCTCGCGCGCGGCGACCACCGCTTCGCGCACGCCGAAGCACTGCGACAGCTTGGCTTCGATTTCGCCCAGCTCGATGCGGAAGCCGCGGATCTTGACCTGATCGTCGTTGCGGCCCTGATAGTCGATGACGCCGCCGGGCAACCAGCGGCCGATGTCGCCGCTCTTGTACATCCGCGCCTGCGCATCGTCGGCGAAGGGATCGCGCAGGAAACGCTCCGCGGTCAGTTCGGCGCGGTTGTGGTAACCGCGGGTGACGCCGGCGCCGGCGATATGGATTTCGCCGCTCACCCCCGCCGGCACCGGTTCGCCGTGCGCGTCGAGGATGTAGATGCGGGTGTTGGCGATCGGCCGGCCGATCGGGCAGTAGCCCGAATCGTTCACGCCGGCCGAGGCTTCGTGCACCACGCAGCCCACCACGGTTTCGGTGGGGCCGTACTCGTTGACCAGACGCGAGTCCGGGCTGATCCGGCGCCACAAGGCCACCGTGGACGCCGGCAGGGCTTCGCCGCCGATCACGAACAACTGGCTTGCGCAGCCGGCGCCGAGTTCTTCCAGGCGCTCGCCGAGCGCGCGCAGATGCGAAGGCGTGATCTTGATCAGATGGCCCGCGGCGGCGCCGCGTATCCAGTTTTCCAGCCCGAGCAGTTCATCGCCGTCGCGCAACAGCTGCGCGACGCCACCGCTGATCAGCGGCAGATACAGGCTGGTCACGGTGGCATCGAAAGCCACCGGCGAAGAGACCACGGCATCGCGGCGTCCGCCGCCGCCGTAGTGGCCCAGCGCCCAGCCCAGGTAATGCGCCAGCCCGCCGTGCTCGACCATCACGCCCTTGGGCTTGCCGGTGGAGCCGGAGGTGTAGATCACATAGGCCAGGGTCGCCGCGCCGATGCCCAGCGCCGACGGATCGGGGTCGGCGTCGGACAGGCGCTGCCACGATGCGGCAGCATCGTCCACCAGCACCACGCTGGCGGTCATCAGGGCGCGGCTGGCCGGCAATTGCTCTTCCAGGCTTTGCTGAGTCAGCACCACCTTGGGCCGGCTGTCGTCGAGCATGAAGGCCAGACGTTCGGACGGATATTGCGGATCCAGCGGTACATAAGCGCCGCCGGCCTTCAGCGTGGCCAGCATCGCCACCACCAACTGCGGGCCGCGTTCGAGCAACAAGGCCACGCGCTGGTCCGGACGCACGCCGAGCGCGACCAGATGATGGGCCAGACGGTTCGCCTGCGCGTTGAGTTCGGCGTAACTCAGGTTGCCGTGCTCGGACACCACCGCCGGCGCGTCGCCGGCGCGGGCGGCCTGCGCTTCGAACCAGGTATGGATCAGGTTTTGCTCGCGCGCGGCGTGCTCCGGCGAGGCCGGTTCCGGCGTGGCTTGCGCGGTGTCGTTCCAGTCGTGCAGCAGCTGGCGCCGATCGTCGGAAGACAGCAACGGCAAGCGACTGACCTGGGTCGCTTCTTCGGCGACCATCGCGCGCAGCAGCCTCTGCCAATGGCCGATCCAGCGCTCGATCGTGGCCGCGTCGAACAAGGCGCTGGCGAACACCACCTCGCACTCCAGGCGTTCGTCCATCTCCGTGACCGACCACCACAGATCGTTCTGCGCGGTGGCTTCTTCCACCGGCATCGCCTCGATCTGCAGACCGGGCAGGATCAGGCCGGCGTCGGCCATGTTGTGCATGACGAACACGACCTGATACAGCGGCGTGTAAGCCAGGCTGCGCACCGGCTTGAGCGCTTCCACCACTTGCTCGAACGGCAGGTCCTTGTTCGACTGCGCGGCCAGCGCGGTGCCGCGCACCTGGGCCAGGAACTCGGCCACGCTGGGATCGCCGGACAGGTCGAAACGCAGGGCGACGTTGTTGATGAACAAGCCGATCAGCGGTTCCAGCTCGGTGTGATTGCGGTTGACCATCGGCGTACCGATCACGACATCGCCCTGCCCGGACAAGCGGCTCAGCAACGCCGCCCACGACGCCAGCAGGGTCATGTACAAGGTCGTGCCGTGGCGCTGGCTCAGTGCGCGCAGATCGCGGGTGATGTCGGCATCGACGACGAAGCGGCGGCTTTCGCCGGCATGCTCCTGCACCGGCGGACGGGCGCGGTCGGTCGGCAATTCCAACAGGCCGGGCGCGCCTTGCAGGTGTTCGCACCAATAGGCCTGCTGGCTTTGCAGCAACTCGCCGTCGAGCCAGCGGCGTTGCCATACCGCGTAATCGGCGTACTGCGCCGGCAGCGCCGGCAACGGATCGATATCGGCCGGCACCTCGTGCGAGGCGTAGGCGCGATACAGCTCGCCCAGTTCGTTGATCAACACGCCCATCGACCAACCGTCGGAGACGATGTGGTGCATGGTCAGCAGCAACACGTGCTCCTGCTCGGCCAGACGCAACAGCCGTCCGCGAATCAGCGGGCCGCGATCCAGATGGAAGGGTTCGTGCGCTTCGCGATGGCTGCACTGCGCCAGCTCGGCGGCGGGATCGGCGCTGGCGCTGAGATCCTGCCGCGACAGGGCGAAGCTCGCCTGCTTTGCGATGCGCTGCACCGGTTGGCCTTCGACCAGTTCGAAGTGCGTGCGCAAGGCCTCGTGGCGCTGCACGATCCGGTCCAGCGCCGCCTGCAAGGCGCTTTCGTCGAGCGCGCCGCGCAGGCGCAAGCCGCCGGCCATGTGATAGGCGCCGCTGGACTGTTGCCCCATCTGAGCGATGAACCACAAACGCTGCTGGGCGAACGACAGCGGAATCAGTTCCGGCCGCTGGCCGGACACCAGCGCCGGCAGGACATTGACCGCGGCCTGACTGACGTGACGCGCGAACGCGCTCAACACCGGTTCGAAGAACAGCGCCGACAACGGTACGTCCATGCCCAGGCGTTCGCGCAGGCGCGAGCCCATCTGCACCGCCAGCAGCGAATGTCCGCCCAGTTCGAAGAAGTGATCCTGACGCCCCACCCGCTCGACCTGCAGCAGCTCGGCCCAGATCTGCGCGAGCGTGGTTTCCACCGGCCCTTGCGGCGCTTCGAACTCGCGTTGCGCGTAGGCGTCGCCTTCCGGCGCGGGCAAGGCGCGGCGGTCGATCTTGCCGTTGGGCGTCAGCGGCAAACGTTCCAGCGTCACGTACGCCGCCGGCACCATGTAGTCGGGCAGTTCCTGCGCCAGCGCCGCGCGCAGCTGCGCGGTCGGGGCGATGTCGTCGCCGACCAGATACGCGACCAGACGCTTGTCGCCCGGTCGGTCTTCGCGCGCCAGCACCACTGCCTCGCGCACGCCGCTCTGACGGATCAGGCAGGCCTCGATCTCGCCCAGTTCGATGCGGAAGCCGCGGATCTTGACCTGATGATCGTTGCGGCCGAGGAACTCGATCGTGCAGTCGGCGAGCCAACGGCCGAGATCGCCGGTGCGGTACATCCGCGCGCCGATGCGGTTGGCGAACGGATCGTCGAGGAAACGCTCGCCGCTCAGCTGCGCGCGGTTGAGATAGCCGCGGGCGACGCCGTCGCCGCCGATGTAGAGCTCGCCGGCCACGCCTTGCGGCACCGGTTCGCCGTGCGCATCGAGCACATAGATCGAGGTGTTGGCGATCGGACGGCCGATGCCGGCCGGCGGCGACGCCGGCCGCACCCGATCGACCATCGACCACACCGTGGTCTCGGTCGGGCCGTACATGTTCCACAGCTGTCCGCAACGTTGCAGCAGCTCCGCGGCCAGATCCGGCGGCAGCGCTTCGCCGCCGATCAGCGCCTTGAAGCCTTCGCCGCCCTGCCAGCCCGCTTCGATCAGCAGGCGCCAGGTGGCGGGCGTGGCCTGCAGGATCGTCGCCGCGCGGCTTTCGAGCAGTTCCTTGAGAGCGGCGCCGTCCATCGCCTGTTCGCGATGCGCCAGCACGATGCTGGCGCCGCTGATCAACGGCAACCACAGTTCCAGGCCGGCGATGTCGAAGCTCAGCGTGGTGACCGCCAGCAGGCGGTCGCCGCGCTCCAGTCCGGGCTGTTCCTGCATGCTCAGCAGGAAGTTGCTCAGGGCGCGGTGCTCCACCATCACGCCCTTGGGCTGGCCGGTGGAGCCGGAGGTGTAGATCACGTAGGCCAGATGTTCGGCGCCGACCGGCGAGGCCTGAGCGTTGAGGTCGTGCTGCGGCAACGACTGCCATGCCGATGCGTCGCGATCGATCTCGATCACCCGCAGACCATCGACGACAGGCAGATTCGCCCGCACCTCGCCGTGGGTCAGCAATACCTTCGGCGCGCTGTCTTCGAGCATGTAGGCCAGGCGCTCGGACGGATACGCCGGGTCCAGCGGCACGTAGGCGCCGCCGGCCTTAAGGGTCGCCAGCAAGGCCACCAGCATGTCCGGCGTGCGCGGCATGGCGATCGCGACGCGATCGTCCGCGCCGACGCCCAGCGCCTTGAGGTGATGAGCCAAACGGTTCGAACGCGCGTTGAGTTCGGCGTAGGTCAGCCGCTGGCCGTCCTGCTCCACCGCCACCGCATCGGGCGTCTGCGCGGCTTGTTGTTCGAATAATCGATGGATGCACTGCAGTTGCGGATACGCACGCGCGGTGTCGTTCCAGGTCTGCAGCAGGTGTTGCCGTTCGCCGCCATCGAGGATCGCGATGCGCTCCACGGCCTGACCGTCATCGTCGGCCATGCCGCGCAGCACGGCCTTCAGGTAGTCGACGTGACGCAGCATCGTGGCGCGGTCGAACAAGGCCGTGGCGTATTCCAGGCTGCCGACAATGCGGCCATCGACTTCCTGCATGCCCAGCGACAGATCGAACTGAGCGCTGCGATGCTCGCCTTCATCCAGGTCGCGCAACTGCAGCGCGCCCAGTTCCAGCGCCGCCTGCGGCGTGTTCTGCCAGCTGAACATCAACTGGAACAGCGGGCTGTGCGCCATCGAACGCGCCGGCTTGAGCACTTCCACCACTTGCTCGAACGGCACGTCCTGGTGCGCCTGCGCCTGCAGCACCCGCTCGCGCACCCGCGCCAGCAGCTCGGCCACGCTCGGCTTGCCTTGCAGGTCCAGGCGCAGCGCCAGGGTGTTGACGAAGAAACCGATCAGCGGCTCGACTTCGACGCGGGCGCGGTTAGCGACCGGCGTGCCGATCACCACTTCGTCCTGTCCGGCCAGTCGCGACGCCAAGGCGCTCCACGCCGCCAGCAAGGTCATGTACAGCGTGGTGCCGTGCTTGCGCGACAGCGCCCGCAGCGCATCGCTCAAGTCGTTGTCCAGCTCCAGATCCAGACTGGCGCCGGCATATTCCTGCACCGCCGGCCGCGGCCGGTCGGTCGGCAAGGTGATCAGCGCCGGCGCGCCGGTCAGTTGCTCGCGCCAGAAGGTCTGCTGCTTGAGCTGGACCTCGCCGCTGAGCCATTGCCGCTGCCACAGCGCGTAGTCGGCGTACTGCACCGGCAGCGCCGGCAACGGATCGATCCGGGTCGCCACACCTTCCAGTGCATAGGCGCGATACAGCGCGCCCAATTCGTTGACCAGCACGCCCATCGACCAACCGTCGGAAACGATGTGGTGCAAGGTCAGCAACAGCACGTGTTCCTGCTCGCCCAAGCGCAGCAGGCGGCCGCGCGCCAGCGGGCCGGCGGCGAGGTCGAACGGCGCGGCGGCTTCGGTTTCGCTCCAATGCGCGACCTGCGCCGCGGCATCGGCGGCATCGCTCAGATCGTGCCGCAGCAGATTGAAGCGGCCGTCCGCGTCGATGCGTTGCAACGGTTGTCCATCGACCAGTTCGAAACGAGTGCGCAGCGCCTCATGCCGCTGCACGATGCGGTCCAGCGAGGCCTGCAGCGCATCCACGTCCAGCGGGCCGTGCAGACGCAGGCCGCCAGCCATGTGATAGGCCGCGCTCGCGGCCTGATCCATTTGCGCGATGAACCACAAGCGCTGCTGCGCGAACGACAGCGGCAGCGCTTGCGAACGCGGCGCGGCGACGATGGCTGGCAAGGCTTCGCCGTGCTTGTGTCCGGCGACGCGGGCGAAATGCTGCAGCACCGGCTGGGCGAACAGGTCCGACAGGGCCACGTCCAGGCCCAGGCGTTGCTGCAGGCGCGCGGTCATCTGCAAGGCCAGCAGCGAATGTCCGCCCAACTCGAAGAAGTGATCCTGGCGTCCCACCCGCTCGACTTGCAGCAGCTCGGCCCAGATCTGCGCCAGTGCCGTTTCCACCGGCCCCTGCGGCTCTTCATAGGCCCGCTGCGCGTAGGCGTCGCCTTCCGGCGCCGGCAAGGCGTTACGGTCGAGTTTGCCGTTGGAGGTCAAGGGCAAGCGCGCCAGCATGACGTAGGCGGCCGGCACCATGTAGTCCGGCAACTCGCGCGCCAGCGCGGCGCGCAGCTCGGGCGTATCGGGGACTTCGTCGCCGACCAGATACGCGACCAGACGTTGGTCGCCCGGCTGGTCTTCGCGTGCGATCACCGCCGCTTCGCGCACGCCCGGCAGGCGCGCCAGCTGCGCTTCGATCTCGCCCAGTTCGACGCGGAAACCGCGCAGTTGCACCTGATTGTCGATGCGACCCAGGTAAATCATCTCGCCCGAATCCAGCCGCTTGGCCAGATCGCCGGAGCGGTACAGGCGTTCGCCGGGGCGATACGGATCGGCGATGAAACGCTGCCGGGTAAGTTCGTCGCGATTCAAATAACCCTGGCCGACGCCGAGGCCGCCGACGTACAGCTCGCCCGGCATGCCGGCCGGCAGCAGGCGCTGGTGGCTGTCGAGGATGTAGGTGCGCGTGGTCGGAATCGGCGCGCCGATATTGCACGCGCCGCTGTCCAGGTCGGCCGCTTCCAGCCGCTTGAAGGTGACGTGCACGCAGGTTTCGGTGATGCCATACATGTTGATCAGTTCGACCCGCGGATGGACCGCGCGGAACTCGCGCAGCCGCGACGGGCTCAGCGCTTCGCCGCCGAAGATCACATAGCGCAGCGCGGCCAGCGCCGGCTCGCCGCGGCGCACCGCGATGTCGGCCAGGTGGTAGAACGCGCTCGGGGTCTGGTTCAGCACCGTCACCTGTTCGCGCTGCAGCAGTTCCAGGAACCGCTGCGGGTCCTTGCGCTCGGCGTGCGGCACGATCACCAGCCGTCCGCCGTACAGCAGCGCGCCGTAGATTTCCCAGACGGTGAAATCGAAGGCGTAGGAGTGGAACATCGACCACACGTCGCGTTCGGAGAAATCGAACTGCAACTGGTCGTTGATCATCAGGCGCACCACGTTGCGGTGCGACAGCAAGGTGCCCTTCGGGCGGCCGGTCGAGCCGGAGGTGTAGATCACGTACAGCAGATCGTCCGGCGCGTTGAGCGGCGCCGGATCGCTCGACGGCTGCGCGTCCACGGCCTCGCGGTCGCGATCCAGGACGATCGCCTGCACCGCCGTGTCCGGCAGGGACGCAGCGCGCGAGGCGCTGGTCAGGACGAAGCGGCAACCGGCGTCTTCCAGCATGAAACGCACGCGGTCCTGCGGGTACTCCGGATCGATCGGCACATAGGCCGCGCCGGCCTTGATGACCGCGAGCATGGCCACGATCATCTCCACGCCGCGGTCCAGGCACAGCGCCACCCGCTCCTGCGCCAGCACTCCGCACGCGCGCAGGTGATGGGCCAGACGGTTGGCCTGCTGGTTGAGTTCGCGATAGCTCAGGCGGACATCGCCGCAGCTCACCGCGACTCCGTCCGGCGTGCGCGCGGTCTGTTCCTCGAACAGCCGCGTCACGGTCTTGTCGTGCGGATAAGCCGCGTCGGTCTGGTTCCAGGCCAGCAGCTTTTGCTGTTCGGAGTCCTCCAGCAGCGCTACGTCGTCGATGACCGCGGCCGGGTCGTCCACCGCCGCGCGCAGCAGGCGCACGTAGTGACGCATCATCTGCTCGATCAGCCAGGCATCGAAGAAATCCGCGTTATAGGCCACGCGCGCCTGGAAGCCGTCGCCGGCCGGGAACAGATGCAGGTGCAGGTCGTACTTGCCGTAACCCAGGTTGGTTTCCAGCGGCAAGGCTTCGACCGCGCCGGCGCGGATCGGCCGGCCGCTGTCTTCGTCGTACTGGAACAATACGTCGAACAGGGCCGTGCGGCTCATGTCCTTTTCCGGATCGAGCTTGCGCGTCAGCAGTTCGAACGGCATGTCCTGATGCTGCAGGGCGCGCCGGCGCGTATGCGCCAGAGATTGCAGCAGGCGTTCGAAACTGCAGTGCGCCGGCAGCTTGGTGCGCAGCACCAGCAAGTTGGCGACCGGGCCGACCAGGGCTTCGAAGCCGGCATGGCCGCGGCAGGCCGCGCCGGTGCCGATGACCAGTTCGTCGTGGCCGGCGTAACGGCGCAGGAAGGCGTTGAAACCGGTCAGCAGCACGTCTTCGACGCTCACGCCGCGCGTGTCGGCCAGAGCGCGCAGGCGCGAGCCGAGTTCGCTGTCGAGGGCGAAGGCGTGACGCGCGGCGGTGAAGGTATGCACCGCCGGCCGCGGCCGGTTCAAGGGCAGTTCCAGCGCTTGCAGGCGGTCGTGCAGTTGCTGCTTCCAGTAGAGCAATCCGGCTTCGATGAACTCCGGCGTCTGCGCCGCCTGCCAATGGGCGTAGTCGCCGAACTGCAGGCCGGTCGCGGGCAGATCGGGGCTGCGCCCTTCGATCAGAGCCGCGCAGGCCTGCACCAGTTCGCGCGCCAGCGCCTGCATCGACGGGCGGTCTACGACGATGTGATGCGCGGTCACGCACAACAAGGTATCGGTGCCGTCGCCGCGCCACAGCGTGGCGCGCAGCAGGCGGTCGCGGCCGAGCGCGAACGGCCGCGCGGCATCGGCCAGCGCCGCTTCCAGCAGATATTCGCCCTGCACGGTGACGCGCGACAGCGTCAGCGAGCCGTCGCGATCCACCTGCTGCCAGGCGTGGGTGCCGTCGCTGCGGATCGAGATGCGCAACGCGTCGTGACGGGCGATGACGGCATTGAGCGCGGCCTCGATATGCTCGGCCGATACGCCGGCGTCGAATTGCAACAGCAAGGGCACGTTGTGGTAGACCGGCGAGGTCTCGTAGACCTTGCCGGTTTCGAAGGCGTCGATGAACCACAGACGCTGCTGGTGATGCGACAGCGCGATGCGTTCGCCGCTGTCGGAACGGTTCACGGCAGTCGCGGGCAAGGCCAGCGCCTGGGTGCCCGGCAGCGACAGATCATCGATGCGCGTGGCCGGTGCGCGGCTCAGCTCGATCAGCAGTTGGTTGAAATGCCCGGCCAGACGCTCGATGGTTTCCTCTCGGAACAGCGCCTGACTGTATTCGTAGGCCAGATGCAGCGCGCCGTCGCGTTCGGTGACGTACAAGGTCAGATCGAACTTGGCCGTGTGTTCCGGCGGCGGCAACGCCTGCATTGTCAGGCCCGCCAGCTGCAGATGCTCCATCGGCATGTTCTGCATCAGCAGCATCACCTGGAACAGCGGCGGCACGCCGGCCTTGCGCGCCGGCTTGACCACGTCCAGCACCTGCTCGAACGGCAGGCCCTGGTGGGCGTAGGCGCCGAGCAGATTGGCGCGCACCTGGCGCAGCAGTTCTTCGAAGCGCTGCTGCGGATCGATGCGGGTGCGGATCGCCAGGGTGTCGAGGAACAGGCCGATCATCGGCTCGAACTCGGCGCGGTCGCGGTTGGCGACCACCGTGCCCAGGCAGATGTCGGTCTGCGCGTTGTAGCGCGACAGCATCACGCTGAGCGCCGCGGTCAACACCATGAACGGCGTCGCGTGCTCGCGCCGGGCCAGATCGGCCAGCGCCTTGCTCGCGTCGGCGGGCAGCCACGCTTCGACCATGCCGCCCTTGAAATTCTGTTCGGCCGGACGCGGCTTGTCGGTGGGCAGGCTCGACATCGCCGGCGCCCCGGCCAGATGCGAACGCCAGTAATCCAGGTGGCGGCTCTCGGTGCCGGCATCGAGCCACTGGCGCTGGGCCACGGCGTAGTCGGCGTATTGCAGCGGCAGCGGCGGCAAGGGATCGACCGCATGGGCCACGCCGTCGACCGCATAAGCGCGGTACAAAACGCCGAGCTCATGGATCAGCACGCCCATCGACCAGCCGTCGGAGACGATGTGGTGCATGGTCAGCAGCAGCACGTGCTCCTGCTCGCCCAGGCGCAGCAGACGCCCGCGCACCAGCGGCCCCGTGCCCAGATCGAACGGTTCTTCCGCCTCGATTTCGCTCCAATATTCGACCTCGGCCTGCGCATCGTCGGCCTGGGTCATGTCCTGGCGAATCAGACTGAAGCCGGCCGCATCGCTCAGCCGCTGCACCGGTTGTCCATCGACCACGGCGAAATGCGTGCGCAGCGATTCGTGCCGCTGCACGATCCTGTCCAGCGCCGCCTGCAACGCGTCCACGTCCAGCGGCCCCTGCAATCGCAGGCCGCCGGGGATGTGATAGGCGACGCTGGCGTGCGCGCCCATCTGCGCGATCAGCCACATCCGCTGCTGCGCGAACGACAAGGGCACGACCGGCGGACGCGACTGCGGCTGCAGCGCCGGCTGCGCGCCGGAGGCGGCTTGATGGGTCAGCGCGGCGAATTCGTGCAGGACCGGTTGCGCGAACAGATCCGACAACGCGACTTCAAGACCCAGTTGCTGGCGCACGCGCGAACTCATCTGCACCGCCAGCAGCGAATGCCCGCCGAGTTCGAAGAAATGGTCGCCGCGGCCGACGCGTTCGACCTGCAGCAGCTCGGCCCAGATCTGCGCCAGCGCGGTTTCCACCTCGCCCTGCGGGGCCTCATAGCTGCGCTGAGCGTAGGCGTCGCCGTCCGGCGCCGGCAAGGCGCGGCGGTCAAGCTTGCCGTTGGGCGTCAGCGGCAGGCGCTGCAGCGCCACGAAGGCCGCCGGCACCATGTATTCGGGCAGTTCCTGCGCCAGCGCCGCGCGCAATTCCGCGCTGTGCGGCAAGGCATCGCCGACCACATACGCGACCAGGCGCTTGTCGCCCGGATTGTCTTCGCGCGCGAGCACGATCGCCTCGCGCACGCCGGGCTGCTGCGTCAGGCAGGCCTCGATTTCGCCCAACTCGATGCGGAAGCCGCGGATCTTGACCTGATGATCGTTGCGGCCGAGGAACTCGATCGTGCCGTCCTCGAGCCAGCGGCCGAGATCGCCGGTGCGGTACATCCGCGCACCCGCGCGGTTCGCGAACGGATCGTCGAGGAAACGCTCGGCGGTCAACTCCGGACGATTCAGATAGCCCAGCGCCACGCCCACGCCGCCGATGTAGAGCTCGCCGGCCACGCCTTGCGGCACCGGTTCGCCGTGCGCGTCGAGCACGTACACCGAGGTGCCGGCGATCGGCCCGCCGATCGGCACGTTGCTCATCGACTCGGGAACGCGGCCGATCTCGCAGGTGGTGGCGAAGGTGGTGGTCTCGGTCGGGCCGTAGCAGTGAATCAGATGGCGCGGGCCTTCGTGCGCCAGCAACCGCGCGAACTTGTCCGGATCGGCGCGTTCGCCGCCGCACATCAGATAACGCAGACCGGCCAAGGCGCGCGGTATCGCCAGCACGTACTGATTGAACAAGGCGGTGGTGACGAACATCGCCGTCACCTGCTGTTCGCTCAGCACCTGGGCCAGACGCGCGGGCTCCAGCAGCACGTCGGCTGCGATCACCACCAGGCGGCCGCCGTTGAGCAGCGCGCCCCACACTTCCATGGTGGTGGCGTCGAAAGCCGGATTCGATGCGAACGCCACGCGGTCGCCGCTATCGAACGGCGCGTAGCCGTTGTCGCGCACCACCCGGCCGATGGCGCGATGCGGCACCATCACGCCCTTGGGCTGTCCGGTCGAACCGGAGGTGTACATGATGTAGGCCGTGGTCTCGCTGTCCACGCTCGCGCCGAGGTCGTCGGCGGCGAGCGCGTGCAAGTCGGCCAGATCGAGATCCAGGCGCCGCGCTCCGCCCAGCGGCGGCAAAGTCTCATCGGAACGGGTGATAAGGATCGCGGCGGCGCTGTCCTGCAGCAGGAAGGCCTGGCGTTCGATCGGCGCGTTCTGGTCGATCGGCACGTAGCAGGCGCCGCATTTGAGAATGGCGATCTGCGCCGCAACCAGATCGGCCGAGCGCTCCAGCACGATCGCCACGCTGTCGCCCTCGCGCACGCCCAGCGAGCGCAGATGGCGGGCCAGGCGATTGGCCGCTTCGTTGAGTTGCCGGTAGCTGGTGTGGCGGCCGTCGTGAACGACGGCCACCGCATCGGGCGCGCGCGCGGCCTCTCGTTCGAACAGTTCGTGGACGCAATCGGTTTGCGTATACGCCGCGTGCGCGGCGCCCCATTGCTCCAGCAGCTGGGTGCGCTCGGCCTGGGCCAACACGCCGACGCGCCACGCCGGCGTTTCGGCCGTGCGCTCCAGCGCCTGCACCGCCTGCTCCAGCACGCGGTGCATGTACTCGCACATGCGCTGCGCGTCGATCGGTGAGGCGATCTGCAGGCCCAGGTGGAAATCCTGGCCGAGATCGTCCACCGACAGGCTCAGCGGATAGTTGTGGCGCTCTTGCGCGGCCAAGACTTCGACGCCGTCGCCCAGGCCGGCGTCGGACAGGTTGTCTAGTTCCAGCGTGCTATGGCGGTAATTCAACAGCGCGGAGAACAGCGGCGTGGACGAAGGCAAGGCGCTGCAGCGCTGCGCCAGCGCCAGCGGCGCGTGTTCGTGCCAGACCAGTTGCGACAGGCTGGCATGGGTGCGGCGGATGCTTTCGCGCACGCTCGCTTCGCCCAGGCGAATGCGCACCGGCAAGGTGTTGATGAACAAACCCATCGCGCGATCCGCGCGCGAGCCGCCGTGCATGCGTCCGAACAACACCGTGCCGAACACCACGTCCTCTTGTCCGGTGGTCTTCGCCAGCACCTGGCCCCAGGCCCAGTGGAATACGCTGGCCGCGCTCACGCCCAAAGCCTTTACCTGCGCGCGGATACGGCGCGACAAGTCGCTGTCCACCACGCGATGCGCCTCGCGAATGTCCTGACCGCCGCCCTGCACGTCCTTCAAGCCGAACGGCGCGGTCGGTTCCTCGACATCGCCGAGCATCTCGCGGAAATATTGTTCGTGCTCTTGCACGCTCACGCCCAGGCGCGCCTGGGCGACGAAATCGCGGAACGGCACCGGCTCGGACAGTTCATCGCCGCGGCCGCTCTGGATCAGGGCCAGTTCCTGCATCAGCAGGTCGCTGGTGATGTGATCCATGATCAAGTGATGCTGCAGCAACACCAGCAGCCAACGCTGCTGGCTGGCATCGAAGGCGGCGAAGCCGCGCATCTGCGGCGCGCTGCGCACGTCCAGGCGGTAATGCGCGGGATCGGTGTAGGCGCGCAGATGCGCTTCGACGTCGGCGCCGTCCAGCACCAGCGTCTCCACCTCGATCGTCGCTTCGCGCCAGACCACCTGCACCGGTTCGGGCAGGCCTTCCCACTGCACCGCGGTGCGCAGCACGTCGTGACGGTCGATCACCGTCTGCAGCGCTTCCACGAAGCCGTC